>NZ_JBYNTT010000002.1:0-418761 GCF_057784995.1 Ramlibacter sp. G4-7
GCGCTGAACACGGGTTGCCCCCCGCGGCGAGCGTTCGTCGCCAGCGACGCCCGTCGCCGTGGACAACCCTGCGCAGCGGCACGCCTACGCAGACGAATGTCAGGAGGGTAGTCCAGTGAGCGCCCCCCGTTTCGTCGCGGTCGGCGCCGGGCGCATGGGCCGCGGCATCGCGATCAGCTTCGCGTACGCCGGTCACCGCATCGCGCTGGTCGACCTGCGCCAGCGCACGCCCGAAGCCTGGCAGAAGCTGCGCGACGAGGCCTCGGCCGAGGTCCGCGGCGCGCTGCTGGGTCTGGCGAAGCTGGGAGCGATCGCGGAAGGGCAGATCCCCGCGATCGCCGCCCGCGTGGAGATGGTCGATGCCGCCGGCGCGGCTGACGCGCTCGCGGCCGCCGAGCTCGTGTTCGAAGGCGTGCCCGAGACCATGGAGGCCAAGCGGGAAGCCTTCGCCCAGATCAACCGCCACTGCCGGCCCGACGCGATCCTGACCTCGACGACCAGCAGCATCCTGGTGACGCAGCTGGCGGAGATCGTCGACAAGCCCGAGCGCTTCCTCAACATGCACTGGCTCAATCCCGCCTACGTGATCCCGGTGGTGGAGCTGAGCACGCACCCGGGCACCAGCGCGCAGGTGCTGGCGCGCACGCGCGCGCTGATGGAAGGCATAGGCAAGCTGCCCGTCGTGTGCGGGGCCGCCCCGGGCTACATCGTGCCGCGGCTGCAGGCGCTGGTCATGAACGAGGCCGCGCGCATGGTGGAAGAGGGCGTGGCGACGGCGGAAGAGATCGACAAGGCCACGCGCTACGGCATGGGCCTGCGCTTCGCCGCGCTGGGCGTTGTCGAATTCATCGACTTCGGCGGCTGCGACATCCTCCACCACGCGAGCCGGGAGATGGCCGGCAGCATCGACCCGCACCGCTACCAGGCGCCGGCGATCGTGGACCGCATGATGCAAGAGGGCAGGCTGGGCCTCAAGACCGGCAGCGGCTTCTACCAGTACGAAGGCCGCGACGTGGGCGCCTATCGCCTGGACGTGCTGTCGCGCACCCTGGGCATGCTCAAGCATGCTGGCTTGTGGAAGCCGCCGGCGGAGCGCACCCTCCCATGACGATCCGCCGCGCGTACGCGGAGCTGCCGCACGGGCAGGTGCACTATGCGGAATGCGGGCCACGCGACGCGCCGGCGGTGCTGCTGCTGCACCAGACCCCGCGCAGCTGGACCGAGTACCGCGAGGTGCTGCCGCTGCTGGGCGGGCGTTACCGCGCCATCGCCATGGACACGGCGGGCTTCGGTGCGTCCGATCCGCCCGCGGGCGCCGCTTCCATCGAAGCGTGGGCGGCAGTGGCGGCACAGCTGCTCGACCAGCTCGGTGTCGGCCGCGCACACGTCGTCGGCCACCACACCGGCGGCGTGATCGCCGTCGAACTGGCGGCGCGGCAGGGGGCGCGCGTGCGCTCGCTGGTCCTTTCGTCCACGCCCTACACCGACGCGGAGTTCCGCCGCGTGCGCGCGCAGCGGCCCCCGATCGATGCCGTCGACGCGAGCGAGGATGGCAGCCACCTGGCGGCGCTCTGGCGCAAGCGCCAGGGCTTCTATCCGGCCGGCCGGCCCGATCTCCTGCAGGCCTTCGTCGCGGATGCATTGAAGGTCAGCGGCGATGTCGAAGGCGGCCACCGCGCCGTCGCGTCCTACCGGATGGAGGAGTGCATCGCTTCGGTGACGCAGCCGGTGCTGGTGATCCGCGCCGGCGCCGATCCCTTCGCCGCACCGCACGCGCAGCAGTGGCTGCAGTTGCTGCCGCAAGCACAGCTCGCCGAGATCCCCGAAGGCATGGTGCCCTTGCCGGACCAGTTGCCCCAGGTCTTCGCGCAGGCCGTGCTGCGCTTTCTGGAGGCGCAGCGATGAGGGCGGTGCGCGTACACGCCTGGGGCGAGCCGCCCCGCGTCGAGGAACTGCCGCCGCCGCAGGGCGGGCCGGGCCGCACGCTGGTGCGCATGCATGCCGCCACCGTGGGCCACATCGATCGCACGGTGTGGAGCGGTGCCTTCCTGCGCCATCCGCCGCTGCCTTACGTGCCCGGCGTCGAGGCGGCCGGCGTGGTCGTGGCGGGTGATCGCTTCGCGCCCGGCACGCGCGTGTGGATGCGCGGCGCCGGCCTCGGCATCGCCCGGGACGGCACCTGGCGTGAGCTGATCGAGGTCGCCGACGACGCGCTGGGCGAACTGCCCGCGGGCGTGTCCTTCGCGCTTGGCTCTGCCTTCTTCTCGCCCTGCACCTCCGCCTGGGTGGCGCTGCACGAGGTCGCGAAGCTGCGCGCCGGCGAGCGCGTGCTGGTCAGCGGCGCTTCCGGTGCGGTCGGCTCCATCGCGGTGCAGCTCGCGCGCGAAGCCGGTGCGCAGGTGGAGGCTTTCGATGCCGCGCGGGAAACGAAACCCGAGGCGGACGTGCTGCTGGACATGGTGGGCGGCAGCGTGCTGCCGCAAGCCTTGCGCGGGGTGAAGCCCGGCGGGCGCGCCGTGCTGGTGGGTTATGCCGGCGGGACGCAGACGCTCCTGGACCTGCCCGAGCTCCTGCAGCGGGACATCGCCCTGCTGCCGCTGAACATCATCCGGCGCGAAGCTGCCGCGCGGGCGGCGGCGCCGCAGTTGCTGCAGCGGATTGCGGACGGGCGCTTGCAGCTGGCGGTGCGCGAGTTTGCGCTGGCGCAGGCGCACGAGGCGATGCAGTGGATCGCGACGCGCGGGCATGGCGGGCGGGCGGTGCTCGTCGCGTAGTCGAGGGGGCCAGCGGTGGGGTTCGCGTCGCTCACCTGCCGTCGCTGGCGCGACGCCACCCTACATTCCGATCAGCTGGAGCAAGGACTGCTTGAGCGCATTCGCGCGCTGCGCGCCGAACGGTGCCAGCACGCGCGCCTCGTGTTCGCGTGCCAGGGGAACGAGCTTGTCGGTGAGCGCCTGGCCGCGCGGCGTGATGGTGACCAAAGTGATGCGCCGGTCCCCGTCATGGGGCACGCGCTGCACTTGTCCGGTGGCTTCCATGCGATCGAGCAGGCGCGTGACGGTCGGCTGCTTCATCACGACGATGCGCGCGAGCTGCCCGATGCTGGTGGGTGTGCCGCCCGCCAGCGTGGCCAGCACCCGCCACTCGGAAGAGGTCAGCCCGTGCTGTGCGGCAATGGCGTGGAACTCGCTCGCGACCAGCTCGTGCGCCTGCGCCAGCAGGGCCGGCAGGTAGGCGTCGACGAAGGGTGCGGGCGCGCTTGCCGTGCTCGGCCGCGCACCCCGAACCGTCCTGCGCGTGCCGTGCAAATCCGGGTATTCCCTAGGCACAGAAACTGCATGACTTTTCATATGTTCCAGCTTAAACTAATCCGCAGACAAGTGCAGCTGGCGTGTCACGACGCCACGACACCGGAGACATAGATGGCCGAGAGATCGTTCGTCGAGGAAGTGAAGAAGTTGCGCCTGGGAGCGGGCGAGACATTCCGTGGTGAAGGCATCCTGGCCGTCACCAAGGCGCTGCTGGAATCCGGCGTCGCCTACGTGGCCGGCTACCAGGGCGCGCCCATCTCGCACCTGATGGACGTGCTGGCCGACGCGCAGGACATCCTGGCCGAGCAAGGCATCCGCTTCGAGAACAGCGCCAGCGAGGCCACCGCGGCCGCGACGCTCGCCGCCTCCGTCAACTACCCGCTGCGCGGGGCGGTGACCTTCAAGGCCACGGTCGGCACCAACGTCGCCTCGGATGCGCTCGCGAACCTGGCGTCCGGCGGCGTGACCGGCGGCGCGCTGGTCGTCGTCGGCGAGGACTACGGCGAGGGCTCCTCCATCATGCAGGAGCGCAGCCACGCCTTCGCGATGAAGTCGCAGATCTGGCTGCTGGACCCGCGGCCCAACCTGCCTTCCATCGTGCGGGCCGTCAAGGAAGGCTTCGAGCTTTCCGAGGCGAGCCACACGCCCGTGATGCTGCAGCTGCGCATCCGCGCCTGCCACGTGCACGGCGAGTTCACCGCCTCCGAGAACAAGCGCCCCGACTTCACCATCGGCCAGGCGCTGGACAATCCGCAGCGCGACGTCAGCCGCATCGTGCTGCCGCCGGCGAGCTTCGTGCACGAGCAGGAGAAGGTGCGCGAGCGCTGGCCGGCCGCCGTGAAGTTCATCGAGGAGCGCGGGCTCAACGAGTTCTTCGCCGAAGGCGCCGACGACATCGGCATCATCATCCAGGGCGGCAACTACAACACCGCGCTGCGCGTGCTGGAGCGCCTGGGCTTTGCCGACGTCTACGGCAACAGCCGCATCCCGCTCTACTGCATGAACGTGGCCTACCCGGTGGTGGACAACGAAGTGCTGCGCTTCTGCCGCGGCAAGCGGGCGGTGCTGATGGTGGAGGAGGGCCAGCCCAACTTCATCGAGCAGAACGTCGCCACCATCCTGCGCCGCGCGAACGTGGACACGGCACTGCACGGCAAGGACCTGCTGCCGGTGGCGGGCGAATACACGGCGGCCGAGACGCTCAAGGGCGTGCGAGCCTTCCTCGAGAAGGTCGGCCGCCTGCAGCCGGAGCCCGTGGCCGCCAGGCCGCCCAAGGTGATCCCGCTCAAGCCGCTGGCCGACAGCGTCGCCGCCCGCCCGCCGGGCTTTTGCACCGGCTGCCCGGAGCGCCCGATCTTCACGGCGATGAAGCTGGTCGAACGCGAGCTGGGCCCGCACCACGTCAGCGCTGACATCGGCTGCCACCTGTTCTCCATCCTGCCGCCTTTCAACCTCGGCAATACGACCATGGGCTACGGCCTGGGCAGCGCCGGCGCGGCGGCGCTCAACACCGAAGACGGCCACAAGCGCGCGATCAGCGTGATGGGCGACGGCGGCTTCTGGCACAACGGCCTGACCAGCGGCGTCGCCAACGCGGTGTTCAACCGCAGCGACAACCTGACCATCGTCGTCGACAACAGCTACACCTCGGCCACCGGCGGCCAGGACATCCTGTCGTCGACCGCCGAGAACAAGACGCGCAGCACCGGCCATGCGATCGAGAAGGCGGCGCGCGGCGTCGGCGTGAACTGGGTCAGGACGATCAGGAACACCTACGACCTCGCCGGCATGCGCGACGCGCTGCGCGAGGCCCTGACCACCAGGGAGAAGGGCCCCAAGGTGCTGGTGGCCCAGTCCGAGTGCATGTTGAACCGGCAGCGGCGCGAGAAGCCGCTGGCGCGCAAGGCCGTCGCCGAAGGCAAGCGCGTGGTGCGCGAGCGCTTCGGCATCGATGCCGACACCTGCACGGGCGACCACTCCTGCATCCGCCTGTCCGGCTGCCCCTCGCTGTCGATCAAGCCGAACCCGGACCCGCTGCGCAGCGACCCGATCGCCACGGTGCTCGATTCCTGCGTGGGCTGCGGCCTGTGCGGCGAGGTCTCGCATGCCGCCGTGCTGTGCCCCTCCTTCTACAAGGCGCAGATCGTCACCAACCCCAGCCGCTGGGACCGCCTGCGCCAGCGCGTGAGCCGTACCGTGATCGCCGCGCTGCAGCGCCGCGATGCGCGCACCCGCGAACGCTACGCCTTCTGAGGAGCGCATGAACGCCAAGCAGCCGATCAAGATCGCCGTCCTCGCCATGGGCGGCGAAGGGGGCGGTGTCCTTGCCGACTGGATCGTGGACCTGGGCGAGGCCAACGGCTACATCGCCCAGACCACCTCCGTGCCGGGCGTGGCCCAGCGCACCGGCGCGACCATCTACTACGTCGAGATGTACCCGCGCGAGCAGGCCGACCGCGACGGCGGCCATCCGGTGCTGGCGCTGATGCCCCTGCCGGGCGACGTGGACGTCGTGCTCGCCTCCGAGCTGATGGAAGCCGGCCGCGCGGTGCAGCGCGGCCTGGTCACGCCGGACCGCACCACGCTGGTGGCCTCCACCCACCGTGTCTATGCCATCGCCGAGAAGATCGCCATGGGCGACGGCCGCACGGACAGCAAGAACCTGCTGGCCCACGCGCAGTCGGCCGCGCGCCGCTTCGTGCGCTTCGACATGGCGCAGGTGGCCGAGGAGAACGGCAGCGTGATCAGCGCCGTGCTGTTCGGCGCGCTCGCCGGCACCGGCGTGCTGCCCTTCAGCCGCGAGCAGTTCGAGGCGACCATCGAGCGCGGCGGCGTCGGCGTCAAGGCCAGCCTGCGCGCCTTCGCGGCCGGCTTCGTCCAGGCGGACGCACCGGTGCGCGAGGAGGCGAGCCCGCCGGCCGCACTCCGTCCGGCCGGCACGCCGCACGATCCGCAGGTGCGCGCACTGCTGGCGCGCATCGCCAGCGATTTTCCGCTTGCCGCCCAGCCGGTGCTGGTCGAAGGCACGCGCCGCCTGGTCGACTACCAGGATCCGGCCTATGCCGGCCTGTACCTCGATCGCCTGCAGCGCGTGCAGCAGCTGCCCGGCGGCGACCAGCAGTTGCTGCTGGACACGGCGCGCCATCTCGCGCTGTGGATGTCCTACGAGGACACGGTGCGCGTGGCCGAACTGAAGACCCGCGCCAGCCGTTTCGAGCGCGTCGGCAGCGAGGTGCGCGTGCAGGATGACCAGGTGCTGGCGATCAACGAATTCATGCACCCGCGCCTGCAGGAGATCTGCGACACGCTGCCGGCGGGCCTGGGCCGCTGGCTGGCCGGCTCCGGCTGGCCGCGCGCGCTGGTGGAGCGCGCCACGCGCAAGGGCAGGGTGGTGCAGACCAGTTCGCTCGGCGGCTTCCTGCTGCTGTACACGCTGGCCGGGTTGAAACGGTGGCGGCGCGGCAGCCTGCGCTACCAAGTGGAGAACCGCCGCATCGAGGACTGGCTGGAGCGCATCGCCGCGGCCGCCGCCATCAATCCGCAGCTCGCCGCGGAAGTCGCCCAGTGCCAGCGCCTGGTCAAGGGCTACGGCGACACCCACGAGCGCGGCGTGAGCAACTACGAGACGCTGATGGACGTCGTGCGCCGCGCCGGTGCCCGCCTGGCCCCCGCCACCTTGCGGGAGTTGCGCGACGCGGCCCTCGCGGACGAGGCGGGCACGCAACTGGGCGCGGCGCTGGTGCGCCTGTCGCTGGGTGGCCCGTTGAAGGAGGCCGCATGACCCTCGCGCTGCGTGTCGTCGAGGCCCGCGACCTCAACCCGCTGATCCGTCTGTTGCGCCTGCGTGCCGACGACGGCGCGGTGCTGCCCGGCTACGACGCCGGCGCCCACGTGCGCGTGCAGGTCACGCTGGCCGGGGGTGCGACGGACTGGCGCCACTATTCGCTGGTGAACCTGCAGGCCGGTGCGGACCTGGGCGCGCCCCGCGACTACGTGATCGCGATCCGGCGCGAGGACAGCGGCCGCGGCGGCTCTCGCTTCATGCACAAGGTGCAGGCCGGCGACCTGCTCACGATCGAGCCGCCGAAGAACGACTTCCCCCTGGGCGCCGGCCGGGCCGTGCTGGTGGCCGGCGGCATCGGCATCACGCCGCTGGCCAGCATGGCCGTGCAATGCCGCGCGACCGGCCAGCCGGTGCGCCTGCACTACGCCGGCCGCAGCCGCGCGCTGCTGGCCTTCCTGCCGCAACTGCAGGACCTGCTGCGCGAGGACCTGCGCGTGCATGCCGACGACGAGGCCGGCGCGCCGCTGGACGTCGGCGCGCTGCTGGACGCCTGCGCCTGGAACGACACGCTGTACGTGTGCGGACCGCAGCTGCTGCTGGACGCGGTGCTGGCCGGCGCCCAGGCGCGCGGCTGGCCGCGCGAGCGCGTGCATTTCGAGCTGTTCTCCGCGCCGCCCGCTTCCGAGGGCGAGCCGGGCTACGAGGTGGTGCTGTCGCAGTCCGGCCGGACCCTGCAGGTCGCGGCAGGCCAGAGCCTGCTGGAATGCCTGGAGCAGAACGGCTGCGACCCGATGTTCGACTGCCGGCGCGGCGAATGCGGCGTCTGCAGCGTGGCGGTGCTGGAAGGTGAGGTCACGCACCGCGACTACTTCCTGAGCGATGCCGAGAAGGCCTCGGGCAAGGTGATGCAGATCTGCGTGTCGCGCGCCCGCGGGCCGCGGCTGGTGCTGGACTTGTGAGGAGCGAGCTTCGATGACGACCACGAGCTACCGCGGCAACCCGGAGGCCTTGCGCGCCCTGGTGCAGCCGGATCGCGTGCACCGCGACCTGTACATCAGCCAGGAAGTGTTCGAGCTGGAGCAGGAACACTTCTTCGCCAACACCTGGAACTACGTCGGCCACGACAGCCAGCTGCCCAAACCGGGCGACTACATCACCAACGAGATCGGCGGCCGGCCGTTGATCGTCGTGCGCCACACCGACAACTCGGTGCGGGTGATGATGAACCGCTGCGCGCACAAAGGTTCGCGCCTGGTCAACGAGGGCTGCGGCAACACCGGCAAGTTCTTTCGCTGCCCCTACCACGCCTGGACCTTCAAGACCGACGGCTCGCTGCTGGCCATCCCGCTGAAGAACGGCTACGAAGGCACGAAGCTGTCCGAGTGCGAGTCGGCCAAGGGCCTGGTGGCGGTGAAGAACGTGCGCGTCTACCGCGGCTTCATCTTCGTGAAGCTCAACGAAGCTGGCCCGGAGTTCGAGGAGTACTTCGGCGAGTCGCTGAGCTCCATCGACAACATGGCCGACCGTTCGCCCGAAGGCGAGCTGGAGATCGCCGGCGGGTGCCTGCGCTTCGTGCACCAGTGCAACTGGAAGATGTTCATCGAGAACCTCAACGACACCATGCACCCCATGGTGGCGCACGAGTCCTCGGCGGGCACGGCCAAGAAGATGTGGGCGGACAAGCCGGCCGATGCGCCCAAGCCGATGGCGATCGAGCAGTTCGTGCCCTTCATGTCCGACTACAAGTTCTTCGAGGACATGGGCGTGCGCGTGTACGACAACGGGCACAGCTTCTCGGGCGTCAACTTCAGCATCCACAGCAAGTACTCCGGCATCCCGGCGTACGAGGAGGCCATGCACAAGGCCTACGGGGAGGAGAAGGCGCACGCGATCCTGGGCCTCACGCGGCACAACACCGTGTACTACCCGAACCTCACCATCAAGGGCGCGATCCAGGCGATCCGCGTGGTCAAGCCGATCGCCGCCGACAAGTGCCTGGTGGAGAGCTGGACCTTCCGCCTGAAGGGGGCGCCGCCGGAGCTGCTGCAGCGCACGACCATGTACAGCCGCCTGATCAATTCGCCCTTCTCGGTGGTGGGCCACGACGACCTGCAGGCCTACCGCGGGATCCAGGCCGGCCTGCACGGCAGCGGCAACGAATGGGTCAGCCTGCACCGCAATTTCCACGAGAACGAGATCGGCAAGCGCGAGCTGACGGCCAACGGCACCAGCGAGATCTCCATGCGCAACCAGTACCGCGCCTGGGCGAAGTACATGACGCTGACCATGGGAGGCGAGGCATGAGCGACCCGACCCGCCAGGACCTGATCGACTTCGTCGTGCGCGAGGCGCGCCTTCTCGACGAGAAGAAGTACGAGGAGTGGAACCGCCTGTTCACGGACGACGCCTTCTACTGGGTGCCGCTGGTGCCTGACCAGGAGGACGGCATCAACCACACCTCGCACATGTACGAGGACAAGCTGCTGCGCGAGCTGCGCATCGAGCGCCTGAAGAGCCCGCGCGCCTTTTCGCAGCAGCCGCGCAGCCGCTCGCACCACCTGCTGCAGACGCCCACGGTGGAGACCTTCGAGCCGCACGCCAACCGTTATGTCGTGCGCACGGAGTTCCACTACACCGAGTCGCAGGGCGACGAGCTGCAGTTCTACGTGGGCCACTTCCTGCACCACCTCACGGTGCAGGAAGGCGCGCTGCGCATGACGCTCAAGCGCGTGAACCTGCTCAATCCCGACGCCGCCCTGCCGGCCGTGCAGCTGTTCATCTGAACATGATGATGGTCTCCACCGTCCACCAGCGCTTCGCCGCCACGGCCGCCCGCGCGCCGGGCAACGAATTCCTGTACCTCGACGCCGTCACCGCGCAGGTCTACGGTATCCCGGCGCAGCCCGTGAGCTGGGCCCAGGCCACGCAGGAGGTGGAACGCCTGCGCCAGGCCTATGCGGCCGCCGGCTACGGCCACGGACACCGCGTCGGCCTCCTGCTGGAGAACCGCCCGGCTTTCCTGTTCCACTGGTTCGCGCTCAATGCCCTGGGCGCCAGCGTGGTGCCGGTCAACGCGGAGATGCGCTCGGCCGAACTGCAATACCTCATCGGCCACAGCGAGATCGTTCTCGCGGTGACCTTGCCGCAACGCGCGGCCGACCTGCGCGCCGCCGCGGCGGCCGCCGGCGTGCGCATGCGCGTCTGGGACCCGGCGGCCGAGGGCAGCGTGCCCGCAGCGCCAGCGCCCGCTCCGCAGGCGGCGGACGCCCCGGGCCTCGCGACCGAGTGCGCCTTGCTGTACACCTCCGGCACGACCGGCCGTCCCAAGGGCTGCCGCCTGTCCAACGCGTACTTCCTGCGCGCCGGCGACTGGTACGCGGGCCTGGACGGCGTGTGCTCCGTGCGTCCCGACACGGAACGCATCATCACGCCGCTGCCGCTGAACCACGTGAACGCCATGGCCTTCTCCACGATGGTGGTGGTCACGGCCGGCGGCTGCCTGATCCAGCTCGATCGCTTCCATCCGAAAAGCTGGTGGCAGAGCGTGCGCGACAGCCGCGCGAGCATCGTCCACTACCTGGGGGTCATGCCCGCCATGCTGCTGTCGGCGCCGGCCTCGCCGGCCGACCGCCAGCACCAGGTGCGCTGGGGTTTCGGCGCCGGCGTGGACAAGAAGAACCATGCGGTCTTCGAGGAGCGCTTCGGCTTCCCGCTGGTGGAAGCCTGGGCCATGACCGAGACCGGCGCGGCCGCCTGCATCATGGCCAACCACGAGCCGCGCCACGTGGGCACCAGCTGCTTCGGCCAGGTCGAGTCCTTCGTCGAGGTGCGGCTGGTGGACGACGAGGGGCAGGATGTTCCCGCGGGGGTGCCTGGCGAACTGCTGGTGCGCTCCAGCGGCCCCGATCCCCGCCGCTACTTCTTCGCCGGGTACCTCAAGGACCCGGAAGCGACCGATGAAGCGTGGGCCGGTGGCTGGTTCCACACGGGCGACATGGTCAGGCGCGACGAAGCCGGCCACATGTTCTTCATCGACCGCAAGAAGAACGTGATCCGCCGCAGCGGCGAGAACATCTCCGCGGTGGAAGTCGAAAGCGTGCTGAACCAGCATCCCGCCGTGAAGAGTTCCGCGGTGGCCGCCACTCCCGACGACGTGCGCGGCGACGAGGTGCTGGCCTGCATCATCGCGCGCGATCCCGTGCCCGCTGCCGAACGCGAAGCCATCGCCGCGAGCATCGTGCAGCACGCGCTCGCGCAGCTGGCCTACTACAAGGCGCCCGGCTACGTGGCCTTCGTCGACGAAGTGCCGCTGACGCCCTCGCAGAAGATCCAGCGCGGCCAGTTGCGCGAGCTGGCGCGTTCCTTGCCTGGCATGGCGTGTTGCATCGATACGCGCACCATGAAGAAAAGGCAGGAACGATGAGCCGTCGCATGTCCTACGAAGGCGTGGCGGTCGCCGTCCCGGTGACCGTGCCGTACGTGCGCTACTCCACGCACAACGCGCACTGGTTCATCGGCCAGGCGCTGCAGGCCCTGGTGCGCGAGTCCGGCATTGCCAAGGAGCAGATCGACGGCCTCACGGTCAGCAGCTTCTCGCTGTCGCCCGACACGGCGGTGGGCGTGACGCAGCACATGGGCGTGTCGCCGCGCTGGCTGGACCACATCCCCACGGGTGGCGCATCGGGCGTGATGTCGCTGCGGCGCGCCGCGCGTGCCGTGCAGGCCGGCGACGCGGACATCGTGGCCTGTGTCGCCGCCGACACCAACCACGTCGACTCCTTCCGCCTGACGCTGGGTGCCTTCAGCAACTTCGCGCGCGACGCCAGCTACCCGTACGGCTCGGGCGGCCCGAACTCGATCTTCGCGATGATCACCGCGAACTACATGCGCACCTACGGCGCGCGGCGCGAGGACTTCGGCCGCATCGCGGTGGACCAGCGCACCAACGCGCTGCGCAACCCGAACGCGCTGTTCAAGAAGTCGCTGACGCTGGACGAGTACATGGCGGCGCGGCCGATCTCCGACCCCATCCACCTGTTCGACTGCGTGATGCCTTGCGCCGGCGCCGAAGCCTTCCTCGTGATGCGCGAGGAGAAGGCACGGGAGCTGGGCCTGCAGCACGTGCTGGTGCGCGGCGCCATCGAGCGGCACAACGCCTACTCCGACGATCCCGTCATGGTGCGTGGCGGCTGGCGCATGGACCGCGACGATCTCTATGCCCAGGCCGGCGCGAAGCCCGCCGACGTGGACTTCGTGCAGACCTACGACGACTACCCGGTGATCGTGATGATCCAGTTCGAGGACCTGGGCTTCTGCGGCAAGGGCGAAGGCGCGGCCTTCGTGCGCGAGCACGGCACCACCTTCGACGGCAGCTTCCCCAACAACACCAGCGGCGGCCAGCTCTCGGTGGGCCAGGCGGGCGCCGCGGGCGGCTTCCTGGGCATGACCGAAAGCATCCGCCAGCTCACGGGCCAGGCCGGCGAGCGCGCCGTCAAGGATGCGCAGCTGGGCCTGGTCACCGGCTTCGGCATGGTCACCTACGACCGCTGCCTGTGCACGGGCGCCGTGCTGCTCGGGAGGTCCGCATGACGATGCCGCTGATGAAGCCCAAGCGCAAGAACCCCGTCCTGCGCACGCGGCAGATGAACCTGCCGCCCTGGGCGCGCGGGCGCGTCGCGTTGGGCATGACGGCCGCTGCAGCCGAAGGCCGCTTCGAGCTGCAGGTGTGCAAGGACTGCAGCGCGGTGCAGTACCCGCCGCGCGAGGCGTGCCACCAGTGCCTGTCGCCGCGGCTGCAGTGGAAGCCGCAAACCGGCCAGGGCACGCTGCTGGCCACCACAACGCTGCACCACAGCAACGACCTTTTCTTCCGCGAGCGCCTGCCCTGGCGCATGGGCCTGGTGCACCTGGATGCGGGCCCGTCGGTCATCGTGCACCTGCACGGTGAAGTGGGCGAGGCCCCCGCGCGGGTGCACGTGGGCGCGCGCCTCGACCGCGCGGGCCAGGCGGTGCTGATCGGTTTTCCCGAGCAGGGGAGTGAACACATGGCAGACGACAGGATGCTGAGAGAAATGACGAGCGACCCCAAGTTCCGCAAGATCCTGGTGACCGACGGCAAGACCGCGGTCGGCCAGGCCCTGGTGCAGGCGCTGGTGAAGGCCGGCGCCGAGATCGTCTGGGTGGGCCACGCCGAACCCTGGAAGAAGCTGCCCGGCTTCGAGGACATCTCGAAGATGAAGGAGGTCACCCTGGTGCCGCTGGACGTGACCAACGGCCGCTCGGTGACCGAGCTGGCCGGCGAGATCGGCGGCAAGGTCGACATCGTCGTCAACAACGCGGAGCTGCACCGCGCGTTCGGCATCGCCAACCGGCGCGGCACCGATGTCGCCAAGTCGGAGATGGAGATCAACTACTTCGGCCTGCTGCGCCTGGCGCAGGAGTTCGGTCCCGCGCTGCGCGCGCGCTCGGCCGACGGGGTGACGCATGCGGCGGCCTGGGTGAACCTGCTGTCGGTGTACGCGCTCTCGAACTTCCCGTCGCACGGAACGTTCTCCGCGTCCAAGGCGGCGGCGCTGTCGCTGGCGCAATGCCTGCGCGCCGAGATGCGCCCGGCCGGCATCCGGGTGCTGAACGTGTTCCCCGGGCCCATCGACGACGAGTGGAACCAGAACCTGCCGCCGCCCAAGCTCGCGCCCTCGGCGCTGGCCAGCAGCATCGTCAAGGCGCTCAAGGAGGGCATCGAGGACGTGTACCCCGGCGACGTGGCGCAGGAATGGCTGGAGCGCTGGCGCGACAACCCCAAGGTGCTCGAGCGCGAGCTCGCGGCGGGAGGTTCCTGATGGCCGACACTTCCGCACTCGCCAGCCTGGCGACCGCCCTGGTCTCCGGCCGCATCCGGGTCGTCGACCTCACGCAGACGCTGACGCCCGACTTCCCGCAGATCGCGCTGCCGCCCGAGATGGGCCAGTGCTGGCCCTTCCGCATCGAGGAGGTCTCGCACTACGACGAGCGTGGCCCGGGCTGGTACTGGAACAACTTCTCCTGCGGCGAGCACACCGGCACCCACTTCGACGCGCCGATCCACTGGATCTCGGGCAAGGACCTGCCGAACAACTCCGTCGACACCATCCCGGTGCAGGACTTCGTCGCGCCGGCCTTCGTGATCGACTGCTCGGAGCAGGTGAAGAAGGACCCGGACTACCTGCTGACCGTCGACGACATCGAGCGCTTCGAGCAGCAGCACGGCCGCATCACGGCCGGCGCCTGGGTCCTGATGCGCACCGACTGGTCCAAGCGCACCGACCCCGAGGCCTACCAGAACTTCGACGAGGCCGGCCAGCACACGCCTGGCCCGAGCTCGGAAGCGGTGCAGTTCCTGGTGGAGCAGCGCCAGGTGCTGGGCTTCGGCTCCGAGGCGATCGGCACCGACGCGGGGCAGGGCTACCACCTGCGCCCGCCGTATCCCTGCCACTACTTCATGCACGGCGCCGGCAAGTACGGCCTGCAGTGCCTGGCCAACCTGGACCTGCTGCCGCCCACCGGCTCCGTCCTGATCTGCCCGCCGCTGAAGATCCAGAAGGGCAGCGGCAGCCCCTTGCGCGTGCTGGCGCTGGTGGAGGACAGGCCATGAACCCGAACAAGGTCGCGGTCGTCACCGGCGGCAGCGCCGGCATCGGCAAGGCCATCTGCGAATCGCTGCTGGCCGACGGCTACGAAGTGATCTCGCTGGCGCGCCGCAAGAGCGGGATTGCGCACCCGAAGATGCACGACGTCGAGGTGGACCTGATGGACCGCGTGGCCACGGCCGCGGCGGCGAAGGACCTGGCCACGCGCTTCGAGGTCACCACGATCATCCACAACGCCGGCGTGATCCGCCCCGCGCTGCTGCCCGAAGTGCAGCTCACCGACGTCGACGCGCTGGTGAACCTGCACTGGGGCGCCGCCTTGCTGCTGGTGCAGGCCTGCCTGCCGGCCATGCGCGAGCGCAGGTTCGGCCGCATCCTGCTGATGTCCTCCCGCGCCGCCCTCGGTGCGCAGACCCGCACGGCCTATTCCGCGACCAAGTCGGGCATGCTGGGCCTGGCCCGCACCTGGGCGCTGGAACTGGCGCCGCACGGCATCACGGTCAACGTGGTCGCGCCCGGCCCCGTGCACACGGAGATGTTCTACGACGTGATCCCTTCGGGCAGCGAACGCGAGCAGAAGCTGGCCGCGTCCATCCCGGTGGGGCGCATCGGCGAATCGGCGGACGTGGCGCGCGCCGTGTCCTTCTTCATCCACCCCGATGCCGGCTTCATCACCGGCCAGTCGCTCTACGTCTGCGGCGGCGCCAGCATCGGCAGCATTTCCCTCTAGAGGAGACAAAGTGAGAAAACTCAAGACCATCGCCGCTGCCATCGTGGGCGCCGGCCTCGCCCTGAACACCCTGGCCGCCGACCTCAAGGTGGGCTTCATCACCTCGCTGTCCGGGCCGGTGTCCTCGCTGGGCATCCCTTACGAGAAGGGCATCAAGGCCGCGGCCGCCTACAAGTCGGTGATCGGCGGCCACAAGGTGCAGCTGGTCGCGCTGGACGACACCTCCGACCCCGCCACCGCCGCGCGCAATGCCCGCAAGCTGATCGAGGAGGACAAGGTCGACGTGGTGATCGGCACGGCCGGCTCGCCGGGCGCGCTGGCCATCGCCGCGGTCGCGCGCGAGACCAGGACCCCGCTGATCTCCATCGCCAACGCCAACCTGCCCGGCGAGGACGGCGCCTGGATGGTCACCCTGCCGCAGCCCGCGCCCCTGATGGTCAACGCCGTCGTCGAACGCATGAAGAAGAGCGGCGTCAAGACGGTGGGCTACATCGGCTTCTCCGACGCCTGGGGCGACCTGGTGTACGACTCGCTGGTGCCCGCCGCCAAGGCCGCCGGCATCCAGGTGGTGACCAACGAGCGCTTCGCCCGGGCCGACACCTCGGTCACCGGCCAGGTGCTGAAGATCGTGGCGGCCAAGCCCGACGCCGTGCTGACCGGTACTTCCGGGACGCCCGGCGCACTGCCTTACCGCGCGCTCGCCGAGCGCGGCTGGAAGGGCCAGATCTATGGCACCCACGCCCTGATCAACCCGGACTTCGTGCGGGTGGGCGGTGCGTCCGTCGAAGGCCTGCTGGCGCCCACCGGCCCGGTGATCGTCGCGGAGCAGCTGCCCGAGAGCAACCCGATCCGCAAGGTCGCGATGGACTTCCGCGCGGCCTACCAGAAGGCCAACGGCGCGGTGCCCACCGACGCCTTCTCCGCCTATTCCTTCGACGCCTGGCTGCTGTTCGCCGATGCCGCGCAGCGCGCGCTGGCCACGAAGGCGGAACCGGGCACGCCGCAGTTCCGCCTCGCCCTGCGCGATGCCATCGTGAACACCAAGGAGCTGGTGGGCACGCACGGCGTCTACAACTTCAAGCCCGACAACCGCTACGGCTCCGACGAGCGCTCGCGCGTCATGGTCAAGCTGGAAAAGGGCGAGTGGAAGCTGGTGAATTGACCCACCCCCGAAGCGCCTTGGGCGCCTCCCCCTCGAGGGGGCGCCACCTGCGGCCCGGCGAAGCCGGTTCCGCGGTGGCACTGGGTTCGGCAACGCGCTGTCGAAGAGAAGCTGCAAAGAGAAGATGACTGAGAAGACCATGACCAAAACGAAGTTCGCATTCCGCATGGGCACGCTCGCCGCGGGCCTGGTGCTCGCCGCGCCGCTGCTGGCCGCCGACCTCAAGGTGGGCTTCATCACCTCCCTGTCGGGCCCGGCGTCGGCGCTGGGCATTCCCTACAACAAGGGCCTGCAGGTCGCCGAGTCGTACAAGGGCACCATCGCCGGCCACAAGGTGCAGGTCATCGTGCTGGACGACGCCTCCGATCCCGCCACCGCCGCGCGCAACGCGCGCAAGCTGGTGAACGAAGACAAGGTGGACGTGCTGATCGGCACCTCCGGCGTTCCCGGCGCGATGGCCATCGCCGCCGTCGCGCGCGAAACGAAGACGCCGCTGATCTCGCCCACGCCGGTGAGCGTGCCGGCGGACGACGGCGGCTGGACCGTCACCGTCTCGCAGTCCTTCCCGCTCGTGGTCTCGGCCGTCGTCGACAAGATGAAGGCCAACGGCGTAAAGACGGTGGGCTTCATCGGCTTCTCGGACGCCCTGGGCGACCAGACGCTGGCGGCGCTGGAGAAGGCGGCGGGACCCGCCGGCATCAAGATCGTGGCGCAGGAGCGTTATGGCCGCTCCGACTCCTCCGTCGCCGGCCAGGTGCTGAAGCTCATGGCGGCGCGCCCCGATGCGATCTTCGCCGGCAACTCGGGCACGCCCGGCGCGCTGCCCTTCCTCACGCTCGCCGAGCGCGGCTACAAGGGCGGGCTCTACGGCACGCACGGCCTGGTGAACGCCGAGTTCGTGCGCGTGGTCGGCAAGGCGGGCGACGGCATCCTGCTGCCCAGCGGGCCGGTCCAAGTCGCGGACCAGTTGCCCGCCAGCAATCCGTCGCGCAAGATCGGCATCGAGTACCGCGAGGCGTACAAGAAGAAGCACGGCGAGTATCCCGCCGACGCCTTCTCCGCCTACACCTTCGACGCCTGGCTGGTGTTCGCCGACGCCGCGACCCGCGTGGGCAACAAGGCCGAGCCGGGCACGGCGGCTTATCGCCAGGCGCTGCACGACGCGATCGGCCAGACCAAGGAACTGGTCGGCACGCACGGCGTCTTCAACTTCAACGGCGACGACCCGAACGGCCTGGACCGCCGGGGCGCCGTGATGATCCGGCTCGAGAAGGGCCAATGGAAGCTGGCCCAGTAAGGGAGCACGACGATGGCGCCGACCCGCAACGACATCCTCGCCCTGGTGCAGGAAGATCGCGTCCACCGCGACCTGTACCTGAGCGAGGAACTGTTCCGCCTGGAGCAGCGCCATTTCTTTGCCAACACCTGGAACTTCGTCGGCCACGCGAGCCAGGTGCCCAACGCCGGTGACTACGTGAGCGTGGAGATCGCCGGCCAGCCGCTGCTGATGGTGCGGCAGGCCGACGGCGGCATCCGCGTGCTGAACAACCGCTGCGCCCACAAGGGCATGCCGCTCGCCACCGACGCCTGCGGCAGCACCGGCAAGTTCTTCCGCTGCCCTTACCACGCCTGGACCTACAAGCTGGACGGCTCGCCGCTGGCCATCCCGATCAAGAACGGCTACGAAGGCACGCGCCTGAAGGAGTGCGAGTCGGGGCAGGGCATGGGCGCGCTGAAGAACGTGGAGGTCTACCGCGACTTCGTGTTCGCCAAGGTGAACGAGGGCGGCCCCGATTTCCGCTCCTATTTCGGCGACGTGCTGGGCGCGATCGACAACCTGGTCGACCGCTCGCCCACCGGCAAGCTGAAGGTCGAGGGCGGCATCCTGCGCAACATCGTCCACTGCAACTGGAAGATGTACCTGGAGAACATCAACGACACCGTGCACCCGCAGTCGGCGCACGAGTCGGCGACGGCCGCCGCCAACATCCTGTGGCAGGGCAAGCCTGCCGACGAACCCAAGCCGATGGCCATGGAGCAGATCCTGCCCTTCGGCGCCGGCTACGACTTCTTCGACCGCATGGGCGGCCGCGTCTACCCCAACGGACACAGCATGCTCGGGGTGAACTTCAGCATCCATTCCGGCTACGCGCAGGTGCCCGAGTACGAGGAGGCGCTGCGCGCCGCCCATGGCGCCGAGCGCACGACCGAGATCCTGCAGCGCTCGCCGCAGAACTCGGTGTGCTTCCCCAGCCTGTCGGTGAAGAGCTCGCCCCAGGCGATCCGCGTGATCCGTCCGCTGGCGGCCGACCGCACCTTGATCGAGGCCTGGAGCTTGCGTGCCGAAGGCGCGCCCGACGTGCTGTTCGAGCGCGCGATGACCTACAACCGCCTGGTGTTCTCGCCCATGTCGGTGGTGGCCCACGACGACGTGCACCTGTTCGAGAGCATCCAGCAAGGCCTCAAGGCCGGGCGCAACGACTGGGTGAGCCTGCACCGCGATTTCGACCGCGCCGAGCTCGAAGGCGGCAAGCGCGAGGTCAACGGCACCAACGAGCTGCTGATGCGCAACCAGTTCCGCGCCTGGGCGCAGTACATGACGGTGGACATGGAATGAACGCGCTCGACTTCATCGCCCACGAAGCGCGGCTGATCGACGAGCAGCGTTTCGACGACTGGCTGGCCCTGTTCGCCGACGACGGCCGCTACTGGGTGCCGCTGCTTGGCGCCGCGCAGGCGGAGGACGCGGCGCATGTCTCGCTGGCCGACGAGGACCACCTGCTGCTGTCCCTGCGGGTGCAGCGGCTGAAGAACCCCAAGGCGCATTCGCAGCATCCGCGCAGCCGCTGCCAGCACGTGCTGCAGCCTTCGCAGCTGGTGGCCGCCGACGATGCGGCCGGCACCTGCGAGCTGCGCACGCCTTTCCTCTACATCGAATCCCGCGGTGCGCGCCAGCTGCAGCTCGCGGGAACGGCCACGCACCGCCTCGTGCGGTCGGGCGACGCATGGCGCATCCGCCTCAAGCGGGTCGACCTGCTGGACGCGGGGGAGCCCCTGCCCGCGATCCAGCTCTTTCCCTGAGCAAGCCCTTGACCTGGAGACCACCTAGATGAACGCTCTCTCCCGCCGTGCCCTCGTGGCCGCCTCGCTCGCCCTCGGCCTCACCGGCCTCGCCTCCGCCGCCGACCTCAAGGTGGGGCTGAGCGTCTCGCTTTCCGGGCCCAACTCTTCGCTGGGCGTGCCCTACGCGAAAGGCATGCAGGCCGCCATCGCCTACAAGCCGGAGATCGCCGGCCGCAAGGTGCAGCTGATCGTCCTGGACGACAACTCCGACCCGACCACCGCCGGCCGCAACGCCCGCAAGCTGATCGAGGAAGACAAGGTCGACGTGATCATGGGCACCTCGGGCGTGCCCGCCGCGATCGCCATGGCGCAGGTGGCGGCCGATACCAGCACGCCCTTCATCGGCCTCACGCCGATCGCGCTCAAGGGCAAGGAGCTGGACTGGACGGTCACCGTCGCCCAGCCCACGCAGTTGATGGTGGACGCGGTGGTCGAGCGGATGAAGAAGGCCAACACCAAGACCGTGGCCTACATCGGCTTCTCCGATGCCTGGGGCGACCTGGTGTACGACGCGCTGATGAAGGCCACCGAGAAGGCCGGCATCAAGGTCGTGACCAACGAGCGCTATGCGCGCGCCGACCAGTCCGTCACCGGCCAGGTGCTCAAGATCATCGCCGCGCGTCCCGATGCCGTGATGACCGGCGGCGCCGGCACGCCGGGCGCGCTGCCCTACCTGACGCTGGCCGAGCGCGGCTTCAAGGGCCCCATCTACGGCCAGCACGGCCTGATCAACGCGGACTTCGTGCGCGTTGGCGGCGCCGCCGCTTCCGGCACGCAGGTCCCCACCGGCCCGATCATCGTCGCCGAGCAACTGCCGGACGGCTATCCGACCAAGAAGATCAGCCTGGACTTCCGCAACACCTTCCAGAAGGTGAATGGCGCGCCGACCACCGACGCGTTCTCCGCCTATTCCTTCGACGGCTACCTCGTGTTCGCCGATGCGGCGGCGCGCGCCCTGAAGACCGCCGAACCCGGCACGCCGGCCTTCCGCGTGGCCCTGCGCGACGCGATCATGACCACCAAGGAAGTGGTGGGCGTGCACGGCGTCTACAACTTCAAGAAGGGCGAGCTGTACGGCGTGGACGAGCGCGCTCGCGTGATCGTCAAGCTCGACAACGGGCAGTGGAAGCTGGTGCCTTGACCCCCGCGAAGCGCCTGCGGCGCCTCCCCCCGAGGGGGCGCCCCCAGCGGCCCGGCCAAGCCGGTTCCGCGGCGGCACTCGGTTCGGCCGCGCGTGATCGCGAGCCGAGCCCGATTTTGAGTTCTGGAGATTGCTGAAATGACTTGGGACGTAGCACTCATCCTGGGCATCGACGGCCTGGCGAACGGGGCGGTGTACCTGTTGGCCGGGCTGGGTCTGGTGCTGATCTTTTCCGTCACGCGGGTGGTGTTCGTCCCGTTCGGCGATGTCGCGGCCTTCTCGGCCCTGACCCTCGCGGCGTTCGAGGCGGGCCGCCGTCCCGCCACCATCGGCCTGGTGCTGACGCTGGCCGCGCTGGCGGTCGTGGTGGAAGTCGTGTCGCTCGCCCGGCGCGGTGACTACGCGCGCATCCCGCGCGCCCTTCTGGGCTGGGGCGTGCTGCCGATCCTGCCCTGCCTGCTCGCGTGGGCGGTGGGGGGCCAGCAGCTGCCGCATGCCGTGTTCATCGCCAGCGCGATCCTGCTGGTCGTGCCGATCACCCCGCTGGTGGCGCGCATCGCCCTGCAGCCCATCGCCGACGCGTCCACGCTGGTGCTGCTGATCGCCTCGCTGGCGCTGCACTTCCTGCTGTCCGGCCTCGGCCTGCTGTTCTTCGGGCCGGAAGGCTCGCGCACGGCGCCGCTCGCCGACGGCGCGCTGGCGCTGCCCGGGGGCTTCTCCGTCAGCGGCCAGGTGCTGCTGATGATGACGGCGGCCATCGTGCTCAGCGGCATGTTCTTCCTGGCCTTCGAGCGCACGGCCATCGGCAAGGCGCTGCGCGCGACAGCGGTCAACCGCGTGGGCGCGCGCCTGGTGGCCATCCGTCCCGCCCGCACGGCGCTGCTCGCCTACACCTTCGCTGGCGTGCTGGCCGGCCTCATCGGCGTGCTGGTCGCGCCGGTGACGACCATGTACTACGACTCGGGCTTCCTGATCGGCCTCAAGGCCTTCGTCGCCGCCATCATCGGCGGCCTGGTGAGCTATCCGCTCACCGCGCTCGGCGCGCTGGCGGTGGGCGTGGTGGAGAGCTTCGGCTCCTTCTGGAGCGGCGCGCTGAAGGACGTGATCGTGTTCAGCCTGCTGATCCCGGTGCTGATGATGCGCTCGGCGATGACGCGGCATCCGGAGGAAGAGGTGGAGGAGATCGACCAATGAACCGCTCCCGCATCCTCCTGCTGGCCGCCGTCGTTGCCATCCTGGGCCTCCTGCCCCTGGTCCTGGGCAACTTCGGGGTCAGCCTGCTGAACGACATCGGCATCAGCGCGCTCGTCGCCCTGGGCCTGGTGCTGCTGACGGGCGTCGGCGGCGCGACCTCCTTCGGCCAGGCCGCCTTCGTGGGCATCGCCGCCTATGCGACGGCTTGGCTGACGACGGTGCAGGGTTACTCGCCCTGGGTCGGCCTCCTGTTCGCGCTGCTGCTCACCGGCGTCGCCGCGCTGGCCATCGGCCTGCTGACGCTGCGCCTGGGCGGGCACTTCCTGCCGCTGTCCACCATCGCCTGGGGCCTGTCGATCGCACTGCTGTTCGGCAACATGCAGGCGCTGGGCAGCCACACGGGCCTGTCCAAGATCCCGGCCCTGATGCTGGGCGGTCTGTCGCTGGCCGATCCCCGCGCGATGTACTACCTGATCTGGCTGGTGGTCGGACTGGGCGTGCTGTTCTCGTACAACGTGCTGCAGTCGCGGTCCGGCCGCGCCATCCGCAGCCTGCGCGGCGGCGCGATCCTGCTGGCGAGCGTGGGCGCGGATGCGTTCCGCGTGCGCCTGACGCTGTTCGTGCTGGCGGCGCTGCTCGCGGGCGTGGCCGGCTGGCTCTACGCGCACACCAACCGCTTCGTGAGCCCTTCGCCGTTCGACGTGCGGGCCAGCATCGAGTACCTGCTGATGGCGGTCGCGGGTGGCCTGGGCCAATTGAGCGGCGCGCTGGTGGGCGCCGCGCTGGTGCTGGTGATGAAGAACGCGCTGCAGGACGTGCTGCCCCTGTTCACCCAGCGCGGCGGCGAGCTGCAGGCGGTGGGCTTCGCCATCCTGTTCCTGCTGCTGCTGCACTATGCGCGCGCCGGCCTCATGGGCTTCGTGACGCGCTGGACCCGCGGCCGCTTCGCGCACGCGCAAGCGACGCAGCCGCCCGCGGCGCCGCCGCTGGCGCGTCGCCAGCTGCCGGCGCGCGGCGCCAAGGTGCTCGCGGTGCGTGATGCGGTCAAGCGCTTCGGCGGCCTGGTGGCGGTCAACAACGTCAGCTTCGAGGTCGCCGCCGGCGAGATCGTCGGCCTGATCGGCCCCAACGGCGCGGGCAAGTCCACCATGTTCAACCTGCTCACGGGCACGGCGCCCATGACCAGCGGCAGCGTGGAGTTCCTGGGCGAGAGCGTCGGCGGCCTGCCGCAGCGCGTGATCGCCAACCGCGGCATGGCGCGCACCTTCCAGCACGTGAAGCTGCGCCCGCACATGACCCTCCTGGACAACGTCGCGCTCGGCGCGCATGGCCGCACGCATGCGGGCCTGCTGTCCGCGGGCCTGCGCCTGGACCGGCGCGAGGAAGCCCAGATCATGGCCGAGGCCTGGCGCCAGCTCGATCGCATCGGCCTGGCGCAGCGGGCGCACGAACTGGCCGGCAGCCTGCCGCTGGGCACGCAGCGCATCCTGGAAATCGCCCGCGCGCTCGCTGCGGACCCCGTGCTGCTGGTGCTGGACGAGCCGGCCGCCGGCCTGCGCCGCAAGGAGAAGCAGGAACTGGGCGAACTGCTGCGCAAGCTGCGCGCCGAGGGCGTGACCATCCTGATCGTCGAACACGACATGGACTTCGTGATGAAACTGGTGGACCGCCTGGTCGTGATGAACTTCGGCTCCAAGCTGACCGAGGGCGTGCCCGCCGCCGTGCGCGCCAACCCCGACGTGCAGGCTGCCTATCTGGGCGGGCCGGTGGCGACGCCGCCGGCCGGGTCCGTCGGGGATGCGCCGCGCAAGGCCGCGGTGGGAGCTGCAGCATGACCGCGATGCTGGAAGTCGAAGACCTGCACGTCTCCTACGGGCAGGTGGATGCCGTGCGCGGCGTCACCCTGACGCTGGAGCCTGGCCAGATCGTGTCCGTGATCGGCCCCAACGGCGCCGGCAAGACCACGCTGCTGGCCGCGGCCATGGGGCTGCTGCCCTCCAAGGGCAAGCTGCGCTTCGAGGGCCAGGACCTGCACAGCCTGGACGTCGAGGCGCGCGTCGAGCGCGGCCTGTGCCTGGTGCCCGAGAAGCGCGAGCTGTTCGGCGAGCTGACGGTGCTGGACAACCTGATGCTGGGCGCCTTCCCGCGCAAGCTGCGCGGCGGCGCCCTCAGGCGCCAGATCGACTTCGTCTGCGAACGCTTTCCCCGCCTGGGCGAGCGCCGGGCGCAGCGGGCCGACACGCTCTCCGGCGGCGAGCGCCAGATGCTGGCCCTGGGCCGGGCGCTGATGTCCTCGCCGCGCCTGCTGATGCTGGACGAGCCCAGCCTGGGCCTGGCGCCCCTGATCGTGCAGGAGATCCTGAGCTTCGTGCGCGGCCTGCGCAGCGAAGGCGTGTCCATCCTGCTCGTGGAGCAGAACGCCCGCGCGGCCCTCGACAGCTCGGACCAGGCCTACGTGCTGGAGACCGGCGAGGTCGCGCTCAGCGGCCCCTCGCAGGACCTGGCCGTGGACCCGCGGGTGCAGGCCACCTACCTGGGCGGCGCGACCGATGAAGACTGAGTGGCTGCTGCCGCCCGGCGAGCGCACGCTGCCCGGCCTGCTGCAACGCCAGGCGCGGCTGTTCGGCGCGCGCCCCTTCCTCGCGATGCCCGGGGCGGAATGGCGGCACCAGGACGCGGCGTCGGCCGCGGCCCGGCGCGCTGGCGCGCTGCGCGCGGTGGGCGTGGAGCAGGGCGACCGCGTGGCCGTCATGTGTTCCAACCGCGCCGAGTTCCTGGAGACCGTGCTCGGATGCGGCTGGATGGGCGCGGCTTCGGTGCCGATCAACAGCGCCTCCATGGGTCCCCAGATCCAGTACCTGCTGGCCGACAGCGGCGCGAGGCTGCTGGTGATAGAGCAGGCCTTCCTGGAGCGCCTGCGCACCGCCGACCTCGCCGCCACCGGCTTGCAGCAGGTGTGGGTGGTCGGGGCGCAGGGCGCAAAGGCGGACATCGGCGCGGTGCGCGTCAATCCCTGGCCGGCGCCCGCCGAAGCGGTCGCGCCGGCCGCGGTGCAGCCCTCCGATACCTTCGCGATCCTCTACACCTCGGGCACCACCGGCCCGTCCAAGGGCGTGCTGTGCCCGCATGCCCAGTACTTCTGGTGGGGCGCCAACAGCGCCGACGTGCTGGGCGTGGGCGCGGACGACGTGCTGTGCACGACCCTGCCGCTGTTCCACGTCAATGCGCTGAACACCTTCGCGCAGGCCGCCGTCGCCGGCTGCCGCGTGCATTTCCTGGAGCGCTTCTCGGCCTCCGGCTTCTGGCCGGCCATGGCCCGCACGGGCGCCACGGTGGTCTACCTGCTCGGTGCCATGGTGCCCATCCTGCTGGCGCAGCCGGTGGCTGCGGCGGAGCGCGACCACCGCGTGCGCATCGGGCTCGGTCCTGGCGTGCCGGAAGCGGCGGGCGCCGCCTTCCGCGAGCGCACCGGCGTGCTGCTGCTGGAAGGCTACGGCTCGACGGAGACGAACTTCGTGATCGCCACCGCCCCCGATTCGCCCCGCCGCGGCGTCATGGGCTGGCTGCGTCCCGGCTTCGACGCCCGCGTGGTCGACGACGCCGACAACGAACTGCCCGCGGGCGAGGCCGGCGAACTGGTGCTGCGCGCCAGCGAGCCCTTCGCCTTCGCCAGCGGCTATTTCGGCAAGCCGGACAAGACCGTGGAGGCCTGGCGCAACCTCTGGTTCCACACGGGGGACCGGGTGGTGCGCGAGGGCGACGGCGCCTTCCGCTTCGTCGACCGCATCAAGGACGCGATCCGGCGGCGCGGGGAGAACATCTCGTCCTGGGAAGTCGAGCAGGTGCTGATGGCGCATGCCGCGGTCGCCTCGGTGGCGGTGTACCCCGTACGCTCGGAGCTGGCGGAAGACGAGGTCATGGCCGCCGTCGTGCTGCGCGAAGGCGCGCTCGCCCTGCCGGCGGAGCTCGCCGACTTCTGCACGGCGCGGCTGCCGAAGTTCGCCATCCCGCGCTACATCGCCGTCCTGCCCGAACTCCCCCGCACCGAGAACGGCAAGGTCCAGAAATACAAGCTGCGCGAGCTCGGCGTCCTGCCTGGCTGCTGGGACCGCAGCGCCCCCTGAAGCCAACCCGTCTTCCCCGGGCAGTCCGGGACCCGGGACGCCCTGGATCTCCCTGCGCGGGGAGGACGACGACACGGAGAACCCCATGACCTCATCCCTGCAAGGCCGACACGCCCTGGTCACCGGCGCGGCGCGCGGCATAGGCGCGGCCATCGCCCGCATGCTCGCCGCCGAGGGCGCGCGCGTGACCCTGCTCGGACGCAAGGCAGAGGCGCTGGCCGCGCTGGCGCGCGAGCTGCCCGGCGAGCACGGCTTCGTCGTCGCCGATGTCGCCGACGAGGCGCAGGTGCACGCCGCGTTCGCGCAGGCGCGCGCCGCCCGCGGGCCGGTCACCCTCCTCGTGAACAACGCGGGCCAGGCGGAGAGCGCCCCGTTCGCCCGGACCACGCTGCAACTCTGGCAGCAGATGCTGGACGTGAACCTCACCGGCACCTTCCTGTGCACCCAGGCGGTGCTGCCGGACCTGCTGGCCGCCGGCGGCGGGCGCATCGTCAACATCGCCAGCACGGCCGCCCAGAAAGGCTATGCCTACGTCAGCGCCTATGTCGCGGCCAAGCACGGGGTGCTGGGGCTCACGCGCTCGCTCGCCCTGGAACTCGCCCGCAGGAACATCACCGTCAACGCCGTCTGCCCCGGCTACACCGAAACGGACATCCTGCGCGAGAGCATCGCCAACGTGGTGGCCAAGACCGGGCGCAGCCAGGAGGAGGCGCGCGCGCAGTTCGCCGCCGGCAACCCGCAGCAGCGCATCGTCCAGCCGCAGGAAGTGGCCGACGCGGTGCGCTGGTTGTGCGGGCAGGGCGCATCGGCCGTCACGGGTCAGGCGATCTCGGTGTCCGGCGGGGAGGTGATGTGAGCGCCTTCCAGCAGCCCCGCCGCATCCGCTTTTCCGACTGCGACCCCGCCGGGATCGTCTTCTATCCCCAGTACTTCGTGATGTTCAACGGCCTGCTGGAGGACTGGGTCGACGGGCCGCTGGGCATAGGCTTCGCCGACCTGGTGAGCCGCCGCCGCATCGGCCTGCCCACGGTGCGCCTGGAGGCCGATTTCCGCGCCGTGAGCCGCTTCGGCGACGACGTGGTGCTGTCCCTGCAGGTGGAGCGCCTGGGCGGCAAGTCCCTGACCCTGGCGCTGCGCTGCGAAGCGGCGGCAGGGGAGCTGCGCATGGCCATGCGCCAGGTGGTCGTGGCCACCTCGCTGGAAACGCATGCGGCCATCGCCGTTCCCGGGGACCTGCGGGACGCGATCGCGCGGCAGGCGGGCTAGCAGCCTCGGCGGCAGGGTCGGCCCCACCCGCGGTGCCGGGGCCTGGGGCGGCGCCATGCTTTGTTGCAGTCTCCTGCTACTCCATGGGCCCAAAGGCCGTACGACCCCCTCGCGCCACTATCCCACGGCCGCGCTCCCCCGTATCATCGGGCCGGAAAGCAGGAGGAAAGGATTAAGTGCCCGAGCAATCGCCTTCGATGGGGCTACGTGCGGCGGCCGGCGAGGCGCCCGGCCGCTTCCATCCGGAGGGCTTCGTCGAGGCCCACCGCGAGAAGATCTTCATGGGCCTGTCGATCACCGGGACGGTGCTGCTCGGGCCCTTCGCGATCAACAACTTCTTCCAGGGCCGCCTGATCCTGGGGGTCGTCACCACCGCCTTCGTCCTCTGCCTCCTGATCAACGCGTTCGCCATCGCCCGGGGGCGTCACGCGCTGGTGCCGCCCGAAGCCATCTTCATCGCCTCGCTCCTGGGCCTGGGTGCCGCGATGTACCGCAACGGCCTGATCGGCGTGCTGTGGGTCTACCCGGGCATCCTGCTGTTCCACTTCATGCTGCCCCGGCGGCGGGCGAACCTGGCCAATATCACCCTGATCCTGGTCACGGTGCCCTTCGCCTGGATGCAGCTGGGGCCGGAACTGACGGCGCGCGTGGCCGTCACGCTGGCACTGCTGGTGGTCTTCACCAACATCTTTTCCTACATCGCGGACACCCAGCATGCCAAGGAAGCCGAGCAGCGCGAGCGGCTGGACGCCCTGGTGCACCAGCTGGAGGACCAGAACCAGGCGCTGCGCGAGGCCTTCCGCCTGCGCGAGGAGGTCGAGCGCATCGCCCGCCACGACCTCAAGACGCCGCTGGCCAGCATCGCCACGGTGCCCCGGCTGCTGCGGGAGCGCCGCACCCTCGCCCCGGAGGACGATGAACTCCTGGGGACCGTGGAGCGCGCCGCGCTGCGGGTCCTGAGCATGGTCAACCTGTCGCTGGACCTGTTCCGCATGGAGGAGGGCACCTACCGGCTGCGCGCCCAGGCCGTGGACCTGGCGGCGCTGGTCCAGACGGTCACGCGCGAGCTGGGCGCGCACGCCCGCTCCAAGGACCTGCGCATCGTCCTGGACCTGCCCGCCCAGCCGGTCTACGCCCAGGGCGAGGAGCTCCTGTGCTATTCGACGCTCGCCAACCTCCTGAAGAACGCGCTGGAAGCTTCGCCCGACGGCGCCGAGGTCCGCGTGGCGCTGCGCCGCCTGAGCGACGAGAACGGGGACGCCGTCGCCCTGGACATCCACAACGCGGGCGAGGTGCCGCGCGAGGTGCGCGACCGGTTCTTCGAGAAGTACGCCAGCCACGGCAAGGGCGACGGCACCGGCCTGGGGGCGTATTCGGCGCGCCTGATGGCCCGGGTGCAGCGCGGGTCGCTGCGAATGACCTCGGACCCCGAGGGCACGACACTGGCGCTGCGGCTGCCGCTGTGGCATGCCGCGCCGCCGCTGCAGGCGCACCCCGGGCGCGCCAGCCCGCACGGCGCCCCCGCCCCCAGGGAACTGCCGGCCTTGTCGGTGCTGGTCGTGGACGACGACGAATACAACAGCGTGGTCCTCAAGAGCCTGCTGCCCAGCCCGCCCTTGACCGTGCGCACGGCGCTGAACGGGCGCATCGCCCTGCAACTGGCGCGCGAGTCCCGCCCCGACGTGATTTTCATGGACCTGGAAATGCCGGTGATGGGCGGCCAGGAGGCCGTGCGGCAGATCCGGGCGCTGCAGCGCGAACGCGGCCAGGCGCCCAGCCTCATCGCCGCCTTCTCCGCCCACGATGACGAGCCCACGCGCAAGCAGTGCCTGGAGCAGGGGTTCGATCTCTATCTCGCCAAGCCCTCGTCGCGCGAGGAGGTGTTCGCCGTGCTGCGCGGCCAGGACCCGGCGGCGGCGGTGGCGCGCGCGAGCGAGGCGGCCGGCGACGATGGATACATCCTGGTGGAACCGGGCCTGATGGCGCTGATGCCGGAATTCCTGTCCTCGCGCCGCCAGATCGCCGAGGAACTGGCGGCCGCCGTCGCGGCCGGCCGCCGCGATGCGATCCGCACCAACGCGCACAAGCTCGCGGGCAGCCTGGCCATGTACGGCTTCAAGGCGGCCAGCAGCGCCAGCCGCGACCTGGAACAGGCGGCGGCGACCGAGGACCTCCCGGTGCTGCAGGCGCGCTGCGCCGCCCTGGCGGACATGCTGGCGCAGGCGCAGCCGGTGGCGCGTCCGACCGTGGCGCGGCCGACGGTGGGGTGAGGTCTCCATGCGCGCGGCCCTTGCAGCCTTCGCCGCCATGGCGCTGCTTGCGGGCTGCGCCGCCTCGCCAAAGTCCGGCGGGGTGGAGGGGGTGAGCGAAGAACTGGTGCGCCTGTCCGACCTCGCGCTGGCCACCGCCTCCAGCGGGCAGGACCTGCGCCCGGTGCTGCGGGACGCGCTGGGCGCCGGGCCGCGGACACGCATGGTGCGCATAGGCGGCCATCGCTTCGTGCTCGCTCCCGCCACCCTCGACCCCATGGCCGCGGGCGCCGGGCGCTACCGCTGGCTGCTGGCGCAAAGCCTGGAGCTTGCGGAGCAGACCTGCCTTCCTTTCCGCGCGCAGCCCGGCCCATGGCGCACCCACGCCGATGCCACCGGCGTGGTGACGCTGGCCTCGCAGGCGGAGGCGGTGCAGTGGGTGAACGTGGGCATCGAGCTGCGCCAGGGCTGCATCGTGGCCCTGCACGTGGAGCAGGCGAGCTCCGTGGACCGCGACTAGGGCCTCAAACCGCCGCTTCCAGCCCGTTGCGGAAGTGCTCCTGCATGCGCGCGCGCGCCGCCTCGGGGTCGCGCGCGGCCAGCGCCTGCATGACGGCGGCGTGCTCCGCCCGCGACTCCTCGATCCGGCCCGACTTCAGCAGGGAGTGCTGGCGATTGAGCTTCATCACCTTGCGCAGGTCCGCCACCATCTGGTTGCGCCAGCGGTTGCCGGCGATGTCCAGCAGCCGCATGTGGAAGCGCTCGTTGATGGCGAAGAAGCGGTCGCGGTCGCCGGTGGCGGCCGCCAGTTCGGCGTGCAGCGCCTGCAGTTCCTTCAGCTCGGCGGCGGTCGCGCGCTCCGCGACCACGGCGGCGGCATCGCTTTCCAGCAGGGCAAGGAGGTGGTACACCTCGGCCAGGTCGCGCTCGGACACCTCGGTGACGTAGGCGCCGCGCCGGACCTTCATGGTCACCAGGCCTTCGGCGGCCAGGACCTTGAGGGCCTCGCGCAGCGGGGTGCGGCTGATCCCGTATTCCTGCGCCAGCTTCACCTCGTCGATCCAGCTGCCGGGCTCGAGCTCGCGGCCGAAGATGCGCTGGCGGATGAGCTCGGCGACTTCCTCGTAGAGGGCGCGCGGGGCGAGGGAGATGGCGGACATGGCCCCCCCATTCTAGGGTGGGCAGAATTCTTTATCAATAATTATGAATCCGCTAGACTAGCGAGCACGGGGCCGGATGCCCGGCCCGTGCCAGGAACCCAAGCGATGACCGCACCCGATCCCAAGCCCGTCTCCCTGCAGGAGTGGCAGAAAGCCGCCGCCAAGTCGGCACCCGGCGGCAACGTCGACGCGCTCAACTGGGTGACGCCGGACGGCATCACGGTCAAGCCGCTCTACACGGCCGCCGACCTCGCGGGCCTCGCCCACGCCGACACGCTGCCCGGCTTCGCGCCCTTCCTGCGTGGGCCGCAAGCCACGATGTATGCGGCGCGGCCGTGGACCATCCGCCAGTACGCGGGTTTCTCCACGGCGGAGGAATCCAATGCCTTCTACCGCAAGGGGCTGGCCGCCGGCGGCCAGGGCGTGAGCGTCGCCTTCGACCTGGCCACCCACCGCGGCTACGACAGCGACCATCCGCGCGTGGTGGGCGACGTCGGCAAGGCCGGCGTGGCGATCGACTCGGTGGAGGACATGAAGATCCTGTTCGACGGCATTCCGCTGGACAAGGTCTCCGTCTCCATGACCATGAACGGCGCCGTGCTGCCGGTGCTGGCGGGCTACGTGGTCGCCGCCGAGGAACAGGGCGTGCGGCAGGAGCAGCTTTCCGGGACCATCCAGAACGACATTCTCAAGGAGTTCATGGTCCGCAACACCTACATCTACCCGCCGGAGCCCTCGATGCGCATCGTGGGCGACATCATCGAGTACACGGCGCGGAACATGCCGAAGTTCAACTCGATCTCGATCTCCGGCTACCACATGCAGGAAGCCGGTGCGAACCAGGCGCTGGAACTGGCCTTCACCCTGGCCGACGGCAAGGAGTACGTGAAGACGGCGCTGGCCAAGGGCCTGGACGTGGACGAATTCGCCGGGCGCCTGTCCTTCTTCTGGGCGATCGGGATGAACTTCTACCTGGAGATCGCCAAGATGCGGGCGGCGCGCCTGCTGTGGCACCGCATCATGAGCGGCTTCGGCGCGAAGAACCCCAAGAGCCTGATGCTGCGCACGCACTGCCAGACCTCGGGCTGGTCGCTCACCGAGCAGGACCCGTACAACAACGTCGTGCGCACCACGATCGAGGCGATGGCCGCGGTGTTCGGCGGCACGCAGTCCCTGCACACCAACAGCTTCGACGAGGCGATCGCGCTGCCCACCGAATTCTCGGCACGGATCGCGCGCAACACCCAGCTGATCATCCAGGAAGAAACCCACATCACCAACGTGATCGATCCCTGGGCCGGCAGCTACATGATGGAGAAGCTGACGCAGGACATGGCCGATGCCGCCTGGAAGATCATCGAGGAGGTCGAGGCCATGGGCGGCATGACCCGGGCGGTCGATTCCGGCTGGGCCAAGCTGAAGATCGAGGCCGCGGCGGCCGAGAAGCAGGCCCGCATCGACTCCGGCAAGGACGTCATCGTCGGCGTCAACAAGTACAAGCTGGCCAAGGAAGACCACCTGGAGATCCTCGAGGTGGACAACGTGAAGGTGCGCGAGCAGCAGCTCACGCGCCTGGCGCAGGTCAAGGGCTCGCGCGACGGCGGCAAGGTGCACGCCGCGCTGGAGGCGCTGACCACGGCCGCGCGCACGGGCAAGGGCAACCTGCTGGAGCTGAGCATCCAGGCGATCCGCCTGCGCGCGACGGTGGGCGAGGTGAGCGAAGCCCTGGAGAAGATTTTCGGGCGCCATCGCGCCGATACGCAAAAGGTGACCGGTGTGTATGCAGCTGCCTATGACTCGGCCGAGGGCTGGGAAAACCTGAAGAAGGAAATCGCGCAATTCGCCGAGGAGCAGGGCCGGCGCCCGCGCGTGATGGTCGCCAAGCTGGGCCAGGACGGCCACGACCGCGGCGCCAAGGTGGTCGCCACCGCCTACGCCGACCTCGGCTTCGACGTCGACATGGGCCCGCTGTTCCAGACGCCCGAGGAGTGCGCGCGCCAGGCCATCGAGAACGACGTGCACGCCGTGGGCATCAGCACGCTCGCGGCCGGCCACAAGACCCTGGTGCCGGCGATCATCGCGGAGCTGGAGAAGCAGGGCGCCGAGGACATCATCGTCTTCGTCGGCGGCGTGATCCCGCAGCAGGACTACGAATTCCTGTACAACGCCGGCGTCAAGGGCATCTATGGCCCGGGCACGCCGATCCCCGCCAGTGCGAAGGACGTGCTGGAGCAGATCAGGAAAGTGACGCAGTGAGCTGCGTCGTCCCGGCGCAGGCCTGGGCCCCTGGGGTTCGCCCATCGTGAATCTCGCGCAGGCCATCGTCGGGGCCGGCGGGGCGCAACAGCGCCGTGCCATCGCCAAGGCCATCACCCTGCTGGAATCGACCCGCGCGGACCACCGGGCGCAGGGCGACGCCTTGCTGACGGAACTGCTGCCGCATACCGGCCGCGCCTTCCGCCTGGGCATCAGCGGGGTGCCGGGGGTGGGCAAGAGCACCTTCATCGAGGCGCTGGGGCTGTTCCTGGTCGGCCAGGGCCACCGCGTCGCGGTGCTGACGATCGACCCCTCGTCGACGGTCTCCGGTGGGTCCATCCTCGGCGACAAGACGCGCATGGAACACCTGTCCGTGCATCCGCAGGCCTACATCCGTCCGAGTCCGTCCAGCGGCACGCTCGGCGGCGTCGCCGCCAAGACCCGGGAGGCCATGCTGGTGTGCGAGGCCGCGGGCTACGACGTCGTGATCGTCGAGACCGTGGGCGTCGGCCAGAGCGAGACCGCGGTCGCGGGCATGACCGACATGTTTGCGCTGCTGCAGCTTCCCAACGCGGGCGACGACCTGCAGGCGATCAAGAAGGGCGTGATGGAGCTGGCCGACCTGGTGGTGATCAACAAGGCGGACCTGGACCGCGACGCGGCCACACGCGCGCAGGCGCAGGTCACCAGCGCCTTGCGCATCCTCGGCCAGCACGGCAACCCGGACCACATGCACCACGACGCCAGGCAGTGGCACCCGCAGGTGATCCAGCTCAGCGCGCTGAAGGCCCAGGGCGTGGACGGCTTCTGGCAGGCCGTCCTGCGCTTTCGCTCGCTGCAGGAAGCCAACGGCAGGCTGCAGTCGCGCCGCAAGCACCAGGCGCTGGCCTGGATGTGGGAGCGCATCGAGAACGGCCTGAAGCAGGCCTTCCGGCAGGACACGGCGGTGAAGGCGCTGCTGCCGCAACTGACCAAAGAAGTCGAGCAGGGAACGCTGGCTGCCTCCACGGCGGCGCGGCAACTGCTCGAGGCGATGAAATCCAACGGAGAAAGAAATGCACGACATCCTGGCGCAGCTTGAGAGCAAGCGCGAAGCCGCACGCCTGGGCGGCGGCGAGCGGCGCATCGAGTCCCAGCACAAGAAGGGCAAGCTGACGGCGCGCGAACGCCTGGAGCTGCTGCTCGACGAAGGCACCTTCGAGGAATGGGACATGTTCGTGGAGCACCGCTGCACGGACTTCGGCATGGCCGACAACAAGATCCCGGGCGACGGCGTGGTGACCGGCTACGGCATGATCAACGGCCGCCTGGTGTTCGTCTTCAGCCAGGACTTCACCGTCTTCGGCGGCGCGCTCTCCGAGGCGCACGCCGAGAAGATCTGCAAGGTGATGGACCAGGCCATGAAGGTCGGCGCGCCGGTGATCGGCCTGAACGATTCCGGCGGCGCGCGCATCCAGGAAGGCGTGGCCTCGCTGGGCGGCTATGCCGACGTCTTCCAGCGCAACGTGATGGCCTCGGGCGTCGTGCCGCAGATCTCGATGATCATGGGGCCGTGCGCCGGCGGCGCCGTGTATTCGCCGGCCATGACCGACTTCATCTTCATGGTCAAGGACAGCTCCTACATGTTCGTGACCGGGCCCGAGGTGGTCAAGACGGTCACCCACGAGGAGGTGACCGCGGAGGAGCTCGGCGGCGCCAGCACCCACACGGGCAAGAGCGGCGTGGCGGACCTGGCCTTCGAGAACGACGTGGAGGCGCTGATCATGCTGCGCCGCCTCTACAACTACCTGCCGCTGAACAACCGCGAGAAGCCGCCGATCCGCGCCAGCAACGATCCCGCGGACCGCATGGACTTCTCGCTCGACACGCTGGTGCCGGACAACCCGAACAAGCCCTATGACATGAAGGAGCTGATCGCCAAGACGGTGGACGACGGCGACTTCTTCGAGCTGCAGCCGGACTACGCCAAGAACATCGTGATCGGCTTCGCCCGCATGGAAGGCCAGACGGTGGGCATCGTCGCGAACAACCCGCTGGTGCTGGCCGGCTGCCTGGACATCAAGAGCTCGATCAAGGCAGCGCGCTTCGTCCGGTTCTGCGATGCCTTCAACATTCCCGTGATCACCTTCGTGGACGTGCCCGGCTTCATGCCCGGCACCGCGCAGGAGTACGGCGGCATCATCAAGCACGGCGCCAAGCTGCTGTATGCCTATGCCGAGTGCACGGTGCCCAAGGTCACGGTCATCACGCGCAAGGCCTATGGCGGCGCCTACGACGTGATGAGCTCCAAGCACTTGCGCGGCGACGTGAATTTTGCGTGGCCGAACGCCGAGATCGCGGTCATGGGCGCCAAGGGCGCGGTGGAGATCATCTTCCGCGAGGACAAGGGCGACCCGGCCAAGCTGGCGGCGCGCGAGTCCGAGTACAAGGCCCGCTTCGCCAACCCCTTCGTCGCCGGCGCCCGCGGCTTCATCGACGACGTGATCCTGCCGCACGAAACCCGCAAGCGCATCTGCCGCTCCCTGGTCATGCTGCGCGACAAGAAACTCGAGAACCCGTGGCGCAAGCACGGGAACATCCCCCTTTGAGAAAGACATTCACCGCACGGGCGCAACGAACGCACAGGGGCACGGAGATGAGCCGTTCGACGGGATCCTCCTCCTTCCCTGCGCGCTCCGCGCCCCTGCGGTGAAGGAGTTCAACATGTTCACCAAGATCCTCATCGCCAACCGCGGCGAAATCGCCTGCCGGGTCATCGTCACGGCCCGCAAGATGGGCATCCGGACGGTTGCCGTGTACTCCGACGCCGACCGCGATGCCCGGCACGTGGCGCTCGCCGACGAAGCCGTGCACATCGGACCGGCGGCTTCGCGCGAGAGCTACCTCGTTGCCGACAAGATCATCGCGGCGTGCAAGAAGACCGGCGCGCAGGCCGTGCATCCCGGCTACGGTTTCCTGTCGGAGAACGAAGGGTTCGCCAAGCGCGTGGAGGAAGAAGGCATCACCTTCATCGGGCCGAAGCACTATTCCATCGCGGCCATGGGCGACAAGATCGCCTCCAAGAAGCTGGCCAAGGAAGCGAAAGTCAGCACGATCCCGGGCTACAACGATGCCATCGAGACCGCGGAGCAGGCCGTCGCCATCGCCAAGGACATCGGCTACCCCGTGATGATCAAGGCCTCGGCCGGCGGCGGCGGCAAGGGCCTGCGCGTCGCCTTCAACGACAAGGAAGCCTTCGAAGGCTTCACGTCCTGCCGCAACGAGGCGCGCAACAGCTTCGGCGACGACCGCGTGTTCATCGAGAAGTTCGTCGAGGAGCCGCGGCACATCGAGATCCAGGTGCTCGGCGACAGCCACGGCAACGTGATCTACCTGAACGAGCGCGAGTGCTCCATCCAGCGCCGCCACCAGAAGGTGATCGAGGAGGCGCCGTCGCCCTTCATCAGCGACAGGACGCGCCAGGCGATGGGCGAGCAGGCGGTGGCGCTGGCCAAGGCGGTGAACTACCAGAGCGCCGGCACCGTGGAGTTCGTGGTCGGCAAGGACCAGTCCTTCTACTTCCTGGAGATGAACACGCGCCTGCAGGTGGAGCACCCGGTCACCGAGTGCATCACCGGGCTGGACCTGGTGGAGTTGATGATCCGCGTGGCCGCCGGCGAGAAACTGCCGCTGGCGCAGGCCGACGTGAAGCGCGACGGCTGGGCGATCGAGTGCCGCATCAACGCGGAGGACCCCTTCCGCAACTTCCTGCCCTCCACGGGCCGGCTGGTGCGCTTCCAGCCGCCCAAGCCCTCCATGTGGGCCTCGGACACGGAGCACCTGCAGGGCGTGCGCGTGGACACCGGCGTCGGGGAGGGCGGCGAGATCCCGATGTACTACGACTCGATGATCGCCAAGCTGATCGTGCACGGCAAGGACCGCAACGACGCGATCGCGAAGATGCGCGACGCGCTGGACGGCTTCGTCATCCGCGGCGTCTCCAGCAACATCCCCTTCCAGGCGGCGCTGCTGGCGCATCCGCGCTTCGTCGCGGGCGACTTCAACACCGGCTTCATTGCGGAACACTATTCGGGCGGCTTCAAGGCCGAAGACGTGCCGCACGACGACCCCGATTTCCTCGTGGCCGTGGCCGCCTTCGCCAACCGGCGCGCCCTGGAGCGCGCGGCCGGCATCAGCGGCCAGATGCGCGGGCACGAGTTCAAGGTGGGCGAAGACTACGTCGTGGTGAAGCTGGACGCGCAGGGCAGACACGCGCACCAGCCGGTCAAGGTGGGCCAGTTCGACGACGAGGCGGGCTCCTGCGTGATCGAGACCAACGGCAAGCGCTATGCCCTCGCGAGCAAGTGGCACCTGGGCGGCGCCCGCATCCGGGGCACCGTCAACGGCAAGGCCTTCACCGCGCAGGTGGAGCGCGGCGCCAACAAGAACCCCATCGCCCTGCGCATCGCCCACCACGGCACGCGCCTGGACGCGCTGGTGCTCACGCCGCGCATGGCGGAACTGCACGCGCTGATGCCTTTCAAGGCGCCGCCCGACATGAGCAGGTTCCTGCTCTCACCCATGCCCGGTTTGCTGGTCGACGTGGCGGTGCAGCCGGGACAGAAGGTGCAGGCGGGCGAGCGCCTCGCGGTGATCGAGGCGATGAAGATGGAGAACGTGCTCTTCGCGTCGGCCGACGGGGTGGTCGGCAAGGTGCTGGCCGCCAAGGGCGAGTCGCTGGCGGTCGACCAGCCGATCGTGGAGTTCGAGCGATGAGCGCGGCGCGTCCCTTCAAGGTCCTGGGCATCCAGCAGATCGCCATCGGCGGGCCGGACAAGCTGAGGCTGCAGAAACTCTGGGTCGACCTGTTCGGCCTGCAGGTGACGGGCACCTTCCGCAGCGAGCGCGAGAACGTCGACGAGGACATCTGCGCCCTCGGCGAAGGGCCGCTGAAGGTCGAAGTGGACCTGATGCAGCCGCTGGACCCCGGGAAGAAGCCCGCGGTGCATGCCACGCCCTTGAACCACGTGGGCCTGTGGATCGACGACCTGCCCAAGGCCGTCGACTGGCTGCAGGCGCAGGGCCTGCGCTTCGCCCCGGGCGGCATCCGCCGCGGCGGCGCCGGCTTCGACATCTGCTTCGTCCATCCCAAGGGCAACGAGGAGTTCCCCGTGGGCGGGGAGGGCGTGCTGATCGAACTGGTGCAGGCGCCGCCCGAGGTCGTGCAGGCTTTCCGGGCGCTCGCCGCGTCCCCCGTGTAGCGGCGTTCCAACCGTTCGCTGCCGCAAAGCGGCCGTCCGGGCATTTGTACTTTCGTGCGCGGGGACGGACCGTGACAATTGTGCTTGGTTGTAACAATGGACCAGGCCACTTCCGTCCTCCCTCCCGTCCGCGCAGCGGCGACAGCTGCGAGCGCGGAGGCCTTGCTGCGTCCGCTGGCCGCCGCCTTGTCGCGCACCGGCCTGGAGGACGCGGCGACCGCGTTCTGCGCCGAACTCGGTGAATTGCTGCAATGCGCCCGGGCGAGCGTGGGCGTGCTGGAAGACGGCAACGTCCGCCTGGCCGGCAGCTCGCATCCGGCGGAGCTCCAGAGCGGACAGGCCGCCGCCATCGCCTTGCGCGATGCCATGCAGGAGGCGCTGGACCAGGCCGACGCGGTCGCGTGGCCGCCGCTGCCCGGAACCGACCCGATCACGCTGGCGCAGCGGCAGCTGGCCGGCTCGGGTGCCGCCTGCACCGTGCCGCTGGTGGACGGCACCCGCGTCGTCGGCGCGATCACGCTGGAGCGCTCGGCGCGTGCCTTCACCGTGGCGGAGCTGCAGTTGCTGCACGACGTCTCGCGCCTGGCCGGTCCCGTCATCGAATTGAAGCGGCAGCTGGGGCTGCCCTGGCGCGCCCGCCTGCGGCAAAGCGTGCAGGACCTGCTGGCCGCGCCGGGCCGCCGCACGCAGGTCGCCGCCGGCGCGGTGCTGGCGCTCGTGGTGCTGCTGGCGGTCCCGGTTCCGTGGCGCGTGTCCGCTCCCGCGCGCCTCGAAGGCTCGGTGCAGCGCGCGGTCGTCGCCGCCACCGACGGCTACCTGCAGCAGGCGAACGCCAGGCCTGGCGACCGCGTGAAGGCGGGCGACGTGCTGGCCGAACTGGCCTCGCAGGACCTGGACCTGGAGCGGCGCCGGCGCGAGAGCGAACTGCGCCAGCACGAAAGCGCCTACCGCGCCGCGCAGGCCCGCGCCGACCGCGCGCAGATGGTCACCCACCAGGCCAAGGCAGCGGAGGTCCAGGCCATGCTGTCGCTGGTGGAGACGCAGCTGCAGCGCGCGCGCATCGAGGCGCCTTTCGACGGCATGGTGATCAAGGGCGACCTGAGCCAGCAGCTCGGCGCGCCGGTGCAGCGCGGCGAGGTGCTGATGGTGCTCGCGCCCAACGACAGCTTCCGGCTGATCCTGGAAATCGACGAAGGCGACATCGCCGCCGTGCGCCCGGGACAGAAGGGCGAACTCGCCCTGGCCGCCCAGCCGGAGAGCAGCCTGTCCTTCGTCACGCGCCGCGTGGTGCCGGTGGCCACCAGCGCCGAAGGCCGCAACTTCTTCGAGGTCGAAGCGGCGCTGGACCAGGCTCCCGCGCAGCTGCGGCCCGGCCTCAGCGGCGTCGCCAAGGTCGACGCCGGCTGGCGGCCCCTGGGCTGGCTGTTCGCGCACCGCGCGCTCGACTGGCTGCGCCTGGCCTGGTGGAAGGTGACGCCCTGGTGAGCGAGCCGCTGGTCAGCGGCGCCTGGCACCGCGTGGCCGGACTGCGCGCCAGCCTCGTCGCCGGCCTGCGCATCGTGCGCCAGGAGGTGCGCGGGCAGCTGTGGCACCTGCTGGTCGAGCCCGCCTCGGGCCGCCAGGTGCGGCTGAATCCCTCCGCCTATGCCGTGGTCGCGCGCTTCGATGGCCGTGCCTCGGTGGAACAGGTGTGGCAGCGGCAGCTGGCGCGCCTGCGGGACGAGGCGCCGACGCAGGACGAGGTGCTGCAGCTGCTGTCGCAGCTGTTCCAGGCGGGCATGGTGCGCTTCGACGCGGCCCCGCACCTCTCGCTGCTGTTCGCCCGGCGCTCGGAAGAGGCGGGCCGGCGCCGGCGCGGCATGATGAATCCGCTGGCGCTGCGCATGCCGCTCGCGGACCCCGGCAAGGTGCTGGACCGGCTCGCGCCGCTCGGGCGGCTGCTGTTCCATCCCTGGACCTTCGCGGCCTGGTGCGTGGCGCTGCTGTTCGCACTGCTTGCGGCCGGCGCGCAGTTCAACGAACTGGCGGCCGACAGCCGCCGCCTCTTTGCCAGCCCTTCGAGCTACCTGCTGGCCTGGTTGTGCTATCCCGCCGTCAAGCTGCTGCACGAAGCCGGCCACGCACTCGCCGTGCGCCGTTACGGCGGCGAAGTGCTCGAGCTGGGGCTGTCGATGATGCTGCTCACGCCGGCGCCCTACGTGGATGCGAGCGCCGCGAACGCGTTTCCTTCCGTCCGGCAGCGCCTCGTGGTCAGTGCGGCGGGCATCGTGGTGGAACTGGGGATCGCCTGCGTTGCGCTCGCAATGTGGACGCTGCTGGCGCCCGGTCTGCTGCGGGATGTCGCGCTCGTCGTCGCGCTGGTCTGCTCGGTGTCGACCGTGCTGTTCAACGCCAACCCGCTGATGCGGCTGGACGGCTACTACGCCCTCACCGACGCCCTGCAGTTGCCCAACCTCGCGCTGCGCAGCCAGGCCTGGTGGAGCCGGCGCTGGCGGGCGTGGATCGGCGCGCCGGCCGGCGGCCCGCCGCCGCTGCTGGCGCCCGGCGAGGCGAAGTGGCTGGCGTTCTACGCACCCGCAACCGTGGCGTACCGTGCCGTGCTGATGGCGACGCTGGTGTTCTGGGTCGGGGCGCATTCCTGGCTGCTCGGCTGGCTGGTCGCGCTCGTCGTGCTCGGGTGGGCGGCACGCACGGCCTGGCGCTGGGCCAGCGGTGGCGGCGGCGACCCGGCGCTGCGCATGCGTTCCTTGCGCGCGGCGGCGATCGTCGCCGCCGGGGTGCTGCTGGTGCTGTTCGTGATCCCGGCGCCGCACCAGGTCGTCACCCAGGCCGTCGTCTGGCCCGCGGACAAGGCGCAGCTGCGCGCCGGCGCCGCCGGTTTCGTGGAGCGCCTGGAACGGCCGCAGGGCGCGCACGCGCGCGCCGGCGACATGCTCGTCGCGCTGGCCGACCCGGTGCTGGTGGCCTCGCGCGAGCGCGTCGCCTCCGAACGCACCGGCCTGCTCGCGCAGCAGTACGGCGCGCTGCTGGCCGAGCCGGTGCGTGCCGCGGGGCTCGCCGAGGACCTGGAGCGCAACGCGGCGGAACTGGAGCGCGTGGACGAACAGCTCGCGCAGCTCGACGTGCGTGCGCAGGCGGACGGCGAAGTCGTGTGGGCGCGCCCGCAGGACCTGCCCGGAAGCTTCGTCAAGCGCGGCGCCATGCTGGGGCACGTGCTGGCGGGCGGGCCGGCGCACGTGCGCATCGCGCTGCTGGAAGACGATTTCCTGCGCACGCGCGGCCAGGTGCGCGGCGTGGAAGTGCGCCTGGCCGAGTCGCCGCAGCGCGTTCACGCCGCGCGGCTCGCAGCCGCCCTGCCCGGCGCGACGCTGGACCTGCCCGCGGCGGCCCTGGGCGACCGCTTCGGCGGTCCGGTGCCGGTGGATCCGGCGGACAGCAGCGGCCTGCGTGCGCGCGTGCCCGTGTTCCTGCTGGATGCCGAAGTGCCCGCGCTGCAGGCCGGTGCGGTCGGCGGCCGGGCCTGGGTCAAGCTCGTGCTGCCGCCGCAGCCCATCGGCCTGCAGGCCCTCGCGCAATTGCGGCGCCTGCTGATCAAGCAGTTCAATCCGAACGGCCAGGCATGAACGCGCAGGCCGCCTGGCCTTTCCCCGGCCTTGTCTGGGGCACGTATCCGCAGCAGGCACTGCCCGTGCGTTCGAAGCGCCGGGGCGCAACGCTGGGGCCGGCCGCACTCGAGCGCGCGGCCGCCGGACTCGATGCGTCCTGGCGTGCCATCGAGGATGTCGACGCGGCGCTCGCCGCGCTGCGCCGGCAGCCGCACGCGCGCCGCGATGCGGCGTGGCTGCATCAGGCGATTGCCATCGCCGCCGCCGCGATGGCGCAGGTCCTGGGCCTGCGTCCCCATCGCCAGCAGCTGATGGCGGCGCGCGCGCTGGCCGACCAGCGCCTGGTGGAAATGGACACGGGCGAAGGCAAGACGGCCGCCGTGGCGCTTGCGGCCGCGGCCGCGGCGCTGGCAGGAACCCCCGTCCACGTCGTGACGGCCAACGATTACCTCGCGCAGCGGGACGCGGAGGAACTCGCCTGCTTCTACCGGCGGCTCGGCCTCTCGGTGGGCGCGGTCACGCAGGCCATGGACCTGCAGGCGCGGCGCGGCGCCTATGCGGCCGACGTCACCTATTGCACGGCCAAGGAGCTGGCCTTCGACTACCTGCGCGACGGCCTGCTGCAACCCGGCGACCTGTCGCCGCTGGAGCGCCGCGTGCGCGAAGCGGCCGCGCCCCAGGGCCCGGCGCTGCGCGGCCTGTGCATGGCCATCCTGGACGAGGCCGACACGCTGCTGATCGACGAGGCGCGCGTGCCGCTGGTGCTCTCGCAGCCGGCTGCGGCGCTGGCCGAAGGGGCCTTCCTGCGCCACGCACTGCAGCTCGCGCAGCGCCTGCGCGAAGGCGTGCACTTCCGCCGTGACGCCGGCACCGTCCAACTGCTGCCCGCGGGCGAAGAGGCGCTGGCGGGGTGGCCAGCCGACCCGCATCCGCTGCTGGGACATCCGCAGCACCGCGCGAGCACGCTCGCGGTCGCCATCACGGCCTGGCACGTGCTGCGGCGCGACCACGACTACGTCGTGCGCGATGGCGAGGTGGTGCTGGTCGACGAGACCACCGGCCGCACCTCGCCGGGCCGCGCCTGGTCGCGCGGGCTGCACCAGCTGGTGGAATTGAAGGAAGGCGTGCCCGCCACGCGCCGCAACGTGACCGTGACGCAGATCACCTACCAGCGCTTCTTCGTGCGCTACCTGCGGCTCGCGGGCATCAGCGGCACCCTGCGTGGCGCCGGCGGCGAGCTGCGGGCGGTGTACGGCCTGCGCCTGCTGCGGGTGCCGCCCCGCACGCCGCGGCGGGTGGAGCACCAGGGCACGCGCTTGCTGGCCGACAGCGCGAGCCTCTGGCAGGCGGTCGCGGACCGGATCGCGCAGCTGCATGCGCAGGGACGGCCCGTGCTGGCGGGAACGGAAACCGTGCTGGATTCGGAAGCCCTGTCGCGCGTGCTGCAGGCCCGCGGCCTGCCGCATGTGGTGTTGAACGCACGCCAGGACCGCGAGGAAAGCGACATCGTCGGCGCCGCGGGTGCGCCGGGACGCATCACCGTGGCCACCAGCATGGCCGGACGCGGCGCCCACATCCCGCTGGGCGCCGAGGTGCTTGCCACCGGGGGGCTGCACGTGATCCTGTGCCAACTGAATGCATCGGCACGCATCGACCGGCAGTTCCTCGGGCGGGCCGGCCGCCAGGGCCAGCCCGGTAGCTGCGAAGTGATGGTGGCCCTCGACTTCCCGCTGTTGCGGCGCTGGCTTCCCGCACCCTGGCAGAAATTGTTGCGGGTCGCGGGCGTGCCGGCGTGGCTTGCACGCACCAGCCTCCGGTCCGCCCAGGCCCTCGAGGGCTTCACGCGGATGCAACAACGTGTGACACTGGCGCGGCACGCCGAACACGAAGAGCGTGTCCTGAATTTCAGTCGTTGGGGGACGGGATGAACTGGATCCGAGCATCGGTCAGCATGGCTGCCTGCGCCCTGGCGCAGCTCGCGCATGCCGTGCCGCCGGCCCAACCCCTGGGTTGCCTGATCGAGCCTTTCAGCGTGTCCGACATCGGCAGCCCCGTCGTCGGCGTGATCGAAAGCATCCACGTGGAGCGCGGCGACACCGTCCGCGCCGGCCAGCCCCTTGCCACCCTGCGTGCCGACGTCGAGCGCGTCTCGGTCACCGTCGCCGAAGGCCGCGCCGCGGGGCAGGGCGAGCTCAAGGCGGCCGAGGCCAACGCGGAACTCGCGCGCCAGAAACTGGTGCGCGCCGCGGACCTGGCGCGGCAGAACTTCATCTCCAGCCAGGCGCTGGAGCAGGCCCGCGCCGAATCGCTCGTGGCCGAGAACCGCCTGACGCAGGCCCGCGAGCAGCGCGACATCTATGCGCGCGAGCACGAGCTTGCCCGCGCGCAACTGGGCCTGCGCACCATCCGCAGCCCGTCCAACGGGGTGGTCGCCGACCGCTACCTGTCGGTGGGCGAACGCGTGGAGGAAAAGCCCATGTTCCGCATCGCCGTGGTCGATCCGCTGCGGGTGGAAGTGGTGCTGCCTGCCAGCCTCTACCCGGTGGTCCGCAAGGGGACGCAGATGCGCATCACGCCCGATTTCCCCGGTGCGTCGGCGCGCATTGCGCAGGTGGCGGTGGTGGACCGCGTGATCGAAGGGGCCAGCAACACCTTCCGCGCCCGCCTGTCCCTGCCGAACGCCAGGGATCCGCTGCCGGCGGGCCTGCGTTGCCGCGCCGAACTCGGGGACAGGGAAGTGCCCGCCGCCGCGCCGCGTCCGGCCATCCGCCCGGCCGCCGTCCCGGACCTGAAGCTGCAATCGAGTCCCGCGCTGCCGGGCGCGCCGCGCGCCTGATTCGACCATGCTGATGCAGTGGCTGCGCCGCAACCGGCCACGACCGTCCAGGCGGCGGCAGGTGCCGCAAGCCGAGTGGATGGAGCCGCGCCTGCTGTATTCGGCGGACGCGACCAGTCTTCTCGGGCTCGCACCGGTCACGACCACCGCGGCCGAAGAGCGCACGCTGGGCGCTGACTTCAATTACGTCGACACCGCGCAGACGCTGGCGCCGGCCGACGTGCGCGCGGCCTATGCGCTCACGCCCTTGCTGTTCGAGGCGAACGCAGGCCAGCTGGGGCAGGGCGTCGACTTCGCCGCCAGCGGGCTGGGCTACGCCGTGCGCCTGGGCGGCGGCCAGGCGGAGTTCCTGCTCGATGGCGCGCAGGACCCGGTGCGCCTGGAACTGGTCGGCGCCACCGGTGGGCAGGCCGAGGGCGAGGCCCTGCAGGCGGCGCGCAGCAATTCCCTGCTGGGACAGGACCCGGCCAAGTGGGTCACGGACATCGCCAACTACGGCAGCGTGCTGTATCGCGGCGTGTACGAAGGCATAGACATCCGCTACTACGGCAACCAGGACCAGCTCGAATACGACTTCGTGGTCGGGCCGGGTGCCGACGCGTCCCGGCTGCAACTGCGCTTCCACGGCATCGACCAGGTGCAGGTGAGCGAATCCGGCGACCTGCTGCTGCGCGTGGCGGGCACGGAACGCGAGCTGCGCTTCGCGGCGCCGGTGAGCTACCAGCAGGGCGTCAACGGCCGCGAAACGGTGCAGAGCCACTACGAGGTGCAGGCCGACGGCAGCGTGCGCATCGTCGTGGGTGCCTACGACACCGGCCGCGAACTGGTCGTCGACCCCGTGCTGCTGCACGCCACCTACTTCGGCGAGGACGGCAACGAGACGGCCCTGGGTGTTGCCGTCGGCGCGGACGGTTCGGTCTACGTGACGGGCCGCACGAGCTCCAGTTCGGGTGACTTCGGCATGCACATCGGTGCAGGCGACACGAACGAGATCTACGTTGCCAAGTTCAACGCGGACCTGAGTGCGCGCCAGTACATCACGCGCATCGGCGGCTCGGGGGACGAGCAGGGCCAGGCGATCGCCGTGGACGCGAACGGCAACGTGGCGGTGACCGGCTGGACCAAATCCGGCGACTTCCCGCTGCTGAACGCGGACCAGGCCAGCCGCAGCGGCTCGCAGGATGCGGTGGTCTTCAAGCTCAACGCCGCCGGCAACGCGCTCGTCTTCAGTACGTACTTCGGTTCCACCGGCGCCACGGACGAAGGGCGGGGCGTCGCTTTCGACGGCGCCGGCAACGTGTATGCGTCGGGTACGGTGTCGGCGAACAGGTGGGTCCTGGACCCCATCCTGTCGCTGCTCCTGGGCAGCTCGGACAATGCCTTCGTCAACAAGTACGGCGCGACGGGCACTGCGCTGATGGAGGTGCAGTTCGGCGGCGGCGCCGACGATGGCGCCACCGACCTCGCGCTCGACCCTTCCGGGAACATCTACATCGTCGGCAGCACGCGCTCGAACGACATGACGGTGCGCAATGGCGCGCAGTCCGGCCGTCCCGGGGGGGACGACCTGTTCCTGGCCCGCTTCGACGCGTCCGGCAACGCGGTCTATTCGACCTATGTCGGCGACAGCAAGGACGACCGGGGCGCCAGCGTGGCGGTGGACGCGAGCGGCCGCGCGTACATCGTCGGCCGCACGAAGGACCCGGCGTCCACGGCGTTCGCCGTGACCGGCAGCGCTTTTTCCACCACCGCGCGCGGCCACGAAGCGGGCTTCCTGCGCATCTACAACACCAACGCGAGCGGCGCCGGCTCGATGGTGTATTCCACCTTCCTCGGCACCTCGCGCAATGCCGGCGGCTCGATTTCCAATGGGCTGACCGACACCCCGACCGATGTGGCACTGGTCAACGGCAAGGTCGTGATCGTCGGGACGACGGATGCGTCCGACCTGCCACTGACCGGCGACGCCATCGGCACCTATCCCGGCGGCACCGCGGGCTTCATCCTCGTGCTCAATCCCGCGGGCGGCGGCAGCGCGGACCTGGTCTACGGCAGCTACTACGGTTCCGGCTTCGTGCCGGGTGGCGTCGCGGCCACCGGCGCCACGGTCTACCTGGCCGGCTCCACGTCGGGGACGGTCAGCGGCACCACCGGTTCGTACCGTGCCACGCCGGGCGGCGCCCTCGACGGCGTGGTCGCCTCGATCGGCGGCTTCAACAACGCGCCGGTGCTCACGGGAACCAGCAACCTGCCGGGCCTGATGGAGGACGCGGCGGCCACCACCGGCGTCCTGGTGTCCAGCCTCGTCACCTCCACCGATACGGACGCCGACGCCGTCCGCGGCGTCGCCATCACCGCCGCCGATTCCGCGAACGGCACCTGGCAATACGCGCTGGACGGGACCAGCTGGGTGACCTTCAGCTCGCCGGCGGCCGGCAGCGCGCTGCTGCTCGCCGCCGATGCGACCACGCGGGTGCGCTTCCTGCCCGCCGGCAACTTCGCGGGCAGCAGTTCGATCAGCTTGCGCGCATGGGACCGCACGAGCGGCAGCGCGGGAACCGTCGGATCGCTCGCGTCCACTGGCGGCACCACGGCTTTCAGCAGCCTCCTGGGCACCGCGAGCGTGTCCGTGACGGGCGTGAACGATGCGCCCGTGCTGACGGCGGGCAGTCTGGGCCCGGTCACGGTGGCACAAGGGGCCCCGGTGTCGCTGGGTTTCGGCGGGCTGGTCTTTGGAGCGGGCGGCGGCGCGGACGAGGCGGGCCAGGTGCTCACCGTCAGGGTGACGGCCTTGCCCACGGCCGTGGGCAGCGTGCAACTCGGCGACGGGACGGCGGTTGTCGTGGGCGGCAACTACACCCTGGCCGCCCTGCAGAACATGCGGATCGCGCCCACCGCGCTGGGAAGCGGCACGTTCGGCTTCACGGTGCGCGACAGCGGTGGCATCGCCGACGGCGGGCAGGACACCATGGCCGCGCAGTCCGTCACGGTCACCGTCACCAACGCGGCGCCCGTGCTCAACGGCGCCAACTCTCCGCTGACCGTCTTCGAGGACTACGACTGGACCGGCAACACGCCCCAGGGCAACCCGCCACCCTGGGCGTCGGCCGCGCAGCGGGCCGGCGTGAGCGTGTCCGACATCGTGGCCGGGCAGGTCGTGGACACGACGGGCAGCGCGAGCGGCATCGCGATCGTGGGCCTGAGCGGCAACGGCACCTGGCAGTACACGCTGGACGGCAGCGCGTGGATCACGATCACGGGGGTGAGCAACGCGGGCGCCCTGCAACTGGCGGCCGATGGGCAGACCCGCCTGCGTTTCCTGCCCTCGACCGACTGGAACAGCAGCATAGGCACGGCGGGCATCACTTTCCGCGCCTGGGACCGGACCGTGGGCACCGCGGGCACGCTGGGTGACGCGAGCTCCAACGGTGGCGCCACCGCCTACAGCGCGGCCACTGCGATCTCCGTCATCACGGTCACCCCCCGCAACGATGCGCCGGTCGCGGTCGGTGCCACGGGGGGCAGCGTGCAGGAGGGTGCACCGCCAGCGGCCATGCTCGCCGGCGGCACGTATGCGGCGGGGCCAGCGACCGCCACCGACGAGACGGCCCAGACGCTCGGCTTCCGGTTCACGGCCATCTCCTCGAAGGTGCAGATCCTGCTGGCGGACGGCGTGACTGCAGTAAGCCTGGGCACCGTCTACACCCAGGCGCAGTTCCAGGCGATGGTGTTCCGCTCCGCCCCCAACGCGATTCCCGGCACGGCGATCGTGAGCTTCGACGTGACGGACAGCGGTGGCACGGCCGACGGCGGCACCGACACCGCGAGCCACAGCCTCACGCTCACCGTCACGAACAAGTCCCCCGTGCTGGCCGGCGCCAACCCCATGGCGTCGCTGCAGGAGGACACGGTCGACAACGGAACGCTCGTGTCCGCCCTCGTCGCCGGGCAGGTCGCGGACCCGACCGGCAGCGGCGGCATCGCCGTGACGGCGGTGGACAACGCCCACGGGACCTGGCAATACACGCGCAACGGCGGCACGACCTGGAGCAATTTCGGCACGCCGGCCACGGGCAGCGCCCGCCTGCTGCTGGCCGACGCCAACACCCGCATCCGATTCGTTCCTGCCGCCGACTGGAACGGCACCGCGACGCTCACCTTCGCGGCATGGGACGGCACGACGGGCCTGGCGGGCGGTGTCGCCAATGCCGGCGCGGGGGGCAGCACGACGGCGTTCAGCACGGTCAGGGCCACGACGGCCATCACGGTCACCGCGGTCAACGACCGCCCCGTGGGCGGGACCGTGGCCAACCTCACGGTGGCCGAGGACAGCGGCAGCACCAGCCTGGGGCTGGGCAGCGTGAACTACGGGCCCGGGGGCGGCGCCGACGAAACCGGGCAGAGCCTGCGCTTCACGGTGACCGCCGTTCCGCCCGCAGCGCTGGGGCGCATCACGCTTGCCGATGGCACGGACGTGGGCCTGGGGACATACACCCTGGCGGAGCTGCAGGGCATGCGCTTCGTGACGACGCCCGACGCGGTGGGGAGCGCAAGCTTCAGCTTCTCGGTGAAGGACGACGGCGGCGGCGACGACACGCTGGTGCAGACCCTTGCCATCAACGTCACCGCTGTGGACGACCCCTGGCCGGTGGCGCTCGACGACACCGCCACGACCGCCGAGGACCAGCCGACCACCCTCCTGGCGACGGCATTGCTGGCCAACGACCACGATCCCGACGGCGGCGTGCTCACGGTGGCGTCGGTGCAGGACGCCGTCGGCGGCACCGTCGTCCTCTCCGGCACCGACATCCTCTTCACGCCGGATGCGGAATTCAACGGCACGGGCAGCTTCACCTACACCGTGTCGGACGGCAACGGCGGATCGGCGATGGCCACGGTCCGGGTGACCGTCACGCCGGTGAACGACAACCCCGTGGCCGCGGGCGATGCGTTCACGGTGGCCGAGGACACGGCGCTCACGATCGATCCCGCCGTCCTGCTTGCCAACGACACGGACGCCGATCACGAGGCGCTCGCCATCACGGACGTGACGCCAGGCGTCGGGGGCTCGGTGGTGCTGGCAGGCGGCAACCTGGTGTTCACGCCCGACGCCAACTTCCACGGCACGGCGAGCTTCAGCTACACCGCGTCGGACGGCCATGGTGGAACAGCGACGGGTACGGTCACCGTGGCCGTGACGTCCGTGAACGACGCGCCGGTGGGCGTCGCCGACGTGGTGGCCGGCACGGAAGACACGCCCCTCGTGATCGATCCGGCGATGCTGACGGGCAACGACACCGACGCGGACGGCGACACGCTGGCGATCATCGGGCTCGTCGACGGCGCCGGCGGCACCGTCGCCTTCTCGGGCGGCAACATCGTGTTCACGCCCGACGCGAACTTCAGCGGCGCTGGAAGCTTCAGCTATTCGGTCAGCGACGGCAACGGGGGCACGATGACGGTCACGGTGCGCGTCGACGTCGCCGCGACCAACGACGCGCCGCTGGCGCACTCCGATGGGCTCACTGGCGCCGAGGACACGCCGCTCGTGATCGATCCTTCGATCCTGGTCGGCAACGACGAGGACGTGGAGCACGACACGCTGACCGTCACCGCCGTGGGCAATGCGAGCAACGGCTCCGTCGCCATCGTCGGCGGCAGCATCGTGTTCACCCCGGATGCCGGCTTCATCGGCGCCGCCAGCTTCTCCTACACGGTGGCCGATGGCAACGGCGGCACCTCGACGGCCTCCGTCGCGGTCGACGTGCTGCCGGTCAACGATGCGCCCGTAGCCACCGGAGAGACGGCATCGACCAACGAGGACACGGCGCTGACCTTCGCGGCGGCCGACCTCCTGGCGAACGACACGGACGTGGAGGGCGATCTCCTGGCCATCACCGGTGTCGCCGACGGCACCGGTGGGCAGGTGAGCCTGTCCGGGGGCAACATCGTCTTCACGCCGGACGCGGATTTCAACGGCACGGCCAGCTTCTACTACACGGTGTCGGACGGCAACGGCGGCAGCGCGACCGCCATGGTGACCGTGACGGTCGTGTCCGTGAACGACGCACCGGCCGTCCTGGGCGAGGTGTTCGCGGGGACCGAGGATACGCAGGTCGTGCTCGCGGCGGCGGACCTGCTGGCCAACGACAGCGACGTCGAGGGCGACACGCTGGCGCTGACCTCGGTCAAGGCGCTCAGCGGCGGCAGTGTGGTCCTCTCGTCGGGCGTCGTCACCTTCACCCCCGCGCCCAACTACAACGGGCCCGCCGTGTTCGAATACACGGTGTCCGACGGCGCGGGCGGCACCACCACCGGCACGGTGACGATTCAGCTCGCGCCGGTGGACGACGCTTCGGTGGCCAATGCCGACACGGCGGATGCCATCGAGGACCAGGCGCTCACCATCCCTGCCGCCACGCTGCTCGCGAACGACCAGGCGTTCGATGGCGAAACGCTCGCCGTGACCTCGGTGTTCGGCGCCAGCGGCGGCACCGTGAGCTACGACGGCACGAACATCGTCTTCACGCCGGACGCGGACTTCCACGGCTTGGCGAGCTTCAGCTACACGCTCGCGGACAGCGACGGCGGGACGGCGACGGCGGTGGTGACCGTCGCGGTCGCCCCCGTGGAAGATGCGCCCATCGCGGCCAACCAGACGCTGCCCGGCACCGAAGACCTGGTGCTCAGCTTCCCCGCCGCCGACCTGCTCGCGGGAGCAAGCGATGTCGATGGCGATGCACTGACCGTTACGAGCGTCACCGGCCTGACGGGCGGCACCGTGGCCCTCGTCGGCGGCAACGTCGTCTTCACGCCGACGGCGAACTTCAACGGTGACGCCAGCTTCAGCTACAGCGTCAGCGACGGCCAGGGTGGGACGGCAACCGCGGTGGTGACGGTCCAGGTTGCCGCGGTGAACGACGCTCCGACCGCCGTCGCCCAGACGAAGGCTGCAACGGAGGACGTCGTGCTGACGTTCGCCGCAGCGGACCTGCTGGCGGGGGCCGGCGACGTCGACGGGGATGCATTGACGGTCACGGGCGTGACCAGCGGCTCCGGCGGCACGGTGGCGCTCGTCGGCAGCAACGTCGTGTTCACGCCGGCGGCCAACTTCAACGGCGCCGCGAGCTTCAGCTACACGGTCAGCGATGGCCAGGGCGGGACTTCGACCGCGGTGGTGACGGTCAACGTGGCCGCGGTCAACGATGCTCCCGCCGCCACCGCCCACACCAGGACTGCAACGGAGGACGTCTCGCTGACGTTCCCGGCGGCGGACCTCCTCGTTGGCTCGAGCGATGTCGATGGGGATGCGTTGACGGTCACGAGCGTGACCGGGGGCTCGGGTGGAACGGTGGCGCTCATCGGCGGGAACGTCGTGTTCACGCCGACGCCCAATTTCAACGGCGCCGCGAGCTTCAGCTACACGGTCAGCGACGGGCAGGGCGGCACGGCGACTGCGTTGGTGACCGTCAACGTCGCGGCGGCGAACGACGCGCCGACCGCGGTGGCGCAGGCGAAGGCCGGCACGGAGGACGTGACGCTGTCCTTCCCCGCCGCGGACCTGCTGTCGGGTGCCGGCGACGTCGATGGCGATGCGCTGACGGTCACGGGCGTGACCAGCGGATCCGGTGGAACCGTAGCGCTCGTCGGCGGCAACGTCGTGTTCACGCCGGCGTCCAACTTCAACGGCGCCGCCACCTTCAGCTACACGGTGAGCGATGGGCAGGGTGGGACTTCGACCGCAGTAGTGACGGTCAACGTGGCCGCGGTCAACGACGCCCCTTCCGCCGTCGCCCGAACCAAGGCTGCAACCGAGGACGTCTCGCTGACGTTCCCCGCGACGGACCTGCTCGCGGGTTCGAGCGATGTCGATGGCGATGCGCTGAGCGTGACGAGCGTCACCGGTCTCACCGGCGGCACGGTGGCGCTCGTGGGCAGCAACGTCGTGTTCACGCCGGCCGCCAACTTCAACGGCGCCGCCACCTTCAGCTACACCATCCGCGACGGCCAGGGCGGAACCGCCACCGCCCTGGTCACCGTCAACGTGGCCGCCGTGGACGACCCCACCACGGCCGCGACGGACGCGGTCGCCGTGAACGAGGACAGCGCCGCCACCGGCAACGTCCTCGCCAACGACAGCGACCTGGACGATCCGCTCGCCGTGGCCAGCTTCACGGTCGGCGGCATCACGTATGCGGCCGGGACCACGACCGTCCTGCCTGGCGTGGGCAGCCTCGGCATCGCCGCCGACGGCAGCTTCAGCTTCACGCCCGTCGCGAACTGGAACGGCTCCGTGTCCGGCGTGAGCTACACCACCACCACGGGCGCCACGGGTACCCTGGCGATCACGGTGAACCCGGTCGACGACGCGGCGATCGCGCGCCCCGACGTCGCGACCGGCCCCGAGGATGTCGCCCTGGGCGGCAACGTGCTCGCGAACGACACCGACGTCGACAGCCCGCTCGTCATCGCGGGGTTCAGCATGGGCGGGACGGCCCATGCCGCCGGCGACACCGTGGTGCTGGCGGGCGTCGGCACTTTCACGCTGGCGATGGATGGCAGCTTCCTGTTCACGCCGGCGGCCAACTGGAACGGTTCGCTGCCGCAGGTCGTCTACACCACGACGACGGGCGCCAGCAGCACGCTCGACATCACGCTGGCGGCCGTGGACGACGCCACGGTCGCCGTGGCCGATGCGGCGAGCGGCAACGAAGACGCCGTGGTCACCGGCAACGTGCTGGCGAACGACGGCGATGTCGACAGCCCGCTGGCAGTGGCGCAGTTCAGCGTGGCCGGCGTCACGTACGCGGCAGGCGCGACGGCAACGCTCGCCGGCATCGGCAGCTTCACGCTGGCCGCCGACGGCAGCTTTGCCTTCGTTCCGGCCGCCGACTGGTACGGCGCAGCACCGCTGGTCACCTACGGCACCGGCTCCGGCGTGACGAGCACGCTGGCCGTGGTCGTGCTGCCGGTCAACGACGCACCCGTGCTGGCCGGCGCGCCGCAGTTCCCGGACCTGCTGGAGGACGACCGAGGCTCCGCCGGCATGGCGGTCTCGGACCTCATCGCCGGTCGGGCAAGCGACGTGGATGCAGCGGCCTTGGGCATCGCGGTGACCTCCGCGAGCACTGCCGGCGGACGCTGGCAGTACTCGCTGGACGGCGTGCAGTGGCAGGACTTCGGCAACGTCTCCGATGCGGCCGCGCAGTTGCTGGGGGGGGCCGCGCGCCTGCGCTTCGTGCCCGACGCGGACTGGAGCGGCACGGCCACGGGGCTGATGTTCCGCGCCTGGGACGGTTCGGCTGCGGGCAGCGACACGCGCGGCGCCGGCGGCAGCAGCGCGTTCAGCGCCCAGGCGTCGAACGCTTCGATCCGCGTCCAGGCGGTGAACGACGCCCCCACCGCCTCGGGTGCCGCGCCCGCCCCGGTGGCGCTGGGCGCGGCCGGTACGCCGCTGTCGCTCGGCCTCGGGTCGCTGGCCTACGGGCCCGGCGGCGGCGCGGACGAGTCCGCGCAGGTCCTGGGCGTCACCTTCGCCGTGCTGCCGCCGTCTGCGCTGGGCACCCTGGTGCTCGCGGACGGCAGCACGCCGGTGGTCGCCGGCCGCACGTATTCCGTCGCCGACCTGCAGGGCCTGCGCTTCGCCGCCGCGTCGGGCAGCACCGGGACCTTCACGCTGGCCTGGACGGTGCAGGACGACGGCGGCAGCGCCAGCGGCGGTAGCGACCGGCGCAGCGACAGCGTGGCGGTCACGGTCTCCACGCCGGCTCCCGCGCCTGCACCGGCTCCCGCCCCCGCGCCGGCACCGGCTCCCATCCCCGCACCCGCACCTGTGCCCCCGCAGCCGCAACCCGAACCGCCGGTCGACGTGCGTCCCGCGCCGGCGCCGGCGCCGGCACCTGCGCCCGCACCGGCCGCGCAGGCGCCGGCCCCTGCGCCTGCACCGGCCCCCGCGGTGGCCGCAACCCCGCCGCAGGATCCCCGCTCGCGCAACATCGTCGCGGGCGATGCGCTGGTCGCGATCGCAGGCGGCCTGCCGCAGGAGGCCGCGCTGCTGGATCCCGCGCCCACGCTGCAGCGCCACGTGTTCAACATGGACCTCTCGGTCATCACTGTCGGCGGCGCGGCCCTGCTGGAGCGGCGCGGCGTGGAGCTGATCCACTTCGCGCCGGCGGGCTTCGACTTCGACGTGGTCGGCTTCGCCGGCATGGAGCGCCTTTCGGGCCGCATCTCCGTGGAGGACATCAAGCAGACCCTGCGCTCCGGCGCCTTCGTCGACGAGCTGAACCAGCTGCGCCGGCAGCTGCGCCAGGAGTTCGACCTGGACAAGACGGTGAGCATCTCGGTGGCCGGACTCTCGCTCGGCGCCTCGGTGGTCTACATCCTGTGGCTGGTGCGCGGTGGGGTGCTCCTGGGCAGCTACCTGTCGGCGCTGCCGGCGTGGCGCCTGCTCGATCCCTTGCCCGTGCTGGCCAAGGTGGGCGACGACGAAGACGAGGAAGACGAGGCGCTGCCTCACTCAGGCGGCGCGGCGCCCGATCCGCTGCGGGGATTCTCTTGAAGCTGCTGAACACGCGGACCTACATCGTCTTCGGCCTGGTGTCCATCGTCACCACGGCCCTGCTGGCGGCATCCTTCCTCGGGCTGGTCCCGGACCGCGAGGCGGCGCTGCGGACCGGGCGGCTCGCGCTGGCCGAGTCCCTCGCGGCGAGCAGCGCCACCATCCTGAGCGGCAGCGAGCCGGGGCGCCTGGAGGAGGTGCTGCGCTTCGTGCAGCGGCGCAACCCCGAGATCCTGTCCATCGGCTTGCGCACGCGCGAAGGGCGGCTGGTCATGTCGGCCGGCGAACACGCCCGCCAGTGGGTCAGCGACAACGCAGGCCACGCCGGCGACGCGCAGCTGCAGGTCATGCTGTACGCGGGCTCGCAGCCCTGGGGCCAGCTGGAGATGCGCTTCGTGCCGGCCGTGCCGCCCGGGCTGGCCGGCATCGTCCACACGCCGCTGGTGCAGCTGGTCGCGTTCTGCGGCGCGCTCACCTTCCTGGCGTTCTTCATCTATCTCGCGCGGGTGCTGCGCCACCTCGATCCGTCGCAGGCCATCCCCTCGCGCGTGCGCTCGGCGCTGGACTCGCTCACCGAGGGCCTGCTGGTGGTCGACCAGAAGCACAACATCGTCCTGGGCAACGAGGCGCTCACGCGGCTCCTGGGCCGCAGCAACGAGCAGCTGATGGGAACGGCGGTCGGCGCCATCGGCTGGCTCGACGCGCAAGGCGACCCGCTCGCGCCCGCGGCGATGCCGTGGGTGCCCGCGCTCGCGAGCGGGGAGGTGCAGCGCGACGTGCACATGAAGCTGGTGGACAGCCAAGGGCGGCAGCGCAGCTTCGTCGTCAACTGCTCGCCGGTGATGGCCACCGGCGGCAAGGCCTCCGGCGTCCTCATCAGCCTGGAAGACATCACGCTGCTGGAACGCAGCCGCGAGGAACTGCGCGAAGCGAAGGACGAGGCCGAGGCCGCCAACCGTGCGAAGAGCGAGTTCCTCGCGAACATGAGCCACGAGATCCGCACCCCGATGAACTCGATCCTGGGTTTCACGGAGCTGCTGCGGCGCGGCTTCGGCAAGAGCGAGCGCGAGTCCTCGCGCTACCTGGACACCATCCACCACAGCGGCAAGCACCTGCTGGGACTGATCAACGACATCCTGGACCTGTCCAAGGTCGAGGCCGGCCAGCTCACGGTGGAGAAGATCGCCTGCGCGCCGCACGAGGTGGTGCAGGGCGCGCTGGGAGAACTGGCGCTCAAGGCGAAGGAGAAGGGCATCGCGCTGTCCCTGCGCCTGCTCACGCCGGTGCCGCAGCAGGTGCGTTCGGACCCGGCGCGCATCCGGCAAGTGGCGCTGAACCTGCTGTCCAACGCGGTCAAGTTCACGCAGGCCGGCGGCGTGGAAGTGGTGCTCGCCTGCCAGGGGACGACCTACACGGTGGAAGTGAACGACACCGGCATCGGCATGGACCCGGCGAACGTGGAGACCATGTTCGATCCCTTCACGCAGGCGGATGCCTCCATCACCCGGCGCTTCGGGGGCACGGGCCTGGGCCTGGCGATCAGCCGCAAGCTCGCGCGGGCCCTGGGCGGCGACCTCACGGCCACCAGCCAGCCAGGCGTGGGGACGACGATGATGTTCACGTTCGAGACCGGTGCGCTGGAAGGCGTCCCCTTGCTGGACGCGGGCGACCTGGCCGAAGCGGCGGCAGCGGGCCCGGTGGCGCGCCGGCGCTGGCGCATCCCGTCGGCCCGGGTGCTGGTCGTGGACGACGGTCCGGAAAACCGCGAGCTGATCGCGCTGGTGCTCACCGAGCAGGGCCTGTGGGTGGACGAGGCCGAGAACGGCCAGGTGGCGCTCGACCGCCTTGCCGCCCACAGGTACGACCTGGTGCTCATGGACATGCAGATGCCCGTCCTGGACGGCTTCGCGGCCACGCGCGCCCTGCGCCAGCGCGGGCAGGACCTGCCGGTGGTGGCGCTCACCGCCCATGCCATGAAGGGTTACGAGGAAGAAGTGCTGCGGGCGGGCTGCACCGCCTACCTCACCAAGCCCGTGGACATCGACGCACTGCTGCAGCACGTGGCGCAACTCCTGGGCGGGGCGGCCGAAGAGGCGTCCGCCACGCGACCGGCGTCCATCTTCGGCGACCTGCCGGCGGCCCCCGCGGTCGCGGACGGGCCGATCCGCTCGCGTTTCGCGGGGCAGGCGCGCCTCGTGCCCATCGTGCGCAAGTTCGCGGCGCGATTGCACGAGCAGCTCGATCGCACGCGCGAGGCCTGGGGCGCCGGCGACCTGCCGGAGGTGGAACGGCTGGCGCACTGGCTCGCCGGCGCGGCGGGAACCGTGGGCTACGACGCGTTCACCGCGCCGGCCAAGGAGATGGAAGCGGCGGCGAAGGCCGGCGACGCGGCGGGAGTTGAGGTGTTGCTGCAACGCTTGTCGCAGATGGCGGCGCAACTCGAGGTTCCGGAAGTGGCAGTTGGCTGAGCAAGGGGCACAATCGCGATGATGGAAAAGTATTCAGGGGGAGCGGGGTACCGCCAGAGCGGCGGTGATTCCGACCGGGACGCCGCCGCGACGCAGCCGACCATCTTCGCCCCCGGCGAAGAGCGGCTCACCGAGCAGGCGCTCAAGGCCTTGTCGCCGCAGGACGGGATGGAGCGCCGCTCCGTGAACGGCCTCTCGGACGCGTTGATCATGATGGTCGACGACGAGATGCTGAACATCGAGATGACGCAGGCCTTCCTGCAGGACGCGGGCTACCGGCAGTTCGTCTACACCGACCAGCCCGAGTTCGCCATCGCCATGATGCGCAAGGAGCTGCCCGGCGTGCTGCTGCTGGACCTGAGCATGCCCAAGGTCAGCGGCCTGGACATCCTGGCCGCCATGCGGCAGGACCCCGTGCTGCGCCACGTGCCCGTGATCGTGCTGACCATCAGCACCGACCCGCACGTGAAGCTGAAGGCCCTGGCGACGGGCGCGATGGACTTCCTGTCCAAGCCGGTGGATCCCAGCGAGCTGGGGCTGCGCATCCGCAACACGCTCGCCGCGAGCGCCTACCGCGAGTACCTGAGCCAGCACGACAGCCTGACGGCGCTGCCGAACAAGGCCTCCTACCGCCGCCACGTGTCCGAGGTGCTGGCCGCGGCCAGCGCGCAAGGCAACAGCGGCGCGCTGCTGCACGTGGGCGTCGATGAACTGGGTCGCATCAACGACGCCCTCGGCCGGCCCGTGGGCGACCAGCTGCTGCAACGCATCGCCAAGCGCCTGGCCAGCTGCGTGCAGACCGAGGCGGGCGGCGAGCTGAGCTCGGAACAGCACCAACCCAGCCTCTACCGCTTCGACGGCGACGAGTTCGCGGTGGTGGTCCCCTACATGGAAGGCGTGCACAGTGCCGCCGCCTTCATCAGCAAGCTGCTGGAGGATGCAACGGTCAGCTTCCACCGCCAGGGCGCTCCCGAGGTGTTCGTCACCTGCAGCGTCGGCGTTTCGGTGTTCCCCTCCGACGGCATGGAGCCGGACCTGCTGATGCGCAACGCCGGCCTGGCCTTGCGCCACGCCAAGCAGGCGGGACCGCACCGCTACGAATTCTTCTCGCCGCGCTTCAACGAGATCGCGCAGAGCCGGCTCGACCTGAGCGCGGAACTGCGCCATGCGATCAGCCGCGATGAAATCGAGCTGATGTACGAGCCGCGCGTGGAGCTCGCCACCGGCCGCGTGGTCGCGGCGCAGTCGCTGGTGCGCTGGAAGCACCGCTCTGGCCGCGTGATCGAGGGCGACGAGCTGCTGGACCTGGCCGGCAGCTCCGAGATGGACGTGGCGCTGACCGAGTGGTCCTTCGAGCAGATGCGCGCGCACATGAAGAACTGGCGCGGCGCCGGCCTGCTGCCGGTTCCCACCGGCATCAAGATCTCGCTGGCCAACATGCGGCCCAGCGACCTGAGCTACCTGGTGAACGCGGCCACCGCCGGCGGCATGGAGCCGCGGACGATCTCACTGGAACTGCAGCACGTGGGCGTCCTGGACAGCCTGCCCGCCAAGGAAGCCGCCGCTTTCGCCGCGCTGCGCAAGAAGGGCGTGCGCCTGGCGATGGACCGCTTCGGCAGCGTGGCCTCGGTCGTTCACCTGCGCAAGCTCATGTGCGACGAGATCAAGGTGGATGCATCCTTCGTCCGCGACCTGGAAACGGACGCGACGGAACAGGCCATGCTGCTGGGCATGGGCGACCTGGCGCGCCGGCTGCGCATGGACTGCGTCGCCTGCGGCGTCGATACGCAGGCCCAGCTCGCCTTCCTGCGCGGCAACGGCTGGGACCAGGGCCAGGGCAAGCTGTTCGGCGAGCCCACGAGCGGCCTCGCCTTCGCGGCCAAATGGCTCACGCGCAGCGGCAAGCCCCAGCGCGTGGTGCTGCCAGGCGCGAGCGTCTGAAGGGGCGGGCCCCGCCCGCATCCTAGTGGAATCCACCGAGAGGCGTCCGCTCCAGCGGCGGCGTAGACTGGCCGCCGGTCCGGGGGTCCCCCGGGCCATCCGCGTGAGGAGGCCTTCTTGCAGCCGACGAACATCGCGAACCCGGCGTACTTCCACAAGGTCGTGGACTGCCAGTGGGCGTGCCCCGCCCACACGCCGGTACCCGAATACATCCGCCTGATCGCCCAGCGCCGCTACGGCGACGCCTACATGGTGAACTGGGTTTCCAACGTGTTCCCGGGGATCCTCGGGCGTACTTGCGACCGGCCGTGCGAGCCGGCCTGCCGGCGCGGCCGCGTCGAGCAGAGCAACACCGGCGATCCGGAACCCGTGGCGATCTGCCGCCTGAAGCGGGTCGCCGCGGACATGAAGGGCGACGTGCGCCAGCGCATGCCGCAGAGCGCGCCGCGCAACGGGCTGCGCGTGGCCTGCGTGGGCGGGGGACCCGCATCGCTCACGGTGGCGCGCGACCTGGCGCCGCTGGGCTACGAGGTGACGGTGTTCGAAGGCGAGGCGCGGCCGGGCGGCTTCATGCGCACGCAGGTGCCGCGCTTCCGCCTGCCCGAGGAGGTGATCGACGAGGAGTGCGGCTACATCCTCGACCTCGGCGTGGAGTTCGTGCCCGGCCGGCACATCGAGTCCATGAAGGCACTGATGTCGGAAGGCTTCGACGCGATCTTCGTCGGCTGCGGCGCCCCGCGCGGACGCGACCTGGAGCTGCCGGGCCGGCGCGAGGCCGCGGAGCAGATCCACATCGGCATCGACTGGCTCGCCTCGGTCTCCTTCGGGCACGTCACCAAGGTGGGCAGGCGCGTGATCGTGCTCGGGGGCGGTAACACCGCCATGGACTGCTGCCGCTCGGCCCGCCGCCTGGGCGGCGAGGAGGTGAAGGTCATCGTGCGCAGCGGTTTCGAGGAAATGAAGGCTTCCCCCTGGGAGAAGGAGGATGCCATGCACGAAGGCATCCCCATCATCAACTACCACGTGCCCAAGGCCTTCGTGCACGAAGGCGGGCGGCTGGTGGGCATGAGCTTCGAGGTCGTGCGCGCCGAATACGACGCGCAGGGCCGCCGCGCGCTGGTGCCCACGGGGGAGCCCGATCCCTTCTTCCCGTGCGACGAGGTGCTGATCGCGGTCGGCCAGGAGAATTCTTTCCCCTGGATCGAGCGCGATTGCGGGATCGCCTTCGATCGCTGGGGACTGCCGCAGCTGGACAAGGCGACCTTCCAGTCCACGGTGCCGCGCGTTTTCTTCGGCGGCGATGCGGCGCTCGGGCCCAAGAACATCATTACCGCGGTGGCGCACGGCCACGATGCGGCGATCTCCATCGACCGGCTGCTGCACGGCGAGGACCCGCGCATGCGGCCCGCGCCCACGGTGAACCTGATGTCGCAGAAGATGGGCATCCACGAGTGGAGCTACCACAACGAGACCTCGCTGGACGCGCGCTTCCGCGTGCCCTGGGCGCAGGCCGAGAAGGCGCTGGCCAGCATCCGCGTGGAGGTGGAACTGGGGTTCGATGAGGCCACCGCCTTCCGCGAGGCGCAACGCTGCCTCAACTGCGACGTGCAGACGGTGTTCCACCAAGCGGCTTGCATCGAGTGCGACGCCTGCGTGGACATCTGCCCCATGGACTGCATCAGCTTCACGGCGGACGGCGAGGAGGCCGAGTTGCGGCAGCGCCTGAAGGCGCCCGCCCTGAACCTGGCGCAGGACCTCTACGTGTCGGGCGGCCTCAAGACCAACCGGGTCATGGTGAAGGACGAGGACGTCTGCCTGCACTGCGGACTGTGCGCCGAGCGCTGCCCCACCGGCGCCTGGGACATGCAGAAGTTCCTGTTCAAGAGCGCGGTCGCGGGGATGCGGGTGCAGGGTCCCGCGGCGGAGGTGCACGGATGAGCGCCGGGACAAGCCCGGGGGAGGTTGCATGAAAGCGATCGAAGCGGTCAACGATTTCGTCGTCAAGTTCGCCAACGTGAACGGGTCCGGTTCGGCCTCCGCCAACGAGCTGTTCGCCAAATCGATCCTGCGCATGGGCGTGCCGGTCAGCCCGCGCAACATCTTTCCCAGCAACATCCAGGGGCTGCCCACGTGGTACGAGGTCCGCGTGACGGAGCAGGGCTGGCTGGGCCGGCGTGGCGGCGTCGACATGATGGTGGCCATGAATCCGCAGACCTGGGACGCCGACGTGGCGGAACTCTCGCCGGGTGGCTACCTCTTCTACGACAACACGCGCCCGCTGCCGCCCGCAGCGTTCCGCGAGGACATCCACGTGATCGGCATGCCGCTCACGGAGATCTGCAACGCCGTCTACAGCGACCCGCGCCAGCGCCAGCTGTTCAAGAACATCGTCTACGTGGGCGCGCTCTCGGTGCTGCTGGAGATCGATCCGGCGGAGATCGAGAAGCTGTTCGGCGAGCAATACAGGGGCAAGGAGAAGCTGCTCGCGTCCAATGTGCAGGCCCTGCAGCTCGGGCGCGAATTCGCGCAGGAGCACCTGCGCTGGCCGCTGGGCATCCGCGTGCGCCGGGCGGACCGCGTGGGCGACCGGATCTTCGTGGACGGCAACAGCGCGGCGGCCCTGGGCTGCGTGTACGGCGGCGCCACCGTGGCGGCCTGGTATCCGATCACGCCTTCGTCCTCGGTGGCCGAGGCCTTCCAGCGTTATTGCGGCAAGCTGCGCGTGGACCGCGAAACCGGCCAGAACCGCCATGCCATCGTGCAGGCCGAGGACGAGATCGCCTCCATCGGCATGGTGGTGGGCGCGGGCTGGAACGGTGCCCGGGCCTTCACGGCCACTTCCGGGCCGGGCGTCTCCCTCATGACAGAGTTCATCGGCCTGGCCTATTTCGCCGAGATCCCGGTCACGATCATCAACGTGCAGCGTGGCGGACCGTCCACCGGCATGCCCACACGCACGCAACAGGCCGACATCCTGGCGTGCGCCTACGCCTCGCACGGGGACACCAAGCACGTGCTGCTGTTCCCCGAGGACCCGCACGAATGCTTCGAGCACGCCGCGCGCGCGCTGGACCTCGCGGATCGCCTGCAGACGCCGGTCTTCGTCATGACCGACCTCGACATCGGGATGAACCAGCGCCTGTGCAGGCCCTTCGCCTGGGAAGAGGGCGCTGGCTACGACCGCGGCAAGGTGATGAGCGCCGAGGAGCTGGAAGCCGGGCGCGACTTCGGCCGCTACAAGGACGTGGACGGCGACGGCGTCCCCTGGCGCACGCTGCCGGGAACGCACCCGACCAAGGGCTCCTACTTCACGCGCGGCACGACCCGGGATCCTTATGCGCGCTACTCGGAGCGCGGGCCCGACTACGTCTACAACATGGAGCGCCTGCTGCGCAAGATCCGCACCGCGGCCACGCTGGTCCCGCCGCCCGTGCTGCAGCGCGCGGCGGGCGACACCAGGCTCGGTGTCATCTATTTCGGCTCGACCAGCCCGGCGATGCAGGAGGCGCTCGACGTGCTGGCCAGCGAGGGCGTCCACCTGGACGCCCTGCGGCTGCGCGCCTTCCCCTTCGACGACAGCGTGGCGGATTTCATCGCGCGCCACGAACGTGTTTTCGTCGTGGAGCAGAACCGCGACGCGCAGATGCGCACGCTGCTGGTCAACGAGCTGGAGATCGATCCCGCGCGCCTGGTCAAGGTGCTGCACTACGACGGCACGCCGATCACCGCCCGCTTCATCATGGACGCCATCACCTCGCACGTGCAGGCCGCCGCGGAGAACCTTGCATGACCTACATCACCAAACCGCCGCTGCGCCACCCGACGCTGGAGAAGAACAAGGTCGGCTACACCCGGCGCGACTATGAAGGCAAGGTCTCGACGCTCTGTGCCGGCTGCGGCCACGACTCCATTTCGGCGGCCATCATCCAGGCCTGCTGGGAGCTGGACATCCAGCCGCACCGGGTGGCCAAGCTCAGCGGCATCGGTTGCAGCTCCAAGACGCCGGACTACTTCCTGGGCGCTTCGCACGGCTTCAACACGGTGCATGGGCGCATGCCTTCGGTGCTCACGGGCGCCAACCTCGCCAACCGCGACCTGCTGTACCTGGGCGTGTCGGGCGACGGCGACTCCGCCTCCATCGGCCTGGGCCAGTTCGCCCACGCCATGCGCCGCGGCGTGCGCATGGCCTACATCGTGGAGAACAACGGGGTCTACGGCCTCACCAAGGGGCAGTTCTCGGCCACTGCGGACAGCGGCAGCAAGAGCAAGAAGGGGGTGATCAACAGCGACAGCCCCGTCGACCTGGTGGGCATGGCGCTGCAGCTCGGCGCGACCTACGTGGCGCGCAGTTTCTCGGGCAACAAGGAGCAGCTGGTGCCCCTGATCAAGGGCGCGATGACCCATGGCGGTGCGGCCTTCATCGACGTGATCAGCCCCTGCGTGGCCTTCAACAACCACCCGGGCAGCACGAAGAGTTACGACTACGTGCGCGAGCACAACGAAGCCGTCAGCCGCATCGACTTCATCACGGAGCGCGAGGAGCTCACCGCCAGCGCCGCCCCGGGCGAAGTCGTGGACGTGCGCCAGCACGACGGCACGCTGCTGCGCCTGCGCAGCCTGCATCCCGAGTACGACCCGACCGACCGCTACGCCGCGATGGCCTTCATGCAGGAGCACCAGGCCCGGGGCGAGGTGCTGACCGGGCTCCTCTACGTCGATCCGCTCGCCACCGACCTGCACACCGCGCTGAACACCACGGCCCGCCCGCTCAACTCGCTGGATGCCCCCGAACTTTGTCCCGGTACTGGCGTCCTCGCGAAGATCAACGCATCATTGCGGTAGTTCCTGACCGGCGAGGGAGGCCGGCCGCTGCAGTCCACCCGAGGAGCCTGCCATGGCCGAAAGAACCGTCTTCCAGTCCATCACCAAGCGGCACGTGCTGAGCCTCGGCCCGCAAGCCAACGTGTGGGAGGCTGCCTGCGCCATGACGCGCGCCAACTGCGGCAGCATCCTGGTGATGGAGCCGCCGGACCGCCTGCTAGGCATTGTCACCGAGCGCGACCTCATGACGCGCGTGCTGGCCAAGGCGCTGGAGCCGAAGCACACGACGCTGGCGCAGATCATGACGCCGCAACCGCACTGCGTGCCGCCGGAGACCCCCGTGTCCGATGCGGTGGTGACCATGCTGGAACGCGGCTTCCGGCACCTGCCCATCGTCGCTCCCGATCGCAAGGTGCTGGGCGTGTTCTCGATCCGCGACGCGCTGCCGCTGGAACTGGGCGCGGCCTTGAGCCAGGCCGAGTTCAACGAGCAGGTGAACGACGCGCTGGGCTAGACGGTGCCATCCCGGCCGCGGGCCGGGATCCGGGCAGCGGCTGATGGGGCGCCCCTTCGATTGCGGCGCCATCCCGCAATGACATGCAGCGTCACTCGCCCCGCTTCGCGCGGGCACGCGCCAGTGCCGCCTCGATCACCGACTTCTTGCGCGCCAGCTCCTCGCCTTCGGCGCCGTGCGTCTGCGCCGGCAGGTCTGCCAGCTTCGCCCGGGCCTTCTGCTCCAGGAGATGCGCGTGCTCGGCGGCTTCTTGCTGCTTGCGCGCCTTGCGCGCCTCGTAGCGGGCCAGCGCCAGATCCGCCTGTGGCTGCGACCAGGCCTGCCAGCCGGTGCGCTCGCCACTGGCGTTTTCCAGGGAGATGCAGTCGACGGGGCAGACGGGAACGCACAGCTCGCAGCCGGTGCAATAGGGCTCGATCACCGTGTGCATGCGCTTGTTGCCGCCGACGATCGCGTCCGTGGGGCAGGCGTCCAGGCACAGGGTGCAGCCTATGCACCAGTTCTCGTCGATCACCGCCAGCATGCGCGGGCCTTCGACACCGACTTCGGGGTCCAGCGCGACAGGCGTGCGGGCGGCGATCTCCGCCAGGCGCACGATGCCTTGCGCACCACCGGGCGGGCAGCGGTTGATCTCCGCTTCACCGCCTGCGATGGCTTCGGCATAGCCGGCGCAATCCGGATAGCCGCAGCGCGTGCACTGCGTCTGGGGCAGGGCGGCGTGCAGGCGCGCCGCCTGCGCGTTCACCTGCGCCGGGCGCGCGCCGGGCTGGAGGCGCGCGCCGCCTCGGGAGCGCGCCGTGCGGCCGCGACCGCCTTGCGCGCGGGGCGCTTGCTTTCGGCGGCGGGCTGGTCGAATTGCCTGATGAAGTCGCGCACCTGCGGGTACACGATCTCGCGCCAGCGGCGGCCGCTGAAGATGCCGTAATGGCCCGCGCCCTTGACCTCGATGTGCTTCTGTCGCGCCTTCGGCACGTTGAAGCAGAGATCGTGCGCCGCAGCGGTCTGGCCCGCGCCGGAGATGTCGTCCAGTTCGCCCTCGATGGTGAGGTGCGCCGTGGTCTTGATGTCCTCGGGGCGCACCCGCTCCACCTTGCCCGCCGGGTTCTTCACGTCCCAGGTGCCGTGGACCAGGTTGAACTCCTGGAACACCACCCGGATCGTGTCGAGGTAGTAGTCCGCGTCCATGTCGAGGACGGCGTTGTACTCGTCGTAGAACTGGCGGTGCGCTTCGGCGGACGCATCGTCGCCGGCCACCAGGTGCTTGAAGTAGTCGTAGTGGCTGGAAAGGTGGCGGTCGGGGTTCATGCCCACGAAGCCCGAGTACTGCAGGAAGCCGGGATACACCCGCCGGCCCGCACCCGGGAAGCTGGTGGGGACGCGGTAGATCACGTTGTTCTCGAACCACTGGTGGCTCTTGTTCATCGCGAGGTTGTTGACCGCGGTGGGCGACTTGCGCGCATCGATGGGGCCGCCCATCATCGTCATGGTCAGCGGCGTGGGCTCGCCGCGGCTGGCCATCAGCGACACCGCCGCCAGCACCGGAACGGTGGGCTGGCAGACGCTCATCACGTGGCAGTTGCCGTACTCGCGCTGCAGGTGGCGGATGAACTCCTGCACGTAGTTGACGTAGTCGTCGAGATGGAAGGCACCTTGTTCCAGCGGTACGGTGCGCGCGTTCTTCCAGTCGGTGATATAGACCTTGTGGTCGCGCAGCAGCGTGCGCACCGTGTCACGCAACAGCGTGGCGTAGTGCCCGGACAGCGGCGCCACGACCAGCACGGTCGGCTGCTCCTTGAGCGTCTTCAGCGTGGCGTCGTCGTCCGTGAAGCGCTTGAAGCGACGCAGCTCGCAGAACGGTTTGTCGATCTCGATGATCTCGTGAATGATGACGTCGGTGCCGTCGACGTCGACGGTCTTGATGCCGAACTCGGGCTTCTCGTAGTCCTTGCCGAGGCGGTACAGCAGGTCATACGCGGCCGAAATGCGCTGGGCGAGCGGCACCTGGCCGAAGGGGGACAGGGGATTGCTGTACAGCTTGGAAGCCGCTTGCGCGAAATCGGCGAACGGCTCCATGAGGGTTCGCTGCGCTTCGTAGATCTGATAGAGCATGGGGTTCCGGGACTGTTGTTGCAGTGCAATATACCAGTGGTAAAGCTAGGCTGCACGAGGTAGAACTACGGATGAGCAGTCCCCCTACCACGAGGGGGGCGATGCTGTCCGGTGTGCGACAGCAAGAGGAAAGCGGCCCGCAGGCCGCGTTTTTCGTGGAATCCGCGTCCCGCCTGCACCCGGGACGCCGATCGCTTCGCTTAGCCGACCACCTTGGCGATCGACTCGACCACGTAGTCGATGTTCTTGCTGTTGAGCGCCGCCACGCAGATGCGGCCGCTGTCGATGCCGTAGACACCGAATTCGTTGCGCAGACGCAGCATCTGCTCCTTGCTCAAGCCCGAGTAGCTGAACATGCCGACCTGCTGGGCGATGAAGCTGAAGTCCCCTTTCACGCCCCTGGCCTTGAGCTTGTCGACGATGGCCAGGCGCATCTGCTTGATGCGGCTGCGCATGCCGGCGAGTTCCTGTTCCCACAAGGCGCGCAGCTCGGGCGTGTTCAGGATGGTGGCCGCGATCTGGCCGCCGTGCGTGGGCGGGTTGCTGTAGTTGGTCCGGATGACGATCTTCAGCTGCGACAGCACGCGCGTGGCTTCCTCCTTGTCGCCGCACAGCACGGACAGGGCACCGACGCGCTCGCCGTACAGGCTCAGGCTCTTGGAGAAGGAGGTCGAGACGAAGAAGTTCTCGCCGGAAGCCAGGAATTTCTGCACGGCCAACCCGTCTTCGACGATGCCCTGGGCGAAGCCCTGGTAAGCCATGTCCAGGAAGGCGACCAGCTTGCGCGCCTTGACGGCGGCGACCACCTGGTCCCATTGGGCCGGGGTGAGGTCGTACCCCGTGGGGTTGTGGCAGCAGGCGTGCAGGACCACGACGGTGCCGGCCGGCGCGGTGTTCAGCGCGGTGAGCATGCCGTCGAAGTTGATGCCCCGGCGGGCGGCGTCGTAATAGGGATAGGTGTCCACCTCGAAACCCGCGTCGCGGAAGATGCCGCGGTGGTTCTCCCAGCTCGGGTCGCTGATGAGGACCCTGGCCTTCGGGTCGAGCTTGAACAGGAAGTCGGCGCCGATCTTCAGTCCGCCCGTCCCGCCCAGCGCCTGCACCGCGGCGACGCGGCCGCTCTTGACCGGCTCGGAATCGGCCCCAAATACCAGGCTCTTGATGGCAGCGTCGTACGCGGCGATGCCGTCGATGGGCAGATAACCACGCGCCGCGTGGGCCGCCATCATCTTCTCCTCCGCCTTCTGCACGCATTCGAGCAGCGGCAGCTTGCCGTTGTCGTCGTAATAGACCCCGACGCCGAGGTTCACCTTCTTCGGGTTGGTGTCGGCGACGAATTGCTCGGTGAGGCCCAGGATCGGGTCGCGGGGCGCCATTTCGACGGCGGAGAAGAGGGACATGGGGTTCCTTGGGATGCGGTGGCAAGAACGCCCGGCCTGTTGTACGCTGGCCGGCTGCCCGCAATTTTAATGGGTCGATTCAGTACTTACCCGAATGAGCGCAATACCCCAGGCCGACGAGGCCCAGCAGCAGGCCAAGGACGGCGAATTCGTCACCTTTCCCGACTCGCCCTTCGAACTCTTCATGCCCTACCCCCCTGCGGGCGACCAGCCGCAGGCGATCGAGAAACTGGTGGAAGGCGTCCAGGACGGCGAGGTCTTCCAGACGCTCCTGGGCGTGACGGGCTCCGGCAAGACCTTCACCATGGCCAACGTCATCGCGCGCCTGGGGCGTCCGGCGATCGTGTTCGCGCCCAACAAGACGCTGGCCGCGCAGCTGTACTCCGAGTTCCGCGAGTTCTTCCCGAAGAACGCGGTGGAGTACTTCGTGAGCTACTACGACTACTACCAGCCCGAAGCCTACGTTCCGCAGCGCGACCTGTTCATCGAGAAGGACAGCTCGATCAACGAGCACATCGAGCAGATGCGGCTGTCGGCGACCAAGAGCGTGCTGGAGCGGCGCGACACGGTGATCGTGGCCACAGTGAGCGCGATCTACGGCATCGGCGCCCCCGAGGACTACACGCAGATGCGCTTCATCATGCGGGTGGGCGACAAGATCGGCCAGCGGGACGTGATCGGCCAGCTCATTCGCATGCAGTACAACCGCAACGAGCAGGACTTCGCCCGCGGAACGTTCAGGGTCCGGGGCGACACGATCGACATCTTCCCGGCGGAACACAGCGAGCTGGCGATCCGCATCGAGCTGTTCGACGACGAGATCGAGACGCTGCAGCTGTTCGACCCGCTCACCGGCCGCATCCGCCAGAAGGTGCCACGCTTCACGGTCTATCCGTCCAGCCACTACGTGACGCCGCGCGAGAAGGTGGTTTCCGCCGTGGAGTCCATCAAAATGGAGCTCAAGGAGCGGCTGGCCTTCTTTGTCAAGGAAGGCAAGCTGGTCGAGGCCCAGAGGCTGGAGCAGCGCACCCGCTTCGACCTGGAGATGCTGGCCGAGCTGGGCCACTGCAAGGGCATCGAGAACTACACGCGCCACCTCTCGGGCGCGCCTCCGGGCGCACCGCCGTCCACGCTGACGGACTACCTGCCCAAGGACGCGCTGATGTTCCTGGACGAGAGCCACCAGATGATCGGGCAGCTCAATGGGATGTACGCCGGCGACCGCGCGCGCAAGGAGACCCTGGTCGCCTACGGATTCCGGCTGCCCTCGGCGATGGACAACCGGCCGCTGAAGTTCGAGGAGTTCGAGACCCGCATGCGGCAGGTCGTCTTCGTGTCCGCCACCCCGGCCGACTACGAGAAGACCCATTCCGGCCAGGTCGTGGAGCAGCTGGTGCGTCCCACCGGCCTGATCGACCCGGTGGTGGAAGTCCGTCCGGCCACCCACCAGGTCGACGACGTACTGCAGGAGATCCGCATCCGGGTGGAAAAGAGCGAGCGCGTCCTGATCACGACGCTGACCAAGCGCATGGCCGAACAGCTGACCGACTACCTCAGCGACAACGGCGTGAAGGTGCGCTACCTGCACAGCGACGTGGACACCGTGGAGCGCGTGGAGATCATCCGCGACCTGCGCCTGGGGCAGTTCGACGTGCTGGTGGGCATCAACCTGCTGCGCGAGGGCCTCGACATCCCCGAGGTGTCGCTGGTGGCCATCCTCGATGCGGACAAGGAAGGCTTCCTGCGCGCGGAGCGTTCGCTGATCCAGACCATAGGCCGGGCGGCGCGCAACCTGAACGGCCGCGCGATCCTGTACGCCGACAAGATGACCGACTCCATGAAGAAGGCCATCGACGAGACCGAACGCCGGCGCGAGAAGCAGGTCGCGCACAACCTGGCGCACGGCATCACGCCGCGCAGCATCCAGAAGAAGGTCCGTGACCTCATCGACGGCGTCTACAGCGAGAAGGCCAGCAAGGAGCAGGAGAAGCAGGAACTCCAGCGCGCGATGGTCGAGGACATGTCCGAGAAGGACATCTCCAGGAAGATCAAGCAGATGGAAAAGCAGATGCTCGAACACGCGCGCAACCTGGAGTTCGAGAAGGCCGCCCGGGTGCGGGACCAGCTCGCGCTGCTCAAGGAGCAGGCTTTCGGCGCATCGGTGCACGACAACGTCGTGCCGATCGATCAGGGCAAGAAGAAGGGCTGAGATGCCAGAGTTCGCCGTCCTCTTCATCTGCATGGGCAACATCTGCCGCAGCCCGACGGCCGAGGGCGTGTTCCGGCACCTGGTGCGGCACGCGGGGCTGCAGGACCGCATCGAGATCGATTCGGCCGGCACCCACGGCTACCACGTGGGCTCGCCGCCCGACGAGCGCAGCCAGCACCATGCGAAGCTGCGTGGCTACGATCTGTCGGCATTGCGCGCACGGCAGGTGGGCTTCGCCGATTTCGAGCGCTTCGACCTCATCCTTGCCATGGACCACGAGAACCTGGCGATGCTCGAGGACGACTGCCCGCCGGAGCACGTCGGCAAGTTGCGCCGCCTGATGGAGTTCGCGCCCACGGATCTCGGCGAAGTGGTGGCCGATCCCTACTATGGCGGCAAGCAGGGCTTCGAGACCGTGCTGGACCACGTCGAAGCCGCATGTGAAGGGCTGCTGGCGCACGTGCGCGCGCGGCTGGAGGCCTGAGCCATCCTTGGTGCACTGCAGAAAAACCCGAGTACCCGAGAGCGGCAGCGGGGTTTTCTGGTATACTTGACCGAAATAGTCAGGAAACCCACCAGCAAGTCATAACAGGCCGGCGCCAAAGCACGGCCGTGAGGGTCCGGCACCAGCCGGAGCAGGGGTGGAGACGGCTTGGCGCGGGGGTTCCGCGCAGGCAGAAAAGCAAGCAGCAAAGGAGCTAGCGATGCGTCTCACGACCAAAGGCCGCTTTGCGGTCACCGCAATGATCGATCTGGCACTGCGCCAGAACAATGGTCCCGTCACGCTGGCGGCGATCAGCCAGCGCCAGCACATTTCGCTGTCCTACCTGGAGCAGTTGTTCGGCAAGTTGCGCCGGCACGAGCTCGTCGAATCCACCCGTGGCCCGGGCGGCGGGTACACGCTCGGCCGCAAGGCGGCCGAGATCACCGTGGCGGACATCATCGTGTCCGTGGACGAACCGATCGACGCCACCCAGTGCGGCGGCAAGGAAAACTGCAACGGCGAGGGCGGCCAGTGCATGACGCACGAGCTGTGGTCCGCGCTGAACCAGCGCATGGTGGAGTTCCTCGATTCCATCAGCCTGCAGAAGCTCGTCGAGGACCAGCTCGCCAAGGGCGTGCAGATCGAAGACAAGCCGACGCCCAAGCGCGCGATCTCGAGCGCGCCGGTGGTCAAGCCCATCCGCGTGAACGCGCCGAACTCGGTGTTCGCGCTGGGCAGCCAGCTCGTCAAGCAATAAGCATTTCGTACCCGCCAGCAGAAGAACGCCAGCAATGGACATGACGCCTCATTTCCCGATCTACATGGACTACGGCGCGACGACGCCGGTCGACCCGCGCGTGGTCGACGCCATGATCCCGTGGTTGCGCGAGCACTTCGGCAACCCCGCTTCGCGCTCGCACGCGTGGGGCTGGGAAGCCGAGGAGGCCGTGGAGAAGGCGCGCCAGCAGGTGGCCGACCTGATCGGGGCCGACCCGCGCGAGATCGTCTGGACCTCTGGCGCCACCGAGTCCAACAACCTCGCGCTCAAGGGCGCAGCGCACTTCTACCAGGGCAAGGGCAAGCACCTCATCACGGTGAAGACCGAGCACAAGGCGGTGCTGGACACGACGCGCGAGCTCGAGCGCCAGGGCTTCGAGGTGACCTACCTCGACGTTCAGGAAGACGGCATGCTGGACCTGGAGCAGTTCAAGGCGGCGATCCGTCCGGACACCATCCTGGCCTCGGTCATGTACGTGAACAACGAGATCGGCGTCATCCAGGACATCCCCACGCTGGGCGCGATCTGCCGCGAGAAGGGCGTGATCTTCCACGTCGACGCCGCCCAGGCCACGGGCAAGGTCGACATCGACCTGAAGAAGCTGCCGGTCGACCTGATGAGCCTGGCTTCGCACAAGACCTATGGCCCCAAGGGCATAGGCGCGCTGTATGTCCGGCGCAAGCCGCGCATCCGCCTGGAAGCGCAGATGCACGGCGGTGGCCACGAGCGTGGCATGCGGTCCGGCACGCTGCCCACCCACCAGATCGTGGGCATGGGCGAGGCCTTCCGCATCGCCAAGGAAGAGATGCACGAGGACCTGGAGCACGCCCGCAAGCTGCAGCAGCGCTTGCTGGTCGGCTTGAAGGACGTGGAGCAGGTCTTCATCAACGGCAACCTGGAGCACCGGGTGCCGCACAACCTGAACATGAGCTTCAACTTCGTCGAAGGCGAGTCGCTGATCATGGGCATCAAGGGGCTGGCGGTGTCCTCCGGCTCGGCGTGCACCTCGGCCTCGCTGGAACCCAGCTACGTGCTGCGTGCCCTGGGCCGCAGCGACGAACTCGCGCACAGCAGCCTGCGCATGACGATCGGGCGCTTCACGACCGAGGAAGAGATCGATTACGCGGTGACGACGATCAAGCAGAACGTCGCCAAGCTGCGCGAGCTGAGCCCCTTGTGGGAGATGTACCAGGACGGCATCGACATCAGCACCATCCAGTGGACCGCGCATTGAAGGTTTTTGCCATCCCGGGACTGGCCCGGGGGCATAGCAGGAGAACACAACATGGCCTATTCGCAAAAAGTCGTTGAGCACTACGAGAACCCGCGCAACGTCGGCTCCTTCGAAAAGGGCGACGAGAGCGTCGGCACCGGCATGGTGGGCGCGCCCGCCTGCGGCGACGTGATGAAGCTGCAGATCAAGGTGAACCCGTCCACCGGCGTCATCGAGGATGCGCGCTTCAAGACCTACGGCTGCGGCTCGGCGATCGCCTCCAGCTCGCTCGTGACCGAGTGGGTCAAGGGCAAGACGCTGGACCAGGCCGCCTCGATCAAGAACGCGCAGATCGCCGAGGAACTGGCGCTGCCGCCGGTGAAGATCCACTGCTCGATCCTCGCCGAAGACGCCATCAAGGCCGCCGTCGCGGACTACAAGAAGAAACACGCGAACTGAAGGCGATGGCAGTGACACTGACCGAAGCCGCGGCCCGGCACGTCACCCGGTATCTCGCCAAGCGCGGGAAGGGGGTCGGCGTGCGCCTCGGCGTCAAGACCACCGGCTGTTCGGGGCTGGCGTACAAGCTCGAGTACGTCGACGAGGTGGCGCCGGAAGACATCGTGTTCGAGAACCACGGCGTGAAGCTGCTCGTGGACCCCAAGTCGCTGGCCTACATCGAGGGCACGGAGCTCGACTTCGTGCGCGAAGGCCTGAACGAAGGCTTCCGGTTCAACAACCCGAACGAGCGCGACCGCTGCGGCTGCGGAGAGAGCTTCCGCGTCTGACGACGGTGAACCTGCACTACAGCGATTTCGAACTCTTCGGCCTGCCGCAGCGCTTCGCGCAGGAGCGTTCCGAGATCGATGCGCGCTGGAAGGAACTCCAGCGCGAAGCCCACCCCGACCGCTTCGCCGCCCAGGGCGCGAGCGCCCAGCGCGCCGCGCTGCAGTGGTCGGTGCGCATCAACGAGGCCTACCAGCGCCTGAAGGATCCGCTCAAGCGGGCGGCCTACCTGTGCCAGTTGCTGGGCGCGCCCATCGACGCCGAGAACAACACCGCCATGCCCGCCGAGTTCCTCATGGAGCAGATGGAGTGGCGCGAGTCCCTGGATGAGGCCGCGGACGAGGAGGAGCTGGACGCCCTGTCGCAGCGCGTCGCCACGCGCCGGCGCGATGTGCTGGCCAGCATCCAGCAGCTGCTGGACCTCGAAGCCGACGCGCCGGCGGCGGCCCAGCAGGTGAGAGCCCTCATGTTCATCGAGCGCTTTGCGCACGACGTCGATTCGCGCCTCGCGCAGCTGGGACAATAGAGGGCTGACCATGTCCCTCCTGCAGATTTCCGAACCGGGCGCCTCGCCCGATCCCCACCAGCGCCGCATCGCCGTCGGCATCGACCTCGGCACGACGCATTCCCTCGTGGCCGCCGTGCGCAACGGCGTGGCCGAATGCCTGCCCGACGACGAGGGCCGGGTGCTCCTGCCCTCGGTGGTGCGCTACCTCGGACAGGGCCGCCGCCAGATCGGCTTCGATGCGCAGGCCGCGCAGGCCGAGGACCCCGAGAACACCATCGCCTCGGTCAAGCGCTTCATGGGCCGCGGCATCGCCGACATCGCCAACCGCGAGAAGCTGCCTTACCGTTTCGCCGAGCATCCCGGCATGGTCACGCTGCACACGCGCGAAGGCGAGAAGTCGCCCGTGGAAACCAGCGCGGAGATCCTGGCCACGCTGCGCCACCGCGCCGAGGACACGTTCAACGAGGACCTGTACGGCGCGGTCATCACCGTGCCGGCGTACTTCGACGAGGCGCAGCGGCAGGCCACCAAGGATGCGGCGAAGCTGGCCGGCATCAACGTCCTGCGCCTGATCAACGAGCCCACGGCCGCCGCCATCGCCTACGGGCTGGACAACGGCAGCGAAGGGCTCTACGCCGTCTACGACCTGGGCGGCGGCACCTTCGACATCTCCATCCTGCGGCTGTCGCAAGGCGTGTTCGAGGTGGTCTCCACCGGCGGCGACTCCGCCCTGGGCGGCGACGACTACGACCGCGCCCTGGCCGACTGGCTGCTGCGCCAGGCGAAGCTGGAGGCCGAGACGCCGTCCGAGAAGGCGCACATCAAGATGCTGGCGCGCCAGGTGAAGGAGCAGCTGTCGGACGCCGAGGCCGTCACGGCCAGCGTCGCGCTCGCCGGCCGCGCCGTCGACGTGCGGGTGTCGCGCAAGGACTTCGAGTTCGAAACGGGCGCGCTGACGGCGCGCACCATGGGAGCGGTGCGCAAGGCCCTGCGCGACGCCAAGCTCACGAAGGACGAGATCAAGGGCGTCGTGCTGGTGGGGGGCTCCACGCGCATGCCGCAGGTGCGCCGTGCCGTCGCGGAATTCTTCGGCCACGACCCGCTCGTCAACCTCGATCCGGACGAGGTCGTGGCCCTGGGCGCGGCGATCCAGGCCAACCAGCTCGCGGGCAACGACCCCGGCGGCGACCTGCTGCTGCTGGACGTGATCCCGCTGTCGCTGGGCATCGAGACCATGGGCGGCCTGGTCGAACGCATCGTGCCGCGCAACGAGACCATCCCGAGCGCCAAGGCGCAGGACTTCACGACCTTCAAGGACGGCCAGACCGCGATGGCGATCCACGTGGTGCAGGGCGAGCGCGACCTGGTGGCGGACTGCCGCAGCCTGGCGCGCTTCGAGCTGCGCGGCATCCCGCCCATGGTGGCCGGGGCGGCGCGCATCCGCGTGACCTTCACGGTCGATGCCGACGGCCTGCTGCACGTGTCCGCGCGCGAGCAGACCTCCGGCGTGGAGGCCAACGTGGACGTGAAGCCGTCCTACGGCCTCTCGGACGAACAGATCGCCAGGATGCTGCAGGAGAGCTTCACGACTGCGGAAGCCGACATGAAGGCGCGCGCGCTGACCGAGGCCCGCGTGGACGCCGAGCGCATGATCCTGGCCACCCAGAGCGCGCTGGCGGCCGACGGCGACCTCCTCGACGCGGCCGAACGACAACGCATCGACGCGCTGGTCGCCACGCTGCGCGAGACCCTGAAGGCCAGCGAGGATGCGGCCGTGGTCGAAGCCGCCGTGCAGGCCGTGGCCAAGGGCACCGAAGCCTTCGCCGCGCAGCGCATGAACGAAGGCATCCGCAAGGCCCTGGCCGGCAAGAACCTCGAGGCCATCTGAGCCATGCCCGTCATCAAGATCCTGCCCCATCCCGAATACGCGCCCAACGGCGCGCAGGTGGAGGCGCCCGCGGGCACCTCGATCTGCGAAGCACTGCTGGACAACGGCATCGCCATCGAGCACGCCTGCGACATGAGCTGCGCCTGCACCACCTGCCACGTGGTCGTGCGCGAGGGCTTCGCCTCGCTCAACGAGATGGACGAAAACGAGGAAGACCTGCTCGACCGCGCCTGGGGCCTGGAGCCGAACTCGCGGCTGTCCTGCCAGGCGATCCTGGACCACAAGGACGTGGTGGTGGAGATCCCGAAGTACTCCATCAACCACGCGAAGGAAAAGCACTAGGCTGCGATGTCGTTGCGGGTCCAGCCCGCAATGACATGTTTCACTCGTACTTCTTCCCCGCCGCCAGCAGCTCCGGCGTGCCGATCACGGCGTTCAGTCCGTCGAAGTCCAGCATCTGCCCGCGCAGCGCCGCCGTCGTGCCGTCCTGCTGCAGCGTTCCGTAGTAGCGCTGCAGGGTGTGCGTCACCGCCCGCGCGGTGCCGCCCGGGAAGATGACGATGCGGAACCCGACCTGGCCCAGCTCCTGTGCGCTCATGACCGGCGTCTTGCCGCCTTCGACCATGTTCGCCAGCAGCGGGACCCGTGCGGCGAAACGCCCGCAGGCCGCGCGCATCTGCTCCGGGCTGCGCAGGGCCTCGATGAAGAGCGCGTCCACGCCCGTTTCCAGGTAGCGCTCGGCGCGTTCGAGCGCGGCGTCCAGGCCCTCGATCGCGAGCGCGTCGGTGCGCGCGAGGATCAGCGTCTCGCTGCTGCGCCGCGCATCGAGCGCCGCCCGCAGCTTGCCGCACATCTCCGCCGCCGCCACCACCGTCTTGCCATCCAGGTGGCCGCAGCGCTTGGGGAAACCCTGGTCCTCCAGCTGGATCATCGCGGCGCCGGCGCGCTCGAATTCGCGCACCGTGCGCTGCACGTTCAGCGCGTTGCCGAAGCCGGTGTCGCCGTCGACGATCACCGGCAGGCGCACGCGGTCGGTGATGTGGGCCAGCGTCTGCGCCACTTCGGTGGCGGTGGTGAGGCCCACGTCGGAGCGGCCCAGGCGCGTGTAGGCGATCGAGGCGCCGGAGAGGTACAGCGCTTCGAAGCCGGCCTGTTCGGCGACGAGGGCGCTGAGCGCGTCGTAGACGCCGGGGGCCAGCAGCGGCTGCGGCCGCGCGAGGAGGGTGCGAAGGGACATGAACTACTTTCTGCCGGCAAGCTGTGCGGCCGCCGTATGCGCCGCGATCCAGCCGCCGGCCACGGCACTGAGCAGGCCGTTGCCGGAGAGATAGCCCCACACCGCGTTGCCGCTGACGCCGCGTGCGGCGCCGCCGGCAGCAAGCAGGTTGGGGAAGAGGGAGCCGTCGGGACGGCGGACGCGGCAGGCCGCATCGATGTCCAGGCCGCCCTGGGTGTGGAAGAGGGCGCCGGTCACGCGCACGGCATGGAAGGGCGGGCCCAGGCGTTCGATCTCCGGCGCGAGGGCCGCCGCCTCGCATCCGATGACCGCGGCCAGGCCGGCGCGGTCGCGGGCCGTGCGCACGGCACCGGCGGCCTCCGCATCGCGGAAATCCGGGAACTCCCGGGCCAGCGCCAGCTGCGCGTCGCCGAACACGTTCCAGGCGATGCCGCCTGGCTGCGCCAGAACGTCCACGGCCGCTTCCGAGTAGCCCTGCGTCTCGTCATGGAAGCGTTCGCCGCGGGCATTGAGCTGCACGCCGCCTTGCATCATCACCGCCCAGGTCATGAGCGCACCTTGCGGCACCACCCAGGAGCCGTGGCCCTGGTAGCCGCCCAGGTCGGCGAGCGCCGCGCCCAGGGCCTTGCCCCACAGGATGGCGCTGCCGTCGTTGCCTGCGTGTGCGGCGAAGGTCGCGTCACGCATTTGCGGCAGCAGCTCGCGCACGAGCGCCGGGTTGCCGCCGAAGCCGTTGCAGGCGAGCAGGAGGACGTCGCAGGCGATGCGCTCGCGCTCGCCGCCGGGGCGGGCGATGCCGACGCCCAGCACACGACCCGCGTCGTCGACGTACAGGTCCTCCACGCGTGCCGACGTGAGCAGGTCCGCGCCCGCCTGCACGGCGGCCCGGTGCAAGGCGGCCACCAGCGCGGCGCCCGTGCGTTCCGGCAGGCTGTGCATGCGGTGCACGCGGTGCCCGGGGTAGAGGAAGTTGCCGAGAACCTCGAAACGCAGCCCGTGCCCGGCCAGGCTGTCCAGCGCCGGCGCGCAAGCTTCGGCGTACGCCTGCACGAGGTGCGGCGCAGCCTGTCCCTTGGCCTTGGCCGTGATGTCCTCGGCAAAGCCGGCGATGCTGTCGGCGATGCCCAGCGCCTGCTGCACGCGCGTGCCCGCGGCCGGGATGAAGCCGGAGGAGAGCGCGGTGGAGCCGCTGGGCGTCGCATCGCGTTCGATCACCACGCAGTCCACGCCCGCATCGCGCAAGGCGATGGCCGCCACCAGCCCGCAGGCGCCGCCGCCCACGATCGCCACCGGCACGCGCACCGGCGCGTCCAGGCGGTCCGTGCGGACGACGCGGCTCATGCGCTCACGCCGTCGGCCGGAACAGGTATTGCCCGCGCGGCTGGCCGATCACGCCCTGGTCCTGCGCGTACACCTGCTCGCCGCGCAGATAGGTGGCCTCGACCCGCGCCGACAGCTCCAGTCCTTCGAACGGGGTGTAGCCCTGCGTCGACGGTGACTCCTTGGCATGGATGGTCCAGGTCTTGGCCGGGTCGACCAGCGCCAGGTCGGCGTCGTAGCCCTCGGCGATGTCGCCCTTGCGGTTGAGGCCGAAGCGCTGCGCCGGCGTCCAGCTCGTCACGCGCGCCATGTGGTTGTAGCCCATGCCGCGCCGCGTGCCTTCGCTCACCAGCGCTGGCAGCAGGTACTCGGTGCCGCCGAAGCCGCTCTTGGCCATCCAGATGTTGCCGAAATAGTGCTTCGGCACCTTGGTTTCGTGGCGGCAGCAGGCGTGGTCGGAGACCACCCAGTCCAGCTCGCCCGCGAGCAGCGCCTGCCAGAGGAACTCCACGTCCTCGCGCGGGCGGATGGGCGGGTTGACCTTGGCCAGTTCCGCCGCCGGCGAGTTGACGTCGAGCATGAGGTGGCCGATGGTCACTTCGCGCTTGAAGTCGATGTGCGGAAACACGTCCGCCATCATCAGCGCCGCCTGCACCGCCTTGCGTGAGCTCAGGTGCAGCAGGTTGATGTTGGGCAGGGCCGTCTCGTTGGCGAGGTAGCTGGCGATGAAGACGGCCAGGCCTTCGGAGTGCTGCGGCCGCGAGGCGCTGTAGGCGGCCAGGCCCGACAGCGACTTGTCCTTCTCCACGATCTTCGTGTACGCCGTCATGATCTCCGCGGTTTCGCAGTGCAGCGACAGCGAGATCTGGTGCGCGCGCCCGGGCATGCTCTCGCGGGCCGCCTGGATGCCGCGCATGATGAACTCGAAGTGCGCGAAGTCGTAGCGCTGGTCTTCACCGATCATGAGGAACTGGCGCTGCGAGTCGCTGGCGCCGTGCAGTCCGTGCGAGCCGTAGAACATGAAGATCTTGAAGCTGGCCACGCCGTGCTTCTCGATCAGCATCGGGATCTCCTCGATGTGGGTGCTGTCCATGGGCGCGAGGTGGTAGCCGTAGTCCACGTGGAAGCGGCCCTGGGACAGCGCCAGCACTTCGGGATAGAAGTCGGCGTAGGGGCCGCCCTTGTTCAGGTAGTACTGGCCGGTGCGGAAGTAGTTCAGGCTGCTGGTCACCCCGCCCATGGCCGCGGCCTTGGACTCGGTGACGGCGTCCTCCGCCAGCGGTGAATAGATGCCGCTGTGCATGTGCGCATCGACCACGCCGGGGAAGGCGAGCAGGCCGCGCCCGTCCTGCACCTGCCTGGCCTGGGACGGGTCGATGCCGGGAGCGATGCGCGCGAACTTGCCGTCCCGCATCGCGATGTCTGCCTCATGCACCACGTTGCCGTGCGGGCGCACCACCCGCACGTTCTTGATCAGCAGGTCGTAAAGCGGTGTGTTCACGTCGGAGTCCTCGCCTGGAAACGTCGTTGCAGTTGGGGAAGCAGCCCGCCTGCCTCGACCATGTCGAGCAGGAAGCCGGGGATGGGGTCGGCCTTCAGCACCTGGCCGTCTTCGCGCGTGACGGTGCCGGCGCGCGGGTCGAAGCGGATGCGCTCGCCTTCGGCGATGGCCTCGCAGCCCGGGCAGGTCACGAGCAGCAGGCCGAGATTGAAGGCGTTGCGGAAGAACAGGCCCGCGAACGAGGGGGCGATGACGGCGGCCACGCCCAGGTGGCGCAGGGCCGCGGCCGCCTGCTCGCGGGAGGAGCCGATGCCGAAGTCGCGGCCGGCGACCACCACGTCGCCGGGTCGCACGGTGGCGGCGAACTCGGGCCGCAGCGACTCCAGGCAGTGCTGCGCGATGACGTCCACGCCGTGCTGCATCCAGCCGCCGGGGGCCAGAGCGTCGGTGTCCACCTCCGCGCCCAGTTTCCACACGCGAGCACCATCGGGCGGCCGTGCGGTGCTCATGCCAGCACCTCACGCGGATCGACGATGCGCCCGGCCAGCGCCGACGCGGCGACCGTGTACGCGGAGGCGAGATACACCTGCGTGCTCGGCGGCCCCATGCGGCCCTTGAAGTTGCGTGCCGTGCTGGAGATGACGGTCTCGTCCGCTTCCAGGCTGTCGCCGTAGCCCGCGCAGATGCCGCAGGCGCTGGGCAGGAGCTGGGCGCCGGCGTCCTGCAAGGCCTGCAGGGTTCCCTCGCGGGCGGCTTCGTCGCGGTCCGCGTGGCTGGCCGGCGCCACCAGCAGGCGCACGCCGGCGGCGATCCGCTTGCCGCGCAGCACTTCGGCCGCGAAGCGCAGGTCTTCCAGCTTGGCGCCCGTGCACGCGCCTATGTAGGCCGCCTGGATCGCCGTGCCCGCGAAGCGGTCCGCATCGCCCGCGTTGGCCGGGCTGAAGGGAGCGGCAACCTGCGGGGCGAGCGCGGCGGCGTCGAACACGTGCTCCTCGGACGCGCTGCCCGGGTCGGAATGCCAGGGGGCCACGTCCACGCCCGGCGCCCCATGCGCCGCGAGCCAGTCGCGCGTGACCGCGTCGGGCGCGACCAGTCCCACCTGGGCGCCGAGTTCCGCGCTCATGTTGGCCAGCGTCATGCGCTCTTGCATGGGCAGCGCGCGCACCGCTTCGCCGGCGAACTCCACGGCCTGATAGGCGCCGCCGTTCATGCCGAAGCGGCCGGTCATCGCCAGCATCATGTCCTTGGCGGTCACGCGGCGTGCGAGCCGGCCGTCCCAGCGCATCAGGATCGTGCGCGGCACCTGCACCCAGATCTGGCCGGTCGTCACCACGCCCAGCATCTCCGTGCTGCCGACGCCGAACATGTAGGCCCCGAAGGCGCCGCCCGTGGGGGAATGCGAATCGCCGCCGACGCAGAACATGCCCGGCCGGATGTGGCCGTGCTGCGGTACGACCACGTGGCAGATGCCCACGGAGTCGTACACGTGCGGCAGCTGCTGCTCGCGCGCCCACTCGCGGGCGATGCGCACGATGCGCCTGGCGTCCTCGCTGCGTTCCGGCACGTAGTGGTCCATCACCAGCACCACCTTGTCCTTGTTCCAGATGTCCGCGCCCAGCTGCTCCAGCATGGGCTGCAGGCGCCGGGGCCCGGACGAATCGTGGAACATGGCGAGGTCGACGCGGCAGGTCACGATCTCGCCCACGCTCACCGCCTCGCGCCCGGCCGCGCGGGCCAGCAGCTTCTGCGCCAGGGACTGGGGCGCGGTCATTCCGGCTTCGCTCCCGAATACTTCACCACATTGGCCCAGCGCGCGATCTCCTCGTGCACGAAGCGGGCGAATTCGTCCGGTGCATTGCCCACGGGCGTGGCGCCCTCGAACTCGATGCGCTTCTTCACCTCCGGCGAGGTGACGGCATGGCGGGCCGCGTCGCTGACCTTCCTGACCAGCTCCGGCGGCATCTTCGCCGGCCCGAACAGGCCGAACCAGGCGCTGGACTGGTAGCCGGGCAGCACCTCCGCGATGGCCGGCACGTCGGGGTACTGCGGCAGCCGCTTCGCGCTGGTGACGCCCAGGGCCTTGAGCTTGCCGGCCTTGAGGTAGGCCTGGGTGTTGCCGACGTTGGCGAACATCATCTCCACCTGGCCGGCCAGCACGTCCTGGATCGCCGGCGACGTGCCCTTGTACGGGATGTTCACGATGTAGGTGCCGGACATCATCTTGAAGGCTTCGCCGGCCAGGTGCACGGAGGAGCCCAGCGAGCCGATCGCGAAGTTCAGCTTGCCCGGGCGGGCCTTGGCCAGCGCGATCAGCTCGCGCACGTCGTTCGCCGGCACCGACGGATGCGCCACCAGCACCGCGGGCGTCGTCGACACCATCGTCAGCGGCGTGAAGTCCTTCTCCGGGTCGAAGGGCAGGCTGGGATAGAGGCTGGCGTTGATCGCGTGGCTGGTGAAGCTCATGAGGAGCGTGTTGCCATCGGGCGCGGCGCGCGCGACCGCTTCCGCGGCGATGTTGCCGCCGGCGCCCGGACGGTTCTCCACGACCACCGTGCGGCCCAGCGCGCGGCCGAGTTCCAGCGCGAGCGAGCGCGCCATGGTGTCGGTGGTGCCGCCGGGAGGCGCGCCGACCAGGATGCGCACGGGCACGGACGTGGCTTGGGCGAAGGAGGTGCCGGCGGCGGCCAGCGCAAGGGCCGCGACCAGCGCGCGGCGGCAGAGGAGGGGAGAGGACTGCTTCATTCTTTCAGACACCCAGGTAAGCCTGCCGCAACCGGTCGGTCGCCAGCAGTTCGGCGCTGCTGCCGGAGAACTGCACGCAGCCGTTCTCCAGCACGTAGGCCCGATGCGCAATCTCCAGGGACTGCGCCACGTTCTGTTCCACCAGCAGGATGGCAAGGCCCTGCGCATGCAGCCGGCCGATGAGCGCGAACAGCTCCTCGACCAGCAGCGGCGACAGGCCCAGCGAAGGCTCGTCGAGGATCAGCAGGCGCGGCTCGCCCATGAGGCCGCGGCCGATCGCCAGCATCTGCTGTTCGCCGCCGCTCATGGTGCCGGCCAGCTGCGCGCTGCGCTCCTGCAGCCGCGGGAAGATGGAGTACACGCGCTGCAGGTTGTCCGCCCGCCGTGCCCGGGCGCGTGCGAAGGAGCCCAGCTCCAGGTTCTCGCGCACGGAGAGGTTGGGGAAGACCTTGCGGCCTTCCGGCACGTGCAGCAGGCCGCTTGCGACCACGTCGCGGTAGTGCGCCCGCGTGATGTCCTGCCCTTCGAAGCGGATGCTGCCGGCGCGCGCCGGGATCAGCGCACTGACGGTCTGGTTGAAGGTGGTCTTGCCGGCGCCGTTGCTGCCCAGGAGCGCCACGATCTCGCCGGGCTGCACGTCCAGGTCGATGCCGCGCAGCACTTCGACGGCGCCGTAGCCGCTGCGCAGGCCGCGGACGGAGAGCAGTGCCTCGCTCATGCGGATTCCACCAGCCGGCGCGCGGTGCCGTGGCCCAGGTAGGCCTCGATGACGCGCGGCTCGCGCGTGACCTCCCGGGGCGTGCCTTGCGCGATCAGCTCCCCCTGCGCCAGCACCCACACGTGGCCGGCGAGATGCATCACCGCCTGCATCACGTGCTCGATCATCAGCACGGTCACGCCGCCGGCCGCGATGGCGCGCACCACAGGCACCATCTCGGCGACCTCCTGCGGGTTGAGGCCGGCCAGGACCTCGTCGAGCAGCAGCAGGCGCGGACGCGTGGCGAGCGCCCGCGCGAGCTCGAGGCGCTTGCGTCCCGCCACGGTCAGGTCGCCGGCGGGTTTGTCCAGTTGGGCTGCCAGGCCGACGCGCTGCGCGACCTGTTCGGCTTCGGCCAGCGCTTCGCGGCGGCCGGCGCAGTGCAGGTGCGCGCCGACGGCGATGTTCTCGCGCACGCTCTGCGCGGCGAAAGGCTGCACGATCTGGAAGGTGCGCGTCATGCCGCGGCGCGCATTGAGGTGCGGCGGCTGTCCCGTGATGTCCGTGCCGTCCAGGACGATGCGGCCTGCGTCGGGGCGCAGGAAGCCGGACATCAGTGCGAACAGGGTCGTCTTGCCGGCGCCGTTGGGCCCGATCAGGGCCGCGAGGCTGCCGGCGTCCAGTTCCAGCGAAACGCCGCGCACGGCGGCCAGCCCGCCGAAGGACTTCGACACCCCCTCCACGCGTAGCAGCGGGCTAGCCACGCAGCACCTCCGGTGGCGGCTCGGCGGCCCGCGGCCGCGACCACAGGCTGCGCACCGACCGGCCCACGCCCAGCAGGCCGCGCGGCGCGAACATCACGATCAGCACCAGGACGGCGCCGTAGATCACCATGTTGATGCCGGGCAGGGCACCGAAGAGGCTGCGCGTGAAGTCCGCCAGCAGGTGCAGCGCCAGTGCCCCGAGCACAGGGCCCCACAAGGTGCCGAGACCCCCGACGATGGCGGCCACCAGCGCCTCCACCGACGTATGCGGGCCGTAGGCGATGCCCGGGTCGATGTACTGGAACACCTGCACGTACAGGGCACCCGCGGCGCCCATGAAGGCGCCGGACAGCGCGATGGCGCCCAGCTTGGCGCGGAAAGGATCGACGCCGATGGCCCGCGCCGCATCCTCGTTGTCGCGCACCGCCTGCAGCCGGGCGCCGAAGCGGGAATGCCGCAACCAGGCCGTGACCAGCAAGGCCAGGGTCACCAGGCCCAATGCGATCCAGACGAAACCGCTGCGGTCGGCGAACTGCATGTTCGCCGCGCCTGCCTTCAGCGGCACCATGAGGCCGACGCCGGCACCGGTGAAGGGCACGGACAGCGCGAGGATGCGGAAGACTTCGGCGAACGCCAGCGTCACGAGCGCAAAGTACGAGCCCTTGAGGCCATAGCGGAAGGAGAGTGCACCGAAGAACACGCCCACCAGCGCCGCCGCCGCCAGCGCGAGCGGCAGCGCCACCCACGGGCTCACGCCGCCTTGCAGTTGCGCGATGGCTTGCACGTAGGCGCCGGTGCCGAAGAACAGCGCATGGCCGAAGGAGAACTGCCCGCCGTAGCCTCCCAGCAGGTTCCAGGACTGCGCCATGAGGCAGCCGTAGAGCGCCATCATCGCGAAATTCAGCACCACGCCGGAACGCGCGGTGGCCGCCACGGCCGCGACCACGGCCACGAAGAGCGCGATCTGCAGCAGGTCTCGGCGGACGGTCATGCCTTCGCTCCGAACAGCCCTTGCGGCCGGAACAGCAGCACCGCGATGAACAGCAGGAAGATGCCGACCTGTCCCAGCGACTCGCCGAACCACAGGCCGCCCAGCGACTCCACCACCCCGATCAGCAGCCCGCCCACCAGCGCACCCGCGAAACTGCCCATGCCGCCGAGCACCACGATGGTGAAGGCCACCAGCACGAAGCCGTTGCCCACCAGCGGATTCACGTAGTAGGCGGGCAGCAGGAAGCAGGCGGCCGCGCCCAGGCAGGCCAGGCCGATGCCGAAGCTCATGGCATACACGTGGTCCACGTCGATGCCGACCAGGCGCGCACCCTGCTTCTCGCGCGCCACGGCGCGGATCGCGCGGCCCAGGTCCGTGCCGCGCATGATCCACAGCAGCAGGCCCGCGGCCACCAGCGCGCCCGCGAAGGCCACCAGCTTGGGCACGGCGATCATGGCCGGCCCGATCGCCACCGTCGCCAGCGTGTACGGCGTATCGATCGAGCGCGTGTCGGACTTGAAGGCGAGCAGCGCCAGGTTTTCCAGCACGATGGACAGCCCCAGCGTGACCAGCAGGATGTTCTCGTCCTTGCCGTGGCTCGCGCGGTTGATGATGCCGCGCTGCAGCGCATAGCCGGCGACGAACATGGCCGCCACCATCACCGGCAGTGCCAGGTAAGGGTCGATGCCCAGCGATGCCTTGAGGTAGTAGACGCCGTACAGCGCCATCATCAGCGCCGCGCCGTGGGCGAAGTTGATGATGTGCAGCACGCCGTAGATCAGCGTGAGCCCCAGGGCGACCAGCGCGTACACGGCGCCGGTGGTCAGGCCGTTCAGGACGGCCGGGAACAGGATGCCGAAGTCGAACATGGCCGTTCCCGTGCTCGCGTGCTCAGGCCTTCAGCGGGAAGACCGGATCGGCCTGGCGGTACTCGCGCGGCACGATCACCTTGATGTCGTTGTCCAGCACCTGCGTCATGAGCGGCTGCGCACCCGTGTTCTGGCCGTTGACGAACTTGGTCGGCCCGTAGGGCAGGAAGTGGTCGCTGAAGGTGCTGGCTTCCAGCGCGTTGACGATGGCGGCGCGGTCGGCGGACTTGCCGCGCTCCAGCGCGTCGGCCAGCAGCCGCATCGCGGTGTACGTGAGGAACACCTCGTAGCTGTAGAACATGTTCTTCGCCTCGGTGCGCTTCTTCAGGTCGAAGGCGCGCTTGTCCTTGGGATTGAACCAGTGGTTGCAGTCGATGATGCCGCGCGCGGCGTCCGGGAACTCCTTGACGAACTTGTAGCTGGAGGCGGCGCCGCCCAGCACGGAGTAGATCGCCTTGGGCATCACCTTCTGCTGCTGCATGGTGCGCACCAGCAGGGCGTACTCGTTGTAGTAGTTGGCCGGGATGACGATGTCCGGGTTGACCGCCTTCATCCGCAGCACGATGTTGTTGAAGTCGCGCGTCGGGTTGGCGTGCTTGATGACCTCTTTCACTTCGTAGCCGTAGCCGGGCAGCTCGCGCGCGAGCAGGTTGGCCGTGCCGGTGCCGAACAGCGACTCCTCGTGGATGATCATCACGCTCTTCGCGGGCTTGCCCGCCGCCGTGTTGAGCACGTGCAGGTTGGCCAGCGCGATCTGCGCGCAGGTGGTGTAGCCCGGGGCGAAGCGGAAGGTGTTCTTCAGCCCGCGCTGCACGATCTGGTCGGCGACGCCGACGTCGACGATGTGCGGCAGGTTGTACTTGGCGGCCGCCTGCGTCGTGGCCAGGCAGATGGCGGAGGCGTAGGCGCCGACGATGCAGCTCACGCCCGCCTCGTTCATCTTCTCGACTTCGGCCGTGCCCGCCGCCGGCGTCGACTGCGCGTCGCCCAGCAGGGCCTCCAGCTTCGCGCCGCCCAGCGACTTGATGCCGCCGGCCTTGTTGATGTCCTCGATGGCCATGAGCGCGCCTTCGCGACACTGCTGTCCCGAATAGGCCAGGGCGCCGGTGACGGGGTGCAGCACGCCGACCTTCACCGTCCGCGGCTGCGCGCCGCCCACGAGCGGGAAGGCCAGCGCGGACGCGGCGGCACCCGCCTGCGCGACGAAGCGGCGGCGGTTCAGGGAGGGGGCACGGGTCATCGAGGTTCTCCTTCTGGGTTCAGTGGAACTGCGCGGACAACTCGCGGCTGACCCACACCCTGGCGTCTATGTCGCCGACGCGGGACAGCTGCATCTGGTACTCGTAGCGATCGGGGCGGTACAGGCCATGCAGCCACTGCACGGGCCGGCCCGCGTCGTCGTGGATCAGGCGGCGCACCGCGAGCAAGGCGGAGCCCACGGCGACGCCCAGGTGCGTGGCGACCTGCGCATCCGCGAGCCGGGCCGAGATCGTCTGCTGGGCACCGCCCATGCGCACGCCGCCTTCCTCCAGCAGCACGAGGATGGGCTTCCTGGCGAGCTCGCGCCGGCCGAAGTGGCGCGCCAGGTCGCCCGGCACCCAGGTCGTGATGAAGGACAGCGGGCCTTCGCGGGTGGAGCGCACGCGCACCGCTTTCTGCACCGCGGCGCCGGGCGCCAGCTGCAGGGCCTGGGCGACCTCGCCCGACGCGCCCACGCAGGCCACCTCCAGCACGCGCACCGTGGTGTTCTGCGTCATGCTGATGATGTTCTCCAGCAGGCCGGTCAGGCGCGTGGTCTTCTGCCGCGCCTGGGCGACGCCCTCGGCCGAGCCCGGGCCCACGGCGCGGGTGCCGCGGCCGCGCTCGCGGGCGATCAATCCCTCGTCGGCCAGCTGCTGCAGCGCGCGCCGCACCGTGACCCGCGCCACGCCGAACTGGCGCATCAGCGCCAGCTCGCCCGGCACGCCCTGCGCGAAGCGCCCCTCGTGCAGCTGCTCGCGCAGCACGAGGTAGATCTGGTGGTACTTGGGCAGGGGCAGGGCATCCGCCATGGGCGCGGATCGTCCGCCCGTCCCAATGTCCTGTCAATGGGACATTTGATGGGACATTCAGGCGGACGAGTAGCCGCCGTCGACCGGGATCGCCGCGCCGGTGACGAAATCGCTGGCGCTGCTGGCGAGGAACACGGCGATGCCGGCAAGATCCTGCGGCACGCCCCAGCGACCCGCCGGGGTGCGGGCCAGCACCCGCTCGTTCAGTCCCGGCACCTGCCTGCGCGCGTCGACGGTGAGCTCGGTGTCTATCCACCCCGGCAGCACCGTGTTCGCCTGGATGTTGTCCTTGGCCCAGGCCAGCGCGAGCGACTTCGTCAGCTGCACGATGCCGCCCTTGCTGGCGCAGTACGCGGGCGCGTAGGGCGCGCCGAACAGCGACAGGATCGAGCCGATGTTGATCACCTTGCCGCCGCCTGCCTTCTTCATGAGCGGCCAGGCCTCCCGGGCGCAGAGGAAGGCGCCGGTCAGGTTCAGGTCCATCACCGAATTCCATTCTTCCAGCGTGAAGTCCTGCGGCTGCTTGCGCACGGTGCTGCCGGCGTTGTTCACCAGGATGTCCAGGCGGCCATGGCGGCGGTCGACCTCGGCGAAGAGCGCCTTCACGGCGGCTTCGTCCGTCACGTCGCAGGGCAGGGCGTCCGTCCGCAGGCCCAGCGACTGCAGTTCGCGCAACGCCGCCGCGGATTTTTCCGCGTTGCGGCCCACGACGATGAGGGTGGCGCCGGCCTGCCCCAGGCCCCGCGCCATCCCGAGGCCCAGCCCTCCGTTGCCCCCCGTGACGAGGGCGATCCGCCCGTTCAGGTCGAACATGCGCTCAAGCATAATGCCGGCGATGCGCCAGATCGTCCTCGACACCGAAACCACGGGTTTGTCCGCAGAAGCCGGCGACCGCATCATCGAGATCGGCTGCGTCGAGCTGGTGGCCCGCAAGCTGACGGGCAACAACAAGCACTGGTACCTGAACCCCGAACGCGACTCGCACGAGGACGCGCTGAAGGTGCACGGCATCAGCAACGAGTTCCTGCGCGACAAGCCCAGGTTCGCGGCGGTCGCCGACGAACTGATGGAGTACTGCGCGGGCGCCGAGATCATCATCCACAACGCCGCCTTCGACATCGCCTTCCTGAACAAGGAACTGGAACTGCTCGGGCGCCCGGCCTTCACGCGGCACGTCGGCAAGGTCACGGACACCCTGGCCATGGCCAAGGAGATGTACCCCGGCAAGCGCAACAGCCTCGATGCGCTGTGCGACCGCCTGGGCGTGGACAACTCCAGCCGCACGCTGCACGGCGCGCTGCTGGACGCGGAGCTGCTGGCCGACGTCTACATCAACCTCACGCGCGGCCAGGACGCGCTGCTGATCGACGAGGCGGACGCCGGCGCGATCGGCGCCATCGTCACGCGCGTGGACCTGCGCCAGTTCACCCTGCCGGTGCTGCTGGCCAACGACCAGGAAGCGGCCGCCCACGAGGAAGTCCTCAAGCAGTTGGACAAGGCCTCGGGCGGCAAGACAGTCTGGCGTCAGGTGCCTTTTTCGCCTGTGGCATAATCGCGCTCTTGCCTGAACGGGCAACGGGTGATTAGCTCAGCGGTAGAGCACTGCCTTCACACGGCAGGGGTCACATGTTCGATCCATGTATCACCCACCATACAAATCAAGCACTTACGCCACCCTCGGGTGGCGTTTTGCTTTGCGGTATGAAAAAGATATGAAAAAGGTGCTGCGCCGGAAGTTGGTTCCTGCTTCGTACGCGTGCGTACCGTGCGCGTAATGGGTTGAGGCCGTCGCCAGCGCCCCGACGACCTCGATGCCTGCTGCTCCCGGCAAGTGGTCCTGCATCGGCTGTCGCCACGGGCTGCATGACCATGTCAGGGCCGCTTGTTCGCGGGATTCCGCACGGCCTTCGTCGGCTTCGGCAGGTCTGGGCCAGGATCGGAGGCCATCGGAGTCGGCAGCTTCGCCATCCGCCTGAAGATCGCGTTGGCCTTGCTGGACGCCATCTGGGCCTTCACCAGAGCCTCAGTGGTCTCGGAGTGAGCTTCGCCCGTCACCTTGTCTTCCTCGATCTTCCTGACCAACTCGCCGATGAAGACCACCCGCTCAAGCGGAGTCATCCCCTTGGTCGCCCGATCCAGCGCCCGGAAGTCCTCGGGATGAACGATTTGCATCGGTTCTGCGTGTGGGTTCTTCTTCCTGGCCGTCATCGCTACACCTTCATCGCGGAGGTAGCTAATGCTACGGTACGGTCGTCCCTGGGTTAGCTCAATACGTTGGTGTACCTGTGCGAGTCCTGAGCCTTCTTGGTGTCTTCGTGTCGGCGGTGATTGCCATGAACACGGCCTGTGCCGAGTCCATGGTGGGCGTGGTGGTCGGCGTGACGGACGGCGACACCATCACCGTGCTGGACGACGATCTCCAGCAGCACAAGGTGCGGCTCGCAGGGATCGACGCACCCGAGAAGGCCCAGGACTTCGGCGGTCAGGCGAAGAACAACCTCGCCGCGATGACGTTCGCGCGCAGGGTAACAGTGGAGTACCACAAGGAGGACCGCTACGGGCGGCTAGTAGGCAAGGTTCTGGTCTCCGGCATGGATGTCAACTTGCAACAGATCGAGGCTGGCATGGCGTGGTTCTTCAGGGCCTACGAGCGCGAGCAGCCGCTGTCGGACAGGTTGGCCTACGCCGCCGCAGAGGACGCAGCCAAGAGGCTGAAAAGGGGCTTGTGGAGCCTCCCCGGTGCGCAGCCGCCATGGGAGTTTCGCCGTTCCGGACATGGCCCATCCAGCGCATTGCACCCTCCGGCAGTCCCGTGATCGAATGGTGACAGCACCTCGGCAATGACATGAAGAAACCCGCCTTAAAGGCCACGACTGTCACCGGCATCATTGGCGTCGCCGCCATCGTGGTCCTCACGACCGTCGCGGCCATGATCGGCGTCGCGGCGATCATCCGTGTTGCCGCCCACCCCTGGGCGAACTGGACCCTTCTGCTCGAATACCTAAAGGTTTTTTTGAGCTGGCCGCCGGTGGCAGTCATCATGTTTCTTGTTGCGGTCTGGAAATTCGGGCCTGCGATCAGGGAGAAGCTCTCGCACCTCAAGGAACTTGAAGTGCCGGGCGGGAGGGCCGGGTTTTTTGAGCAGCAGCAGGAAGTTCCAACCCCGCCTCCCGACCCTGTAGACGTGAATGGGGCCACGGCGAAAACTGGCGCTCCTGCACCTGCGGCAACACCCGCACCAGCAGAGGCGGTGGCTGCGGCACCAGCGCCAGAAACTCCCGCACCCGCACCCGCACCCGCACCTGCACCCGCACCTGCACCTGCACCTGCACCTGCACCTGCACCTGCACCTGCACCTGCACCTGCACCGGCGTCACGCCCTGACACCGTCGCGGCGGACCTCACTCAACTTAAGAAGGCTATCACTCAGCTCCGCGAGTACATCGAGTTCGAGCAGGTCTACGGCGTTCTATACGGCAGCCAATGGGAAATGCTGGAGGCCATGACGCGGCCCCCGCACAGGCTGAGCGAGTCAGACATGCATCGGTTTCTTGAGCTACACAAATCGAGGACGGGCGATGCACCGTGGAGTTTGAAAACAATTCACGACTTCCGTCTAGTGTTTTTCAAGAACGAACTGATGAAATGGAATGACGAGATGCCGTCACCGACTGTTGGACCATACGCTTCGTTGACGGAGAAGGGCAGCAGGTTTACTCAGTACATTCGGGCGACTCGCACGGCCGGGCGTCCTTGGTAGTCAACTTGGAAGGGGGGCTCGTCGCCTCCTGCTGCTCGCCCTCGCAAGGCACCAGCCCCAGTCTGCGTCACGCATCCGATGCTTGTCGTCAGAACGGCGTGAACTTCACGTACTCGCAGGTGAGCTGCCGCTCCTTGTCCTTCCAGTCGTACTCGTACTCGGCCTGGTCAAACCCACTGCACTTCGTGTCACCGAAGAAGGTGGCATTCGGGTTCGTGATGACGCGGCGGGCGAAGTACTTCCAGAAGGTGAGCTTCAGGGAGCCTGCATCAGGGGTGACGGGCTCAAACCGGCCAACGTTCACCGCACCGCACGGGCCGGACGGGGCGTCCTGGACGATCCACACAGCGCCTTCGTTCCCGCGCCGGAAGGTCTGCTTGAACGTGTTGCTGGACACCGTGCAGGTCTTCAGCTTCCGTTCGTGGTCGCTGCGGATAACAGCTAGGAAGTTTGTCTCCGTGGGGGCCTTGCAGTAGGCCAGAAGCCCCCTCGCAGCGGCGAGAGCGTCCCGGCGCTGTACTGGTGTCATGGCGGCGAGAGCCTCCGGCTTCGGAGCCTGCGCTCGACCTTCAAGCACGGCGGCCATGGTCTCGTACCCACGACATTCCTCGGCGCTGAACCTCACTCCTTTCGCAAACTCCTGCTTCGCCTGGGCGATGGCCGCGGAAAGGTCCCCCGGGCCTGCGGCTTGCCGGATGCTTGCCTGCGTGAACTCGCACTCCATCGCTGCACCTGTGGGGCGGCAGGCGTACGTGAGCGAACTGTTCTCCTTGGTGTTGTATGCGATTCCGTTTGTCGGCATATCGGCGGGTTGCGCTACCGATGTGTCCATCACGATCATGATTGAAGCAAAAAGAACTACGCGAACGTGCATGCAAACCTCCATCGCCGATTGTTGAGGCGGAGGCTTGAAAAGTCACGCGTGTCTCCAGGTGCAACCTGAGGTTCAGGGGCGGAATTACCCGGAGCGCAGACGGGTGGGAGTCGCGCCGCACCCGCACGACACGTTCCACTATGCGGATTGCGGCACCCCGTGCGCCCGTGGTGGAATCAGAGCTTCACCGCGAGACACCAACATGAAGACGATTGTCCTTGCCGTAGCCATCACCGGGATCACGCTCGCCGCCCATGCGGAGGAGAAGAAGGAGCTGACGCCGCAGCAGGCGCTAATGGCGACCTGCAACAAGGAGGCGACGGGCAAGAAGGGGGACGAGCACAAGGCATTCATGAAGACGTGCCTGTCGGACGGCAAGAAGCGCCAGCAGGAGGTGATGAAGTCCTGCAACGTCGAGGCGAAGGACAAGAAGGGAGACGAGCGCAAGAAGTTCATGTCCGACTGCCTGAAGAAGTGAAGTCTCTGATGCTAAAGGGGCTTCGACGTGCGCTGGGTGAGGTTTCCGTCGCCGTTCTCGGAACGTCTCGCTGGATTCGTTTGCGGCTGGCCGCTCATCCTGTCGCAATTGCCGTAGTCGTCACAACCATCCTTGCATCCGTTGCGTGGGTGATATGGGCCACGTACGGCGTCAGGTTTTTTCTGCGGTACTGGTTAAATGAAGTCGGCGAAAAGCAAATTTCCCTCCTTGGACAGGTGGGAGATCTGTTCGGTGGAATCAATTCATTGTTTGCAGCAGCCGCGTTCGTTGGGGTCGCAGTTGCTGGCTTTCTTCAGCATCAGTCACTGCGCCTAGGGCGACAGCAACATCTTCAGGAGGCCTTTGAGCCGCTTTTCTTTCGCTTGATCGATTTCAATAGGGGGCTGAGACCGAGGGAACTCTCCCTTTGGGGCCACACGTACGACTTTCAGGTCGCGGTGCGCCGCCTCTGCGAGGACATCGTTGACCCCGTCCATCCCGGGGCGCGCCTCGACCCGAAGGAGCAACAGGCTTACTTCGTATACCCGGGAACTGGTGAGCAGCGCAACTTCGTCATAGTCAAGTACGAAGACTGGTATGCGGAGAATGAGAGCGATCTCGGCCCTTATTTCCGCACCTTGTTCCACGTCTTCAAGCTGATCGACCGCAGCAGTCTGCCCCTCGATAAGAAAATCCAATACGCCAACATAGCTCGCGCTTCGCTGACCAGCGAGGAGGCGACGCTGCTCATGTTCAATTGCTTGACCTACCGGGCAAAGGAATTCAGACCGCTGGTAGAGGCATATGGCCTGCTAAAGCACCTGCCCACCAAGCCGCGGGACTTGAAGGTCTTTGCGAGGCGGTTCTACGCGTCCGAAGCGATACAAGCGAGCAGGGAACGTTATGGCGGCCCCATACTTGGGCCTTCGCTGTACTTTGAAGATTGAAGCCGCTACCCCGGGAATGGTGGGCCCCGACTCGCCTCTGGCTGCGCGCCCTCGCACGCCCCCAGTACCCAAGTCTGCGCGTAGTGTGTCTCGCGCCCCATCTCCTCCAGGCACTCGTAGCCGCTCAACACCAGCCGCGTGCCGTCGGCGTGGACGAGATGAGCGTCATGCAGGGGCAGGGGATCGTCCTTCCCCTTCACCTCACACTTGAGGGTCGCCGTGAAGCGCGGGCGGCCCAAGGCGGGGACGTTCTGGGCAGCCAGGAGCAGGTGACCGCGCACGATCCGCAGGAGGCCAGGCATGTGCCTGTAGACGATCTGCCCCTTCATCCGCGCGCGCATCATGTCCCAGCGCAAAATGCCTGTCACGGTCCCGCGACCTGGCCGCCGCGATCAAGATGGACCTGGAACTCCAGCTCCGGCATCGCGGCGTTCTCGCGGACTAGCATCGCCGCCTGTTGAACTGCTTGCCTCCAGCGCGAGGCGTCTGCCTCGGCCTTCTGGGCCATGTTCGCCGCCTCGCAGGCGCTCACGACTTCACGCGCACCACCGAGCAGCCCCTCAAGCTCGCGGGCGATGAGCACTTCCAGCTCGATCCTCCGACCGCAAGCCAGTCTCCCATCGTCCAGCACCTTCACCGTGTACGCCACGTTCATCGCTACCTCCGCGTACTGTATGTACATCCAGTATACGGCGGCCGCGCTCGACAAGGTGACTATCCCTTCACCAGCTTCAACGGTGCGGAGACACCCCTCCCACGCTTTGAGAGGCGACGGGTAGACGGGGAGCTGCTGGACTTGATCCCCCGTGCCGCCAGCTCCTGCCGCAGCGTCGGCCCGAACAGGTCAGCGAGGATGTGCTCGCGCTGCATGCGGTAGTCGCGGGGGCGTCTCTCTTTCATCGCATGATTTTTGTGCTTGCCCGCCGACCGCGACGGTGTCGTTGTACTCCCCGACGGGGTGATTCCGGTCACTTTCGCCAAAGTGCTTTCGCGACACCGCCCCGTCACCTTGATCTTGCAGACCGTCGTCCCGTCCCTCGGCTCCGAACCTGCCGGGCTTCGGCGACCCCGGTATCCTCTTGCCTCCGCCTGCGCGCCACCGCCGTCACGGCTGGTGGGTTCACCAAGGAAAGTGACTGGAACGATGATCACGGACCCTACTGTTTTCGTCCTCGGAGCTGGAGCGAGCAAGCCATATGGATTCCCTACAGGCGATGAACTGCGCCTGATGATCTGCCACATGGAGGATGGCGGTCGATTCGCGGCGAAGCTGGAAGAGCTCGGGTACGGAAGGGACCGTTGCCGTCGGCTGGCAAGAGCGCTGGCGTCGTCGGCCGTACCTTCAATCGATGCATTCCTCGCTCGGCGGGGCGACCAGGATGAGGTGGGAAAGGCCGCCATCGCGACGATCCTGCTCTCGAAAGAAGTCAAGGGGGACCTGCGACGGGTGGGCGGCGTCTACGGCCAGTTGGACTGGTACGGTGAGCTGTGGGCGCGGATGATCGATGGGGTGCACGACGTCCGCGAATTGGTCGAGCGCAATAACGTGCGCTTCATCACGTTCAACTACGATAGATCGCTGGTGCAGTTCCTGCACACCGCCATTGCGAGCACCTTTGGAATCGATGACGCGGCGGCGATGGCAGCTTTGAGTAATTTCCAGATCTGGCATGTGTACGGGTCACTCGGCGCGTTCCAGCCAGCCCGGAACCGTTTTTCTTACGGGTGGCCAGAGAACGAGGAGGCTCACGGAAGTGCTCTTGGCATTGCCGTGATGAGTATCCGAGTTGTCCCGGTAGACCGCGACGATCAAGAGCTTGTTCCTGCCGAACTGTTTGAATGGGCCGAGCGCGTGGTCATCCTCGGCTTCGGATTCGACAGCGTGAACTGCCACAGGCTCGGGCTTGGAAAAGTGGTGGCCCGGCGTATTGCTGAAGTGCCGGGCTCGCTGAAGCCGAAGGTGTACGCAACAACGCTGGGTTTAACCGACGCTCAGGTAGAACGCGGAATGGTGAACTTGCTTGGAGAAGCCGCGGGGGTGGAGGCGGGTCTTCATCGTCAAAATTTGACCTGCCTGGATGCACTTCGACACTGGGATACGCTTCGTTGATCACGCACTGGGCCTGTCAACGCATTTCGTCCCGCGCCTAGACCACTGGGTAGGCCCCAAGGTGCGTCAAGCGGCGCATAATGCGGAAATGCGGTGGTGGTCCCATCGCACGGCGAAAGCCTCTATGCCCGGTTGGCGGAATTGGTAGACGCAAGGGACTCGAAATCCCTGGTAGGCAACTACGTGTGGGTTCGAGTCCCACCCCGATTCAAAGGGCTGTTCTTCTGGACAGCCCTTTCTCATTGCGAGGTGCCCGTTGACGACGTCCTTCGGAACCTCTCCGGCGGCACCGCGCCCGGCACCTTGATCTTTTTCCACGCGGTGGTGCGCTCCGCCGGGATGTAGATAGAGTCCACCTTCTTCGCGACCAGGCCCTCCAGCTTCAGCATCTGCGCCATGGCGTACAGCTCGATGCCTGCCTCGGGGATCGCGTCCACCACTAGCAGGTCGTGCTTGGGCTTCGGCGTGAATCGCTTCTTCAGCCGCGCCTTCCGTTCGACCAAGGGGAGGTCCATGATCTTGGTGCCGCCCTCGATCAGCATGTCGAACATCGCGTAGACCACGGGATCGCAGTTCGGGTAGTAGCAACGTCGGGCCGCACGCTGCTGAAGCCGGTCGAAGTTGCTGCGGCCCAGGTCGTCCATCACGCAGACCTCACCATCCACGACATGCGGCCCGCCCCGGTAGCGGGCCAACGCCCGCGTGATCTCGGGGAACCATGTCGTGCAGTCATGCCCACCCCGGGTCCGCAAGGTCGCGGCTCCAGCTCCGAACTCCGCCAGCACGCGGTAGCCGTCGTTCTTGATTTCAAAGAGCCAGTCAGGCGCGTCGAACGGCAGGCAGCGCCGGTTGTCCAGCAACATCGGCTGGAGGCCATACAAGAAGCGCGGCGTCGTCGTCGTCGTCGTCACCAGTGGAGTCGGCGCTTAAAGGGGCTGATTTCTAAAAAAAATGGCGCTTCGGGTACGCCCCGGTCAGCGGCGGGGGGATCGCGCCTGAACGCCGGAGTCTCAACGAATCTATGCCCCCCGGGGCAGCCCGCTGGTCCACATGGTCACCCCCCGGGGGGGGCTCCACCTCAGCTCGCCTTATCGAATCCGCGCCGCACCCACCCTACAAGCCAGCCCACCCCGTACACCCCCCCGGCACAGAACACGAACGCGATCAACCCGACGAGAAACGTTCCGCCGACCTGCTCCGCCATCTCCCAGTGGTGACGGCGTTCCGCCTTCGCCCAAGTGAAAGGCACTTCATCAATGCGATCTACCTTCCTCGCCGTGTAGATGTGCCAGCACTTTCCCCCTTCGGGTTCGTACGATGGCTCAATCAAGCCTTGCAGCGGTCGGTCGATGTACTCCTGGCACTTGCCTGACTGATAGTCCGTTTTGAGGGCAGCCTGATAGTTTTCGTTCGCCTCCGAGGTCTGGTTGTAGAACCTCATCGGGAAGAGCACAAGAAACCAAAGACCGGCGACCACCGTCGCGATCACCCAGAGTCGCTGCCAGCCATTCAACCTTTTCATACTTCCCTCCGGCTTTAAAAGGTAGCACAGCTCAGCCATTCTGTTTTGCCGTCACCCCGAGCTGTTCAAAACCGACCGAATACGGACACGTATCGGCAGGCGTGTCCGAAACATAGCTTGACAACGTTTCGGACGCACACCATTATTCGGACTTCCTTTTCGTACACCATCTCTTAAAAGGTCTGCCCATGTCCCGCGTCTTCGCGTACTGCCGGGTGTCTACCGCCGATCAGACTACCGACAACCAGCTCCAAGAAATCACCACTGCTGGATTCGCAGTGGATGCGCGCCGCGTGGTCACGGAGACCGTGTCCGGCTCCGTTGCTGCCAGCGAGCGGCCCGGGTTCGCCAAGTTGCTCGACAAGATGGAGTCGGGAGATGTACTGGTGGTCACCAAGCTGGATCGCTTGGGGCGGAACGCCATGGACATCCGGTCCACCGTGGAAGCGCTTCAAGGGCTGGGCGTCCGCGTCCATTGCCTCGCCCTGGGCGGCATGGACCTCACCAGTGCCGCCGGAAAAATGACCATGGGGGTGATCGCCGCCGTGGCGGAGTTCGAGCGCGACCTGCTGGTCGAGCGCACTCACGCAGGACTCGCCAGGGCGAAGGCTGAGGGCAAGGCCATGGGTCGCCCCTCCAGCCTGTCGGCGAAGCAGGCGGAGGAGGTGCGTGCCAAAGTGGCGGGTGGGGAGTCCGTTGCCTCCCTCGCCCGCGAGTACAACACCAGCCGTCAAACGATCATGCGGGTGCGCGATGCTGGGGAGGTCGTGCAGACGGCTTGACGGCCGCTTGCCACCGCGTCACCTCCAGCAAGGTGCGGGCGGCGTTGACAGAGCTAGGCGGCCGATTTGAACGACGCGCCTCGCGGCTTCGGGAACTTCCAATAACGGCCTGCCACGGTGTCCCACTCGATCAAGTGATCTCGCGCGACGGTCTCGATCACGGACCAGTACAGCCCCGCATCCCGGGCGAGGGGGCGAACGCCAGCCACGGGCACGGTGTCGTCCTTGATGAACTCCCGCAGCCAGGACAGCGCCTCCTCGCGCAAGGCTTCCAAGGCAATGACCTCGGCGTGCTGGGGCGGATGCTGCGGCGGCCCCGTTTCGGAAAAAAGCTCCGGGTGGTCACCCGCAAAACCCGCAAAAGGGTCGTTCGCCGGTTCTGTGGGTTTTGCGGGGTCGAACTCCGCCGCTTTATCGGTCATCGACATCACGCTCCTCCCATCAACACCGGGTGCGCGATGAACGTCTCGCTGGGGCGTCCCTTGGTGGCTTTTACGATGCGTGTGATCCAGCCGTACTCGACGAGCACCGTGGCCGCCCGGCGCACCGCCTCCGGTTCTGCAAGCTGCGACCAGCCCTTGCCGTACACATCACGCACGCTGAACTCCGGGCCGATCTGCTTGCGCCTCAACCGTGCCAGCAGCGCCTCAGCTCCCGCGATCTGCGGTTTGCTGGCCTCGGCGTACATGCGGTTCGCGTGGCTTTCTAGGTACTCGGCCCACCGCAGCGCCCGCCGGACGCTCGCCGCCGTCACCGCATTCATTCCGGAGTCCACCAGCTCGAAGATGAGTGCCAACGCGGGCACCAGCTTCCGGTACTTGGACAGGTGCGACTGGAGGGCGGGATGCAACTCATCGCTTCGCACCTTCAGTTCCAGCGCGTGCCGCCAGTCGTTGAAGATCGTCTGCGCCTCGGGGGCGAACGTCAGCACCAGCGGGCCGTCGTCACCGGGCGCAGGCAGATTTGCGAGCCGCTGGTAGACAGCCATCGCCTGCTCGCGGGCAGCGATGTTCACGCGCCTGTCGATGTTCGTGAACGCGGGGTTGTGATCAGGCCAGACGGCGACCTGGAAGCGCTGGATGAGGCCGTCGTCGCCGCCGCCGCCGATCACGGCGGACCGGACGTATTCGGCCACGCGGCCGGGCTGGATGTTTCCGAGCATCGACAAGCACACGCACGGGATGCGGCGGTTCAACCCCCGCCCGATGCGGTCGAAGGTGTAGGGCTTGTCGCCGTCGAACGCCTGCAGGTAGAAGGCGCGAGCGCCTTCCTGCCCCTCGCGGTCCATCGCCTTCAACAGCCCGTAGATTTCGTCTCGGAAGGCCAGCAGGCCCCACGGGTTCTGTTCGAGGACCTCGCCCAACGCCTCGACCGAGGTGTCGTTCACGATGAACCGGCGGAGATGCGGCTCCTCCGCGATCTCGACCTTCGCCAGCAACTCGTTGACCTTGGCGTCCACCGATTCCTGCAACAGCTTCGCCGCTTTCCGCTCGTTGGCGGACGCGATCAGCGCAGCCTGCTTGTTGTCGATGTCCCAAGCGTCGTGGCGAGCCTGCCAATCGGCGCGCAGCTCGTCTTCCAGCCGCTGGAGCGGTCGCATCGCCTCGGCGAGCGCGGGGGACTTCATCACTCCGGGCTTGCCGATGATCAGCCCCCAGATGTTGGGTGTCACCTTCCAGTCATCGAACTCTTTCGGCTGGATGCGGACCCTGGCCCCGATCAGGCTGGAGAGCACGACGACCGCGCCGACCGCCGGGAAGTCCGGCGGGCACTGCATCCGCTCGGCGATGTCGGTGATCCATGGCCTTAGCGCCTCCGGCAGGAGGTCCGGGGAGAAGGGCAACACGGGCGGGAGCGCCGTAGGCAAGGGGATAGGGTCGGGCCACGCTTCGTTCGCCGCGAGAGTCGAACCCACAGAACCCACGGAAGGCGGCGTGTCAGGCGACCGCGCGGAGCGCAGGCACTTCATCACGGCCTCGGCTCCCTCCATCACGAACAAATCGTTGAAGTCCGTGTCCTTCTCTCCGCGCCCCTCCGCGAACTGCGGTGCGGCGAGCAGCCCGCCGCATGCCAGCGCGGCTTCGCGCCCTTTGTTGAGGCCCGGATTGCTGGCTGTCTTGTAATCGTCATCGGCGGCGATGGTGATCAGCGCCGTCGGGTGGGCGGCGCGAACCTGTTCGGCCACGGCGACAAGGTTGTTCGCGTTGAACGCGATGTGGACAGTCTCGCCGCTTACATCGGCCAGCGTGGCTCCCGTGGCGAAGCCCTCGCAGACGATGTGGCGCTCAGCGGCCCCATGCAGGATGCAACTGCATCCCTTCACCTTGCCGCCCGGCAAGAATCGCTTCTCGCCAGCACCGTTGATCATCTGGACGTTCGCCATCTCGTTGATCTCGTCGTACATGGGGATGATCAGCATGGAGCCGCTGCTGCGGCTGCTGTGCGCGGCCACGCGCTTCTTCAGTAGGTACTGGTGCTCAGCGGGCGCTCCGGCGTTGGCCCAGAACTCCTTGGCCTTCTCGGAGGCCGCTTGCTGCAGGGCGACCTTTTCCTGTTCGCGCTCGATCTTCGCGGCTGCGTTCCGCTCGAAGATGGCGCGCTTCTCGGCCTCCGTCAGCCGGTCGGCAGCCTTGCTGCACCACGCCTGCCAGAAGTCTTGCCGCCAACATCCGAAGTACCCGGCCATCGGATCGTCAGGGTGCAGGCAGTAGTAGCCCGAGTCGTCGCGGGCGCGGCCACTGCTGGAGAAGCGATGGATCGAGCCATCGGCGATCACATCATCCGGCGGCTCCAAGCCCGCGGCAGCGATGGCATCGCGGAAGGCGGCGATAGGGTCGGCGATCATCATGTCACGGCGGATGCGTTGGTACTGATGCATCACTTTCCCTCCGACAGGCCATCAACCAGGGCGTCGATGGTGGAGGCGCGCCAGAGTGCGACCTTGCGCCCAATCTTGATCGGGGCGGGGTAGATGCCGAGGCGAATGCCCCTGTACCACGCAGAGCGGGACACGGGGATGCGTTCGAGAACCTGCGCGATGCGGAGGAGGGAGTCGGTTGTGGTGCTCAAAGAAATGCTCCGGTGAACGCCACGCTCGTCATACGCAGCAGGCCGATGAGAGGCATGAAGACCATCGACATGCACATTGGTCCCCATCGGTGCGCCGAATGTATGTGGTGGCGAAGGCTGCGGAAACCGCCCCAGAACAGGGAGTCGGTACGTCGGTGTAGTGGCAGCTCGATACGTGCCGGTAGTGCCGCTCCACAGACAACATGAAGCGCGGCGCGCACTTGCGCAACTTGGCGAGCCACATGCTGATGCGAATGTGCATCTCGCGGGGCGCTGTGTTCGCGAAGGTGGCCGCTCGAGAAACAAATTGCAGCCGTATGGTCTTTGCCACGGTTGGCCGTGAGCACCCGTTCCGGGAACGGGTCATGCATGAAGCACCCCTACACGCGCTCGCCCGAGCAAAGATCCCGGCGAGCCTGCGGCTCGACCGCCGAACTACAAGGCCAGGGCGGCGAGGGCCTTCTGCGCATGTTCCTGGCGCAGGTGCCCATAGTGCTTCTCGATCATCACCACGCTGGTGCCGCTCAACTGGGCGACGGTCAGCGTGTCCAGGCCGCCGTGAACGAGGTCCGTGATCCCGCTGTGCCGCATGGAGTAGGCGACTGCATCCTCCGTCAGCTCCGCCGCGGCCGCTGCACGCTTCATTGGGTACTTCCAGGCGTCCTTGTTCCACATGCTGCCGTTGGCGCGGGAGAACAGCGGCGCGGAGGGCAGCTTGTTCGCGGCCATACGACGTATGAGGTCGGCGGTGGCCTGTGGCAGCTTGATCTTCCGGTCCTTGCCTTGCTTGTCCTTGCCGATGGTGAGCGTGTCCAAGCGCTTGTCGAAGTCGCCTACGGTCAGCGCGGCCAAGGCCCCGGGCCGCAGCGGCAGGAGGGACATGCCGCGCAGGAAGTCGGCGAAGTCGGCGTCTGCGTGCGCGATCAGCTTCCTGCGCTGGTCCCGATCCAGATAGATGTCGCGGCGCTGGTCCGCGTTCTTGATCGGCGTGAGCTTCGTTCGCCACGGGTGATCGGAGGTTGCGAGGCCGTCCGTGAGCGCCTTGTTCAGAGCGGCCCTGAAGGGTGTCATGTCACGGTTCAGGGAGCTGTCGGAGCGCGCCTTGCCAGCCTCGGTGCCGTCCTTCACGGGCTGCGCCTTCAGCTTCCTGCGCCAGCTCTCGATCTGCTCGCCGCGCAGCTTGGGCAGCTCCGTGGCCGAGAGCTTCGGGTCGCTGTAGACCCACCGCTCAAAGCGCTTCTCCGCGTCCTTGGCGGCGTCCATCGTGCTGGTCTCGCGCAGGTGCTGCACGTACCGGTCGCAGGCGGTCCTGACCGTCGCGGTCTCCTTGCTGCCGCCCTTGTGCAGGTGGGTAAACCACTCCTCCGCCGCCTTCAGCGCGGCGTCGTACCGCTCGCTGGCGGGCAGCTCGGCGAAGTCCCCGAGGGGGTGATGCACCTGCTTGTCGGTGACCTCGTCACGCACGCGGGCCAGCCAGTTTCCCTCACTTGATGCAGTCATCTTGCGGAACCCGAGCGCGCAGCCCTTGCGGACAGGCTGCCAATAGGGGTCGCGGCGAGGCTTGAGCTTGGTGCGGTCGGTGACCTTGACGAGGTAAACGGGCATGGGGGCGCGGTATGAAACAGGTATGAAAAACTATACCGCACAAAACGTGACCACCTGGGATCAATCCTCGACCTCCTCACTCTGAAGATTGGTTTCCATTGATGCCGATTTGTCCCGGTTCTCTGCCTTCACACGGCAGGGGTCACATGTTCGATCCATGTATCACCCACCAGATACCGAGACCCCTGCAAGTCGATGATTTGCGGGGGTTTTTCTTTGGCCCTGCGGTTTCCTCGGCGCCGACCGACGCCGTCACACCGGCCAACTCCGCGTGCATCCCACCGGGCGTTAGATGTTCGTGGGAGGAGGCGCAGGCCCAGCGCCTGGCACTCCTTCGAAGGCGCCGCTCGCGAAGCAGGCGCGTTGCGTTCTCGATCAACCGAGAGTCGCAACGGACGTGTTCGCCCCAGGTAACTCCCGCAGTACGGCGATTTGACACCGCACTGCCGCGGTAAACACCTGAGAACCGCGAGCCTTCGCCGAAACACCTATAGTGGGTCAGGGGCTGCGACGCAGCCTCCGACATGGTCGTCGCCCTGCCACGCTCCAGGGAGTCGGCGAGAACTTCGAGGATCCACGTCATGATGTCCAGCTTCCTGCACGAACACCGTGAAGAGTTGATCCGCCGGTGCGCCGACAAGGTCGCCAAGCGACCTCGCAGGCAGGCAACGGAGATGCAGTTGCGCAACGGGATCCCGCTTTTCCTGAGCCAGCTCCAGCGAACCCTCGAGGCCGAGGAACAGCACCACTCCGTGGAGAGTATGAAGATTTCCGGCGGATCGGGTGGGGAGGACCCCATCGTGTCCGAGATGGGCACGAGCGCCACCGTCCATGGCAAGCAGTTGCTGGATCTCGGATTCACGGTCGACCAGGTGGTCCACGACTACGGCGACCTGTGCCAGGCGATCACCGACCTGGCCTTCGAACGGAACGCCCCGTTCGCGGTGAGCGACTTCCGCACCTTGAACCGCTGCCTGGACAACGCGATCGCGAGCGCCGTGGCGTCCTTCAGCCAGGCCCGTGAAATCGACTCCGCCGCGCGGCAGATCGTCGAGTCGGACGAACGCATCGAAATGCTGAAGCACGAGCTTCGAAGCTCCCTCGCCACGGCGACCTATGCCGTGGCCGCCATCAGCGCGGGCAACCTGCCGATGTCCGGGTCCACCGGGTCGGTCCTGAAGAAGAGCCTGGAAGCCTTGCGGCAGCAGATCGGCGGACCGACGCTGGATGAACTGGAATCCGGCTCCGACGCGCGAATGTGATCCCTGTGCACCGTGACCGGGTCCGGCATCCTGGCCGTGCGCCCGAAGGCGCGCGCCGCGCTGCCCCTCGTCATTGCGGCAGCGCGCCGGGTGCGTGCTCGGCGCGCACCGCGCCCGCCGGGCCGCGCCAGGAGCGCTGCATGGCACGCCCGGCCATCGCGGGCAGGTTGGCGGCCAATTCGCCGAGCGTGTAGGGATCGAACAGCGTCGTTCGCATCAGTCGCCCCTGGCTGCCCCGGTCGGCCAGCACCCGCCACCAATCGCGCGGACGCAGCAGCGGATGGCGCCGGTTGCAGCGCGCCAGCGCCGGGCGCTGCGGCTGCGTGCCGGCAGGCCACGACGTGCGCAGGCTTTCCGCGAGGAAGTTCAGGCCGCACGCGGCCGGCATCGCGAGCGAAGCCCAGAAGCGCGGGTTCGACTCGAGCAGGAAGACGCGACCGGTCGCCTGCTCGATGCGTGCGTCCAGGTTCATCGCACCGCTGTAGCCCGTCGCGCGGCACAGTGCCGAGGCCATCTCCTCGAGCACCGGGTCGCGGGTGAACTCCATCCAGCACCCCCTGACCTCATGTGTCGTCACCGCGTGCAATTCGCCGTCGACCGCGAACAGGTCGACATCGATGTCGCGGCCCTCGATGTACCGCTGCACGACGAGCGGCCCGTCGGCATAGGTCCGATCGAGCACGACGTGGTCCAGCAGGTCCTGCTCGCTGCGGACCACCACCACGCCGAGAGAGCCCGATGCATTGGTCGGCTTCACGACAAAGGGCAACCCCAGCGTCGCGCCTAGCCTGTTGAAATCCAGCTGGTGCTTGCCGGCGGCGTACACGGTCGCCGGGACCGGCAGCGCCGATGCGTCGCACAGCAGGTGGAATCGCCACTTGTCATCGAGTGTCTCCAGCACCTGCGGGCTGGGAATGGGCGTCGTCGCGAGCGGCACGCGCGGACCCAGGCGATGCAGCAGCCGGATCGCCGGGCAATCGCACGGCACGATGACGCCCTGCGGGTGCTCGCGCGCGAGTTCCTCGAGTTGGCTCGCGCTGCGCTCCAGGTCGCCGAAGTCCGCCAGCACATGGCGGCGAACCCATGGCGACCAGCGCAGCGGACGGGTTTCCTGCGAACCGAACACGATGACGCGCGGGCTGCCCATGGCGTGCGCCGCCTGCAGCACGGGAAGGACGATGCGGATCTGGCATCCGAGCAGGATCAGGGTCATGCAGCCCTCCGTCCGCCAAGACGGCGGAGAGGGCAGTGTGCGCCACCATGTCAGCCAGAGGTTTGCATGCGACTGCACCCCGGCCCGAAAGGACTACCTCCGCCCGCTCGACAGCGTCACGGACTGACAACCGCCAGCCAGCTCGACGATGGGCTGCTTCAACCCCAAAAAAGGGACGTTTTGGTGCGTCAGAGAAAGAATGCCGTCTTGCGCCGCGGCTTCAGCGCGGGACCGTCGTGACCCCCACCGCCACCGCCTGGTTCATCGCGACCACCAGGCGGTCGCCCACGCGCAGGCCGGCCAGCGAGGCGCGGTCGTGGACCTGGAAGTCCTTGATGTCGCCTGCGGAGTCCCGCACGCGAAGCATCAGGTTCTCCTTGTCCACGACGAGCACGTCCGTGATGAAGCTGACCGGCTGCTCGTAGCTCCTGACGAGGTCGGCGGGCGGCCCGCTGCTGCGGCGGGCCTGCGCGCGCTGCGTCTCGCGCACGCTTGCACGCCGCGTGAGGATGAAGGCCGCGACGTAGTCGACCTGCACGCGCTCGCCGACCTGGATGTCGTCGGCATTCGCGACGATGGGGTCGAGGCGGAAGGTGATGCTGCCGCGCGGACTGTCGATCGCCATCAGCCGCAGCTCCGCGTCGACCTTCGTCACCGTGCCGGTGGCCGACAGGCGCATCGCGACGTTGCGCTCGTCGCCGAGGGCACCGGGATTGCCGAGGGTCTGGCCCGCGCCTATGGCCAGGGCCGCCGGCGCGGCGCAGGCGAGCGCGAGGCAGCAAATGAGCACTCGGCAGGACGACAACATGAACGGTACCTCCACGCCCCGATGATCGCTCGCGGGTGCGTTCGCGGAATGGGCCGTTGGTCCCATCTTGGGGCACGCCCGTCGCGGGTGTGTGTGCGGGTGTGTCCGCGGCCCTCATCCGCAGACGTGTTCGAGCAAGTCGAGGCGCCGCAAGTCGGGTCGCACCATGAAGAACGCCACCTTGCGGTGGCGTTCGGTAGTCGGCGAGGCCCGATCAGCCCAGGAGGTCGTCGGCGAGGTCCGAGGCCTTCTCGGCGCCCGTGCGCGTGTTGCGGATATGGCGCCGGGTCTCGAAGGGCAGCTGCGCGGTGTTCACGCCGTCCCACTTGTTGCGGCCCTTGACCGACAGGTTGTAGTAGATGGACACGCCTTCGCGGATCTTCTCGGCGCGCTGCTCCGGGGTCAGCTCCAGGTGCGCGATCTTGTCCTCGGCCCACTCGGCGCCGTGCTTCATGTTCAGCGCCGCGAAGTACACGGCCTGCACCGGGTCGTTGGGGTTCTTCAGGCCGAGGCCACGCGCGGTGCGCGGCTCGAATTGCGCCAGGCCCAGGCTGGACACGCCGTTGCGCCCCTTGCCATTGCGCGGGATCCAGGAGGTCTCCGCCCAGATGACGCCGTAGACGTCCTCGAAGCTGAGGCCGACTTCCTGCAGGCCCGCCTTCTCGGCGGCTGCCTGCGCGAGCAGCAGCCGCGAAGCCTCGTCCAGGGTCAGGGTCTTCTCGCCGGCGTAGCGCACCGGCACCCACTTCATCTGGGCGCGCAGCGCTTCGTCCGAGGCGAACTTCACGGCGACCCTGGCGACCGGGGTGGCCAGGCTGGCGGCAGGGGACGCATTCGTCACGGCGGCGACCGCGGCGGCCGCCGTGTGGGTCGTCGCGGCCGCCGTACGCGCGACGGCAGCGGCGGCAGAGCTGGTGGCCGCGGCGGCACGGGCCACGGGCTGGGGATTGGACGCGGAAGGAACCATCTGGCTCGTCAGGGCGGCCGCTGCCCCCAGGAGGGCAACGGCGGCAGTGGCGCGGAAGGTGGTGGTGTGCTGCATCTGTCTCTGTTCCCTGACGTTTCTGTAGGAGGCTTCTTATGGACTTGTAGGACGCCCGTGAGTTCGCGGCAGCACCGTGAGTTTTCCCGCATTAAGCTGTCGGGCGCATGCGAATCCTCCTGGTCGAAGACGACGCGATGATCGGCGCAGCCATCCTGGCTGTGCTGCGGGGGGAGAACTACGCCGTGGACTGGGTGCGCGATGGCGTCGCGGCGGACGCTGCCACGCTGGCTGAGCGGTACGACCTGGTGCTGCTGGACCTCGGCCTGCCCAAGGCCGATGGCCTGACGGTCCTGCGTTCCCTGCGCGCCCGGCGCGACACCGTGCCCGTGCTGGTCGCCACTGCGCGCGATGCGGTGGGGGACCGTGTCGCAGGCCTCGATGCCGGGGCGGACGACTACATCGTCAAGCCCTACGACACCGACGAACTGCTGGCGCGCGTGCGGGCGCTGCTCAGGCGCAGCGTCGCCCGGGGCGAGCCCGTGATCAGCCACAAGGGGGTCGAGCTCAATCCGGCCACGCGCGAGGCCTCGCTGAACGGGCAGCCGCTGAGCCTGACGCCCCGGGAATGGGCCTTGCTGGAGCCCATGCTGCAGCGGCCGGGCGTGGTGTTCTCCCGCCCGCAGCTCGAACAAAAGCTCTACAGCTGGAAGGACGACATCAGCAGCAACGCCGTGGAGGTCTACGTGCACGGCCTGCGCAAGAAGCTGGGCGCCGATTTCATCCGCACGGTGCGCGGGCTGGGCTACGTGGTGCCGCGCGACTGAGATGGCAGGTCGGTCCGCATCTTCCTGGTCCTTGCGCCGCCGGCTGCTCACGCTGGTGCTGGTGGCGATCGCCTTCGTCACCCTGCTGCAGGCAGCCATCGCCTACCGGTCGGCGCTGCGCGAGGCCGACCGCATGTTCGACTACCACCTGGAGGAGGTCGCGCGTTCGGTGCACGGCGGGGTGCCCTTCGCGCCGGCCGAGGGCGCCTCCGAATATTCCGTCCAGGTGTGGGGGCCGGACGGCGTCACGCTGTACCGCTCGCAGGGCATGGAACTGCCTTCGCAGGCGGTGCTGGGTTTCTCCGACTCGCGCGTGAACGGCGTGCGGCTGCGCATCTACACGCTGCAGACGCCGGAGCACACGATCCAGATCGCGCAGGACCTGGATGCGCGCGAGGCACGCGCCCGCTCGCTGGCGCTGGGTGCCGTGACACCGGTGTTGCTGCTGTCGCCGCTGCTGATGCTGGCGGTGGGCGCGGTCATCGGCGGCTCGCTGCGGCCGCTCGCGCGCATGCGGCGGCAGGTTGCGGCGCGCGCGGCGCGCGATCTCTCGCCGCTCACGGCCGAAGGCGTGCCCGAGGAGGTGCAGCCGCTCGTGCGCGAACTCAATGCGCTGTTCGCGCGCGTGCAGGCCACGCTGGAAGCGCAGACGCATTTCGTCGCCGACGCGGCCCACGAGCTGCGCTCGCCGCTCACGGCGCTCAAGCTGCAGCTGCAGGCCGCCGAACGCGCGCGCGATGACGCGGCGCGGCAGCATGCGGTCGCGCAACTGCGCTCCGGCATCGAGCGCTCGATCGCGCTGGTGGAGCAGCTGCTCGCACTGGCGCGGCTGGAAGGCCAGCCGCAGGACGCGGACGTGCAGGTGGACCTGGAAGAACTTGCGCGCGAGGTGGTGTCCGTCCTGCTGCCCACGGCGCACGCGCGCTCGATCGACCTCGGACTGGCCAGCAGCGCGCCCGTGCGGGTGGCGGGCAACCGCGATGCGCTGCACCTGATCCTGCGCAACCTGTTGGACAACGCCGTGAAGTACACACCCGCGGGCGGCCGCGTCGACCTCTCGCTGGGGCAGGACGCGCAGGGCGCCTGGCTCGCCGTGGACGACAGCGGCCCCGGCATCCCGCAGGAGGAGCGCGAGCGCGTGTTCGACCGCTTCTACCGCGTCCCGGGCAGCGAGGCCGAGGGCAGCGGCCTGGGCCTGTCCATCGTGCGGACGGTGGCCGAGCGCCTCGGGGCGCAGGTGCGCCTCGAGCACTCGCAGAGCCTGGGCGGCCTGCGCGCGGAAGTCCGCTTCCCGGCCGCGCCAGCGCCGTCTTAAGCCTGTTCTAAGGCTGCGCAGGCACATTTGGCAGGGTCCGAATGACCGGACGGCAGAGGAACCCCACGATGAACAAGATGAACAAGATGAACCTGAAATCCGCACCGCTGGTGCTCGCCCTGCTGGGCGCCGGCATCGTCGGCGGCGCGGCGGTGGAAGCCGTCCACCACGCGGCGCCCAGCGCCACCGCCGCCGTCCTGTCCCCCATCCCCGCGGCCACCGTGCAGTCGCCGGCGCCCGGCGGCGGTACCGTGGTCATGCCCGACTTCCCGCTCATCACGCAGCGCTATGGCCCGGCGGTGGTGAACATCAGCGTCAGCGGCAAGGCGCGCGCCACGCCCGAGATGGGCGATCCGCTCGAATTCTTCCGGCAGTTCCAGCGCGGGCGCGGCGTGCCGCAGCGCGAGGTGCCCGTGCGCGGCATGGGCTCGGGCTTCATCGTCGGCGCCGACGGCATCATCCTGACCAACGCGCACGTGGTGAAGGATGCGACCGAGGTCGTCGTCAAGCTGACCGACCGGCGCGAGTTCAAGGCCAAGGTCCTGGGCAGCGATCCCAAGACCGACGTGGCCGTGCTCAAGATCAATGCGAACAACCTTCCGGTGGTGACGCTGGGCAACAGCGACACGCTGCGGGTGGGCGAATGGGTGCTGGCGATCGGCGCGCCCTTCGGCTTCGAGAACACCGTGACGGCCGGCGTGGTGAGCGCCACGCGCCGCTCGTTGCCGGACGACAGCGCCGTGCCCTTCATCCAGACCGACGTGGCCGTGAACCCGGGCAACTCCGGCGGCCCGCTGTTCAACGCGCGCGGCGAGGTCGTGGGCATCAACTCGCAGATCTACAGCCAGTCGGGCGGCTACCAGGGCGTGTCCTTCGCCATCCCGATCGGCCTGGCGAGCAAGATCAAGGACGAGATCGTCGCCCATGGCAAGGTGGAACACGCGCGCCTGGGCGTCGCCGTGCAGGAGGTCAACCAGAGCCTGGCCGACTCCTTCGGCCTCGAGCGTCCGGAAGGCGCGCTGGTGGCCAACGTGGAGAAGGGCAGTGCCGCCGAGCGCGCGGGCCTCCAGCCCGGCGACGTGATCCGTGCGGCCAACGGCAAGCCCATCGTGGCTTCCGGCGACCTGCCTGCGATCGTGGGCCTGTCGCAGCCGGGCCAGCGCCTGGCGCTGGAGGTGTGGCGCGCGGGCAAGAAGCTGGAACTCACCGCCGAACTCACGCGCAGCGCCGACAAGGTCACTGCCGCCGCGGCCATCGAGAAGGAGCAGGGCGGCCGACTCGGCCTGGCCCTGCGGCCGCTGGACCCGCGGGAGCGCCAGGAATCGGGCCTGCGTGCGGGCGTGGTGGTGGAAGAGGTCGGCGGTCCCGCCGAAGCGGCCGGCGTGGAGGCGGGCGACATCCTGCTGGCCATCAACGGCACCCCGGTCACGACGGTGGAACAGGTGAAGGCCGCAGTCGAGAAATCGCAGAAGTCCGTGGCGCTGCTGATCCAGCGCGGCGACGACAAGATCTTCGTGCCCGTCCGCCTCGGCTGAACGGCCTTCAGGTCGCGGGGGGCAAGCTCCCCGGCGCCGGAATGCCTTCGATCAGCTGCAGTTCCAGCAGGCGGCGCACGTCTTCGGGCTGCACGCCCGACTGCTGGAGCACGGCGGCGATGCTGCGCTTGCCGTCGATCACGATGAGCGCGGCGCGCTGGCGCAGGGTGAGGTCCAGCGAGCGGTCCTTCAGCACCTGTTGGCCCAAGGAGGTCTTGACAGGAATCATGGGTTCTCCCGCGGCGCCTGCCTGCATGGGCAGGCGCTCGCCGACCCAGTGTCGGGCAGGCGCAGCCCGGCGGGAACCCGGGCTGTCCCTTTAAGCCGAATTCCTAGCGCCTGGCGCCTGGCGCCTGACGCCTAGCTCTTGGTGCCCTCGCGCCCCGCGGCGAAGGTCTGGCTCACGCGGCCGTTCTTCTTGTCGGCCTGCCGGGTGTCGCCGTCCTTTTCAGCCTTGGTGCGCGCCACGGCCTTGCGCTTGCCCTCGTCCTTGCCCTTGGCGACGGCCTTGTGCCTGCCGTTGTCCTTGCCCTTGGCGACGGCAGTCCCCTTCTTGGCGGCGGGTTTGCTGGCGACCTTGGGCTGGTCGTCGTCCTCGTCCTCCGCCTTGTTCTTGCCGGCCGCGGCCTTGCGCGCGGACGGTTCCTTCCTGGCCACGGTTTCCGGCAGGCCCAGCTTGGCGACCACCGCGCGCCGCATGCGCTCCGCGTCGTTGAGGCGGGTCCCGTTGCTGTCGGAGTCCAGCAGCACCAGGATCAGGTTGTGGCCGCCCATCTTGGTCAGCATCGTCAGGCAGCGCCCCGCCTCCACGATGTAGCCGGTCTTCTGCAGCTCGATGTCCCAGCCTGCGCGCTGGTTGCGAACCAGCCGGTTGGAGTTGATGTACTGGAGCGTGCGGCCCCCCAGCTTGGCCAGGTGGGCCGGCGTCGTCGAGAACTCCCGCATGACCGGGTTCTGGCCGGCGACGCGCACCAGCAGCGCGAGGTCGCGCGCGGTGGTCTGGTTGCGGTTGGACAGGCCCGTCGGGTCCACGTATGTCGTGTCCTTCATGCCCAGCTGCTTCGCCTTGGCGTTCATCGCCTCGACCAGCTTGGGCAAGCCGCCCGGGTAGCTGCGGCCCAGGGCGTGCGCGGCGCGGTTCTCGCTCGACATCAGCGCCAGGTGCAGCGCTTCCTCGCGCGTGAGTTTGCTGCCCACGCGCAGGCGGGACCGGCTGTGGCGCTCCTTGTCCACGTCTTCCTCGGTGATCGTGAGCACTTCGTCCATCGGCTGCTTCGCCTCGAGCACCAACAGCGTGGTCATCAGCTTGGTGAGCGATGCCATCGGCAGCACGGCCTGGTCGTTCTTGCGCAGCAGCACTTCGCCGCTGTCCTGGTCGACGAGCAGGGCGGCGCTGGAATTGAGCCGGAGCGGGTCCGGCGTCAGGTGCAGGCCGGCGGCGCGGCCGAAGGACAGCGCCGGGCCGGCCGGCGAGGAAGCCGCCGTGCCGCGATCACTTTCGGCTTCTTCCGGCGGGACCACTTCGGCGCCCGGAGGGGCGGCAGGGGTCGCCGTCTCCTCGCCGACCGCTGGCGCCGCTGCAGGTGCAGCCGCCGGTGCCGGTGCCGGCGCCGAGGGAGCCGTGGCGACCTGCGTGGCAGGGCGGCTCGCGAACTGGTCCTTGTAGGCCAGCGGCAGCAGCGCCGCGGCTCCCACGAGGGCCGCCAGCAGGCCGGCGAGGCGGAGGTTTCTCTTGCGTGGGCTCATGGGTTCTTGTCCTTGCGGGCAACTCTACCCATGGGCGCCAGGGGTCAACGGGAGAAAGGGACGAAGCTTGTGTAGTCCGCCGACGACTGCGCGAGGGCAGGGGTTACCATCGACGGGTCGGTCCTTCCCTTGCGGCGTGCAGCCGCTTCGCGTCATTCCAGTCTCCGTCTCTCCCCTGCGCCTGATCTTGCTGCTGGCGCTCAGCCACGCGAGCTTCGGCGGTGCCCGGCTCGCCATCTCCCTCCAGGCCCTGCAACTGCATGCCACACCGGTGACGGTGGGCTTGTTGATGAGCCTTCTCATGCTGGTGCCGACCTTCGTGGCGGTGCCGGTGGGCCGCTGGGTGGACCGCGCCGGCTGGCGGCCGGCGACGGCACTGGGGCTCGCCGGGATCGTCGTGGGCGAAGCGGCCGCGGCCGCCTTGCCGACGCTGGCCGGCCTGGCCATCGCGAGCATCGCGGTGGGCACCTCGTTCATGTTCGCGCACGTGGCCGTGAACAACGCGATCGGCCATCTCGCGGGCGCGTCGGGACGCACGCGTGCCTTCGGCCTCATGGCCGTGGGCTTCTCGCTGTCGGCGCTCGCGGGACCCATGATCGCGGGCGTCGCGATCGACCACGCGGGCTTCCGGCTCGCCTTCGTGCTGCTCGCGGTCGTTCCGGTGCTGTCCGCCCTGCTGCTGTGGCGCGCGCCGTCGGTGGCGAGGGAAGCGTCGGCGCCTGCGGGCGCGCCGTCGCGCGGCATCGCCGACCTGCTGCGGCTGCCGCCGCTGCGCGCCGTGCTCATCGTCAGCGCGATGGTCTCGGCCGGCTGGGACCTCTTCACCTTCCTCGTGCCGCTGCACGGCGCGCGCAGCGGCCTGTCGGCCACCGCGATCGGCCTGGTGGCCGGCGGCTTCGGCGTGGGCAGCGCGGTCGTGCGCGTGGCCTTGCCCTGGATCATGCGGCGCGTGCCCGAGTGGCGCCTCATCGGCGGCGCGCTGGTCCTCGCCGGCATGGGGTACATCGCATTTCCCTTCTGCACGACGGTGGCCACCATGCTGCCGCTGGCGGTCGTGCTCGGTGCGGTGCTCGGCTGCGGGCAGCCCGTCGTCATGAGCCTGCTGCACGTGACCGCGCCGCCCGAACGCACCGGGGAGGCCGTGGGGCTGCGTGCCGCGATCACGAGCCTGGGCCAGACCATCCTGCCGCTGGCCTTCGGCGCCTTCGGCACGGCGCTGGGCATGCTGCCGCTGTTCTGGGCGGCGGGGGCCCTGCTCGGGTTCGGCGGCGGCTATGCGGCGCGGCGCCGCGCCGTGCACTAGCTCCTTCCCCCTTGCCCCTGCGGGGCGCCTGTGCCAGATTGCGGCTCCACCCTCCCAGGAGCCTGCATGCTGTTTCCCACCACGATCGTCGGCAGCTACCCCCAGCCCGAGTGGCTGATCGACCGCGCCAAGCTGGCCGGGCGCTTCCCGCCCCGCGTCCGGGCGCGCGAGCTGTGGCGCATCCCCGAGCCCTTCCTCGGCGAGGCGCAGGACGACGCGACGATCGTGGCCATCCGCGCGCAGGAGGAGGCCGGCCTGGACATCGTCTCCGACGGCGAGATCCGGCGCGAGAGCTACTCCAACCGCTTCGCCACCGTGCTCGAAGGCGTGGACCTGGACAACCCCGGCACGGCGCTGGACCGCTCCGGGCACCCGAACCCGGTGCCGCGCATCGTCGGCCGCATCCGCCGCAAGCGCGCGGTGGAAGTGGACGACCTGCTGTTCCTCAAGGCGCACACCACGCACAAGACCAAGATCACGGTCCCCGGGCCCTTCACGATGCTGCAGCAGGCGCAGAACGACTTCTATGCGTCCGAGGAAGAGGCCGCGATGGACTACGCCGCGGCCGTCAACGAGGAGATCAAGGACCTGTTCGCATCGGGGGCCGATGTGGTGCAGATCGACGAGCCCTACATGCAGGCCCGGCCCGAGAAGGCGCGCCAGTACGGGCTGCAGGCGCTGAACCGCGCGCTGGAAGGGGTGGAAGGCACGACCTGCGTGCACATCTGCTTCGGGTATGCGGCCGTCATCCACGCCCGGCCCAGCGGCTACTCCTTCCTGCCCGAGCTGGCCGGCTGCAAGTGCCGCCAGGTGTCGATCGAAACGGCGCAGTCGCACCTGGACACGCGCGTGCTGCGGGACCTGGGCGACAAGCAGGTGCTCGTGGGCTGCCTGGACCTGAACGACATGCAGGTGGAGACGCCGGAGGAGGTCGCGCGCCGCATCCGCCGGGCGCTGGAACACGTGACGCCGGAGCAGGTCATCCTGGCGCCGGACTGCGGCATGAAGTACCTGCCGCGCGACGTGGCCTGGGGCAAGCTGGTGGCCATGGTGGAGGCCGCGAAGCTGCTGCGCCAGGAATACGGCAGCGCCTGAGCGCAGCCCGGCGCGGCGCGGTGCGCCACAATCCGGACATGTCTTCGCTGATCCGCTTTGTTCCGGGCAGCGCCCCGCTGGTGCTCGATTCGCCGCACAGCGGCGTTGCCTATCCCGCCGACTTCGGCCATTCCTGCGAGCTTGCCGTCCTGCGGCAGGCCGAGGACACCCACGTCGAGAAACTCTACGACTTCGCGCCCCCGCTGGGCGTCGCCTGGATCGAGGCACTTTTTCCACGCAGCTACATCGACGTCAACCGCAACACCAGCGAGATCGACGTGGAGATGATCGAGGACACCTGGTCCGACGCGGTCGAGACCACGCCGGCGGCGCTCGCCAAGGTCCGCCTGGGCAAGGGTCTCATCTGGCGCATGACCGATGACGGCATCCCGATCTACACGCGCAAGCTCGCCTCGGCCGAGGTGCGCCAGCGCATCGAGCGCTGCTGGCGCCCCTACCACGAAGCGGTGGCGCGCTCCATCGCCCAGGCGCGCGAGCGCTACGGCTACAGCATCCACCTGAACTGCCACTCCATGCCGGCCGTGGCCGCGCCCTATGCCACGGACTTCCCTGGCCTGGTGCATCCCGACTTCGTGATCGGCGACCGCGACGGCAGCACGGCGGCGCCGGCGCTGTCGCAGCTGGTGTGCGAGGTGCTGCGCGGCTTCGGCTACGACGTCGCCTACAACCACCCGTACAAGGGCGTGGAGCTGGTGCGGCGCAACGGCGACCCCGCCGCCCACAGGCACAGCATCCAGGTCGAGGTGAACCGCAAGCTGTACATGGACGAGGCGACGCTGCAGCCGCACGAGGGCTTCGCCCGCCTGCGCGGGCACCTGCAGCAGTTGGTCGAGCGGCTGCTGGTCACCGACCCGCGGACGCTCGCGTGATGGACCGCGTCGATGCGGTCGTCATCGGCGCCGGCGCCGTCGGCCTGGCCGTGGGGCGCGCGCTGGCGCAGGCCGGCCGCGAAACCATCGTCGTGGAAGCGCAGCCGGGCATCGGGCAGGGCGTGAGCTCGCGCAACAGCGAGGTGATCCACGCCGGCCTCTACTACGCGCCCGGCTCGCTCAAGGCGCGGCTGTGCGTGCGCGGCAAGGAGCTGCTCTACGCGCTGTGCGCTTCGCACGGCGTCGACCACCGCCGCTGCGGCAAGCTGACCGTGGCCAACAGCGAGCAGGAAGTGCAGGCGCTGCGCAGCCTGCAGGACCGCGCCGCGGCCAATGGCGTGCCGGTGGAATTCCTCGAAGGCGCCCGGGCGCGGGCGCTGGAACCGGCCTTGCGCTGCATCGCGGCCCTGCATTCGCCCAGCACGGGCATCGTCGACAGCCACGGCTTCATGCTGGCCCTGCAAGGCGACCTGGAGCGCGCCGGCGGAATGGTGGCGCTGGCAACGCAGGCGCAAGCCGCGCGGCTGGCGTCGCGCCCGGGCGAGCCCCACGTGCTGCGCTTCGCCGACGGCAGCGAGCTGGCCTGCGGGGTGCTCGTGAATGCCGCTTCGCTGCATGCCTGCGCGCTGGCGCGGCGCTTCGAAGGACTGGATGCGCGCTTCGTGCCGCGCGAGTGGTTCGCCAAGGGCAACTACTACGCCCTGGCCGGCCGCGCGCCCTTCACGCACCTGATCTATCCCGCGCCCGCGGAGGCGCACCTGGGCACGCACCTCACGCTGGACCTGGGCGGCCAGGCCAAGTTCGGCCCGGACATCGAGTGGCTGGATGTCGCGACGCCCGAGCAGATCGACTACCGGGTCGACCCCGCGCGCGCCGACGGCTTCTATGCCGAGGTCCGCCGCTACTGGCCGGAGCTGCCGGACGGCGCGCTGGCGCCCAGCTACAGCGGCGTGCGCCCCAAGATCCACGGGCCGCACGAGAAGGCCGCCGATTTCCGCATCGACGGCGCCGCGCTGCACGGCGTGCCGGGCCTCGTCAACCTGTTCGGCATCGAGTCGCCGGGTTTGACGAGCGCGCTGGCGATCGCGGAAGACGTGCTGCGCCTCGTTTGAGCGCGCGCGGCGCGGCGGCGGGGTTCGCCCCCTTCACCCCGCCCGCTGCGCCTTGAACGCCCGCGCGATCTCGTCGACCAGCGCCGGCCCGCGATAGATCAGCCCGGTGTAGATCTGCACCACGTCCGCCCCGGCCTGCAGCTTGGCGAGCGCGTCCTGCGCGCTGAGCACGCCACCCACGCCGATGATCGGATAGCCGGCCCCCAGCGCGGCGCGCAGCTGCGCGATCACGCGGTTGCTGGCCTCCAGCAGCGGGCCGCCGCTGAGGCCGCCTGCTTCCTGCGCGTGCTCCAGGCCTTGCACCTTGTCGCGCGCGACCGTGGTGTTGGTGGCGATCACGCCATCCATCCCATGGCGGCGCAGGGTCGCCGCGATCACGTCCACCTGCGCGGCGTCCAGGTCGGGCGCGATCTTGACGAAGATCGGAACGCGGCGGCCGTGCTGGCCGGCCAGCTCGCTGCGCCGCGCGGCGATCGCGGCGAGCAGCGCATCCAGTGCCTCGTCGCTTTGCAGCGCGCGCAGGTTCTTGGTGTTCGGGCTGGAGATGTTCACCGTCACGTAGTCGGCATGCGGATACACGCCGGCGAGGCAGGCGAGGTAGTCGTCGGTGGCGTGCTCGATGGGCGTTGCCGCGTTCTTGCCGATGTTGAGGCCCAGCAAGCGCCCCTGGCTGCGGAAGCGCGAGCGCTGCACGTTCGCGATGAAGGCGTCCAGGCCCTCGTTGTTGAAGCCCAGCCGGTTGATCAGGGCGTTGGCCTGCGGCAGGCGGAACATGCGCGGCCGCGGGTTGCCCGGCTGGCCGCGCGGCGTGACGGTTCCGACCTCCACGAAGCCGAAGCCCATGCCGCCCAGCGCATCGATGCAGCGCGCGTTCTTGTCCAGGCCGGCGGCCAGCCCCACGCGGTTGGGAAAGCGCAAGCCCGCCAGCTCGATCGGGTCCGGCACGAAGCCGTTGGCGTAGGCCCAGCGCAGCGGCGTGCCCTGCGCGCGCGCCAGCGTGCCCAGCGTCAGCTCGTGGGCGGTTTCCGGGTCCATCCCGAACAGGAAGGGGCGGGCGAGCGAGTAGGGCAGCAGCGGCATCCGATAATCCGGCTTCAGGTCAAAACCGGGGATTGTCGCGTGACGCAGGATGAACTCAAGGCATTGGTGGGCCAGGCGGCCCTGAAGTACGTCGTGCCCGGCGAGGTGGTGGGCGTGGGGACGGGGTCCACCGTGAACAAGTTCATCGAGGCGCTGGCCACGATGAAGGACCAGGTGCCCGGCGCGGTCTCCAGCTCCAGCGCGTCCACCGAGCGCCTGCGCGCGCTGGGCATCCGCGTCTTCGATGCCAACGAGGTGGGCGAGCTCGCGGTCTACATCGACGGGGCCGACGAGATCGACGGCCGCGGCTACATGGTCAAGGGCGGCGGCGCGGCGCTCACGCGCGAGAAGATCGTCGCCGCGCAGTCACGGCGCTTCGTCTGCATCGCCGACGAGTCCAAGCGCGTGCAGGTGCTGGGGCGATTCCCGCTGCCGGTGGAAGTCGTGCCCATGGCCGCGCAGCGCATCGTGCGGCAGTTCCAGGCGCTGGGCGGCACGGCCAGCGTGCGGCAGAAGGACGGCCGGCCGCTGGTGACCGACAACGGCCAGCACATCCTCGACGTCACGGGGCTGCAGATCCGGGAGCCGCTCGCCTTCGAGAAGGACGTGAAGGCCTGGCCGGGCGTGGTCGACGTCGGCGTGTTCGCGCAGCAGAAAGCCGCGGTGTGCCTGCTGGGCACCGGCCGCGGGGTCGAAACGCTGACGTTCTAGAAGCGGATGCCGGCGGGGTTCGGCACGCCGGAGGCTTCGGTCGCGGCCGGCGCCGGCTGCGGCGCCGCACGGGGGACGGGGCGCGCCTGGGGCGTGCCCTCGGCCTGCTCCGTCGCCGCGGCGGGCGGGGCTTGAACCGCCACCAGCGGCGCCGCCGGCGGGTTGCGGTAGCTCGCGGGCAGCTGGGAGGTCTTCGGATAGCCCGCCGCGTCGAGGTACTGGGACCATTCGCCGTCCGAGAAGCCGTTCAGGTGCTGCCCGCCGATGGTGGCGAAGGGCAGGCTGCTGGCGCCGGACAGGCGCTGCAAGGCCGCTGCATCCTGGCTGGTGGTCACGGTCTTCTCGGTGAACGGGATGCCGCGGCGCTGCAGCAGGGTGCGCGCGTCGTCGCAGGGCGCGCACTGGGCGCCCGAATACAGGGTCACGGGAAACTGGCCGGCCGCCTTGCGCACTTCCGCGGGGAGCGTGGAAGGGGCGCCACCGGGGATGGGCAGGGACGGCGCGGCGCTCGCCTTGCCTTCGGTGGGCGGCCGGTCCGTGAAGGTCACCTTGCCGTCCGGACCGACGATGCGAAAGACCTGCGCCTGCGCGGCCAGGGCGGTTCCAGCGAACAGCGCGGCGAGCGCCGCGGTACGGACAGCAGACATCGTGATCCCCCAATCTGGTTGTTGGGGGATTCTCTCAGGCCATTCCCTGGTGGCGCAACAAGGCGTCCAGGGTGGGTTCGCGGCCGCGAAAGGCCTTGAAGGACTCCATGGCCGGCCGGCTGCCGCCCGCTTCCAGGATTGCCTGGCGGTACTTGCGCCCGGTCTGCACGCTGGGCATGCCGTCTTCGGCCGCGGTTTCCTCGAAGGCGGCATAGGCGTCGGCGCTCAGGACCTCGGCCCACTTGTAGCTGTAGTAGCCCGCCGCGTACCCGCCCGCGAAGATGTGGCTGAAGGTGTGTGCCATGCGGTTGAACGCGGGCGGCTGCAGCACCCCGACTTCGTTGCGAACCTGTTGCAAAAGAGGCATGAAATCCGCCTCCGGATCGTGTTCGGAATGCAACAACATGTCGAACAGGGCGAATTCGATCTGGCGCAGGGTCGCCAGCCCGCTCTGGAAATTCTTCGCCGCGATCATCTTGTCGAACAGGTCGCGCGGCAGCGGCTCGCCCGTGTCCACGTGCGCCGTCATGTGCTTGAGGACGCCCCATTCCCAGCAGAAGTTCTCCATGAACTGGCTGGGCAGCTCCACCGCGTCCCATTCGACACCGCTGATTCCCGAGACGTCGCGCTCGTTGACGCGTGTCAGCATGTGGTGCAAGCCGTGTCCGGATTCGTGGAAGAGGGTGATGACGTCGTCGTGCGTGAGCAGGGCCGGCCGGCCCTCCACGCCTTCGGCGAAGTTGCACACCAGGTGGGCGATCGGGGTCTGCAGCCTGCCGTCGTCCGGGCGCAGCCAGCGGGCGCGCACGTCGTCCATCCAGGCGCCCCCGCGCTTGCCGGTGCGCGCTGACGGATCGAGGTAGAACTGGCCGACCAGCTCGCCGCCGCGTTCGATGCGGTAGAACTCCACGCCCGGGTTCCAGGCCGGTGCGTAGTCCTTGCGGATCTCCACCTCGAACAAGGTCTCGATGATCTTGAACAGGCCGGCAAGCACCTTGGGCGCGGTGAAGTACTGCTTGACCTCCTGCTCGCTGAACGAATAGCGTTCTTCCTTGAGCTTCTCGGCGATGTACGACCAGTCCCAGGCCTGCGGGTCGGCGATGGCCAGCTTCTCCGCCGCGAAACGGCGCATGTCGTCCACGTCCTTCTGGGCGTAGGGACGCGCGCGGTGCGCCAGGTCGCGCAGGAAGCCGATCACCTGTGCCGGCGATTCGGCCATCTTGGGCACCACCGAGACCTCGGCGAAGCTGCCGTAGCCCAGGAGCCTGGCCTCCTCCTGGCGCAGGGCGAGGATCTCGCGCACCAGGGGCGTGTTGTCGAACTTCGGGTCGCCCTGGTCGCTCGCCCGCGTGACGTAGGCGCGGTAGAGGCGCTCGCGCAGGGTGCGGTTGTGGCCGAACTGCATGACTGGCAGGTAGCTGGGCATCTTCAGCGTGAGCTTGTAGCCCGGCTTGCCTTCGGCTTCCGCCGCCGCGCGCGCGGCCTGCACCACGTCGGGCGGCACGCCATCGAGCTCCTCTGCGCCGGCGTAATAGGCGAAGGCATCGGTCGAATCGAGTGCGTTCTCGCTGAACTTCTGGCTCAGCTCCGCCTGGCGTTCCTGGATCTGGGCGAAACGCTCCTTGGCCGCGCCGGTGAGTTCCGCGCCGGAGAGCGTGAAATTGCGCAGCGCGTTCTTGTGCGCCTGGCGCTGCTCGGGGCTGAGCCCGGCCGGGTCGATGGTCTTGTACTTCGCGTAGAGCTTCTCGTCGGCGCCCAGGCGCGTCCAAAACTCGGTCACGCGCGGCAGCGCCTCGTTGTACGCGGCGCGCAGTTCGGGCGTGTCGGCCACCGCGTTGAGGTGCCCCACCATGCCCCAGGCGCGCCCCAGGCGTTCCGTGGCCACGTCCAGGACCCTGGCCATCGCCTTCCAGTCGGCCGGGAACTCGGCCGCGGTGACGGTGGCCAGCGCCTGGTCGGCCTGGCCCAGCAGTTCGTCGAGGGCCGGCGCGACGTGCTCCGGCCGCACCTGGTCGAACAGGGGAAGGTCCTTGAAGTCGAGGAGGGGATTGCTCATAGGCACCCATTTTGCGGCACCGGGGCACTCTTCAACCTCCGGCGGCATTGGGATTGCCGATGGCGGCGATTGCGCGCGTCAGACGCCCAGGTGGCGCTGCAGGATTTCCGGCCGCCCGCGCAAGTCGGCGGCCGAGCCTTCGTGGGCGACGTGGCCGTTGTTGATGATGTACACGCGATGCGCGAGCGCCAGCGTCGCGGCCAGGTTCTGTTCCACCAGCACGATGGTCTGGCCGGCGTCGGCCAGCGTGCGGCAGGCCTGCATCAGGTCGTGCACGATCACGGGCGCGAGCCCTTCGAAGGGCTCGTCCAGCAGCACGATCTTGGGATTGCGGATCAGGGCGCGGCCGATCGCCAGCATCTGCTGCTCGCCCCCGGACAGGTCGGTGCCGCGGCTGCCGCGGCGCTCCTTGAGCCGCGGGAACATTTCGTAGACACGCGCCAGCGGCCACTTGTGCGGCGCCGTGAGCCCGGCCAGCACCAGGTTTTCCTCGACGCTGAGGCTGCCGAAGATGCGCCGCTCCTCGTGCACCAGCTGCATGCCGGCGCGCGCGATCGCATGGCTCTTGCGCCCGGCCAGGTCGATGCCGTCCAGGACCACCGAGCCGGCGCGCGGCGTGACCACGCCCATCAGGCTCTTGAGCGTGGTGCTCTTGCCGGCGCCGTTGCGCCCCAGCAGGGCGACCACCTCGTTCTTGCGCACGTGCAGGCCCACGTCGAACAGGATGTGGGAATCGCCGTAGTAGCTGTTGAGGCCGCTGACTTCCAGGAGGTTCATGCCACGAGCTCCTCCTGCACGCCCCCGAGATACGCCTCCTGCACCAGCGCGTTGCGCTTGATCTCCTCGGGCGTTCCTTCTACCAGCAGGCGGCCTTCCTGCAGCACTGTGATGCGTTCCGCCAGCTCGAACAGGGCATCCATGTCGTGGTCGATGACGACCATGGTGCGGCCGCGGGCGATGGACTTCAGCAGTGCCACCGTCTCGACGCGCTCGCTCGGGCTCATGCCGGCCAGCGGCTCGTCCAGCAGCAGCAGGGTGGGCGAGGAGGCCAGTGCCAGCCCGATTTCCAGCCGCCGTTTCTCGCCATAGGCCAGCTGCGCCACCGGCGCCTCGGCGCGCGCCGTCAGCCGTACCAGCGCCAGCGTGTGCTCCACCTGCTCGCGCAAGCCGCGGACCTTCTCGGCGCCGCGCAGCAGGTCCAGCCTGAACTTGCCGCGCAGTTCGGCGAGGGCGGCGATGGTGACGTTCTGCCGCACCGTAAGCCGGTTGAACAGCTGGTTGACCTGGTAGCTCTTGGTCAGCCCGAGCTGGCACACGTCGGTGACCGTCATGCCGGTGATGTCGCGGCCCTCGAACACGATCCGCCCCGACGTGGGCGCGATCTCGCAGGTGAGCATCTTGAAGAAGGTCGACTTGCCGGCGCCGTTGGGCCCGATGATGCCGCGCAGCTCGCCCGCGCGCACGCTGAAGTCGATCCCTTCGTTGGCGACGACGCCGCCGAAGCGTTTGGTGAGGCCCGTGGCCTGCAGGACCGGGCCGGCGTAGTCCTTGTCGGCGTGATGAGTCGCACGCATGGGGTCTATCCGCATGGGAGGGGGGGGCGGCGCGGTGACGGGTGCGTCGGCGGGCGCAAGCTCGCCGTGCCGCGTCCGTGCGAGCAGATGCCACAGGTCGCGCACGCCGCCGATGATGCCTTGCCGCAGGAAGCACACGAGCAGCACGAACACGACGCCCAGCACCAGCTTCCAGGCTGCACCGAGGCCCAGCGAGGCCTGCAGGAAGTCCTGCAGGAACAGCCAGACGCCGGCGCCCAGCAGGGGACCCACCAGCGTGCCGCGGCCGCCGATGACCGTCTGCATGATCAGCTGGCCCGAAGTCTCGAACATGAACGCGTCCGGCGGCATGAAGGCCTGCAGCACGCCCAGCAGGCCGCCGGCCAGGCCCGCGTAGGCGGCGGCGATGACGAAGGCCGTGCGCTTGTAGGAAAGCACGTTGTGGCCGACGGCAGCGGCGCGCAAGGGGTTCTCGCGGATCGCTTCCAGCACCGCCCCCACCGGCGAGCGCACGATGCAGCGGGCGACCACGAGGCCCAGGAAGTAGCACAAGGCGAGGAAGGGATAGAGCGACCAGCCCGACGTGAAGTGCAGCGTCGTGAAGCCCAGGTTCAGCACCGGCGTGGGGACGCCGGGCAGGCCGTTCTCGCCGCCGGTCCATTCCGACAGCGGGTTGAACTCCACGAAGAAGAAGATCTCGGCGATCGCCACGGTGATCATCGCGAAGTAGATGCCCGTGCGGCGCAGGGCGAGCAGGCCGATCAGGTAGCCGACGACGGCTGCGGCCATCATGCCGATCACCAGTGCGAGCAGTACGCTGGGAAAGCCGGCCCGCGTGAGCAGGTAGGCCGCAACGAAGCCGCCGGTGCCGTAGAAGGCCGACTGGCCGAACGAGAGCAGGCCGGCGTAGCCGAACAGGATGTCGAAGCCGAGTCCGAACAGGCCCCAGACCAGGATGCGGTTGACGGTATTGGGCGCCGCGCCCAGCAGCGGCAGGACGAAGGGTGCGGCGACGAGGCACGCCGCCGCCAGTGCTTCGAGCAGGAAACGCCGCTGTCGGTTCATCCGCAACACCCGGTCACTCGCGTCCTCGCGCGCCCAGCAGGCCGTGCGGCCGCACCAGCAGCACCAGCGTCATGGCCGCGAACAGCATGACGTACGCATAGCCTGGGTTCACCATCGAGGTGAGGCTGATGATCTCGCCGGCGATCAGGCCGCCCAGCACCGCGCCGGGGAAGGAGCCTACGCCGCCGATCACCACCACCACGAAGGTCTGCACCAGGATCGTCTCGCCGACTTCGGGCGTCAGCGACACCACGGGCGCATTGACAATGCCGGCGAAGCCCGCCGCCATCGAGCCGATGCCGAAGACCACCATGAAGATGCGGTACACGTTGATGCCCAGCGAGTCGACCATCACCGCGTCGTCGATGCCGGCGCGCACGATCAGGCCGAGGCGGGTCCGGTACAGGACGAAGTACAGCGCCAGCAGCGCCACCGCCACGATGCCGACCACGGCCAGCCGGTAGGTGGGATAGAACATGACCCCCAGCGAGGTGATCCCCGTGAGCATGGGCGGCGGCTGTACGGTCTTGCTCAGGCTGGAGAAAAGCAGGCGGATGATCTCCACGAAGCAGATCGCCAGCCCGAAGGTCACCAGCAGCTGGTCTTCGCCGGGCCGGGCGTAGAAGTGGCGGATGATGACGCGCTCCATCAGCACGCCCAGCAGGCCGACGCAGAGCGTGCCGGCCAGCAGCGCGAGCAGGAAGGAGCCGCTGGCCTGCCAGGCCGCGTAGCCGGCATAGCCGCCCACCATGAACATGGCGCCATGCGCCAGGTTCAGCACGCCCAGCGTGCCGTAGATGATCGTCAGCCCGGAGGCGATCAGCGCCAGCAGGGCGCCGAGCGCGAGCCCGTTGAACAGCTGCGAGAGAAAGTTCGACCAGGTGAGCATGCTGGGCGCAAGCCTGGGCGGCGCGGCGGCCGGTGCCGCTCCCGCCGCGCCATTCGCGAAGGTTCAGGTGTAGCTGCCCAGGTTGCAGCCGAAAGCGTCGGGCTTCTGCATGAGTCCTGCGCCGGGAACGACTTCGACCACGTCCCAGTAGTCTTCCTTGTTGCGCATGGCGCTGGGCTTCTTGCCGCGCACGATCACCACGGGGCGCACCAGCTGGTGGTCCGCCGGACGCCAGCTGACCTCGCCGACCATCGACTGCAGCTTGCGCGGCGACTCATAGGCCTTGATCACATCGGGCGGATAGAAGGTGCCGGCGTGCTCGACCGCCTCGGCCCACAGCGCGAACTCCATGTACGCGTTCTCGGCGCCCCACTCGGGCTTGTAGCCGTACTTCTTCTCGAAGGTCTCGACGAACATCTTCGCCAGCGGGTACTTGTCCTCCAGCGTCCACCAGAAGTCGGTCGCGGCATAGACGCCTTCCATCACGTCCGCCCCGACCTCGCGCGCCAGGAAGGGGATCTGGTACGGGATCACCAGCTTCATCTTGGGCAGCAGGCCGAACTGCTTGGCCTGCTGCGTGGACAGCACGGCGTCGTGGCCCCAGTTCACGTTGATCAGGAACTCGGCGCCCGAGTTCGCGATGTTCGTCAGGTAGGAGCTGTAGTCGGGGGCGCCCAGCGGCGAGACCTGGTTGGTCACCATCTGCCAGCCGCCGTTCTTGGACAGGAAGTCGTTCACCGACTTGGTCACCGTGTGGCCGTAGGTGTAGTCGGGCGTCATGAACGCCGCCTTCTTGTTCTTGCCGTAGGCCTTGAGCAGGGCCGGGCCGATCGCGTTCGCGGCGGTCTCGCCGTAGAAATTCTGCCGCACGCCGTAACGCACGCAGTCCTTGCCGGTCGTGTCGTTGGAGCCCGAGATGCCGCAGACGAAGAGCACTTTTTCGCGCTGCGCCAGCTTGTTCAGCGCCACCGCCACGGCGCTGGACGTGCCGCCGGTGATCATGATCGCCTTGTTCTCGGTGATGAAGCGCTGCTGTGCCTGCACCGCGTCGTTCGGCTTGGCGGCCGAGTCGGCGACACCGTACTTCAGTTGCTTGCCCAGCACCCCCTTGCTCGTCTTCGGCGAGATCGCCTTGATCAGGGGATGGCCCTCGTTGATGTGCTCGATGGCCAGCTGGTAGCCCTTGAGTTCGTCCTCGCCCTGGACGGCATAGGTGCCGGTGCGCGGGACGCTGATGCCGATGAAGACCGAGTCGCCCGAGGCGCCCGCGGGCCAGGTCCCGATCGGCGGCTGGTCGGCGGCAAGCGCCGGCAGCACCAGCACGGAGGGCAGAGCGATGCCGCCCGCGGCGCCGAGGCCCGCGCGCAGCACGGCGCGTCGGCTGGGGAGGGAACGATGGGACCCATGCTTCATGTCGTGTCTCCAGGAATCGGCGAATCGACTGAAAATGTATCCTTCGCCGATATTTCCAAAAGTATATCGGCGTACGATATGGTCTCCATCCGCACAAGCCCTAAGCCGCAACGCAGGCCACGGACGCGCTGACAATGCGCAGGTGGAAGAGAAGATGAACCGCAACCGTTCGGCCCTGACGACGGAGGACTACGCGCGGCTGGCGGCGTTCCGGCACGCGATGCGCGCGTTCCTGCATTTCAGCGAGGCCTCGGCGGAGCAGGTGGGACTCACGGGACGCCACTACCAGGCGCTGCTGATCCTGCGGGGCTGGACCTCGGCCGAGCCCGTCACGATCAACGACCTGGCCCAGCGCCTGTTCCTGAAGCACAACAGCACCGTGGGCCTGGTGGACCGGCTGGAGGCCGAAGGCCTGCTGACGCGGCAGCCGTCCAGCCTCGACCGGCGCAAGGTGGAACTGCGGCTGACGCCGCGCGGCATGCAGTTGCTCGCGCGGCTCGCGGACCGGCACCACGCCGAGTTGCAGCGCATCGGGCCGGAGCTCGAGCAGTTCTTCCACGACCTCACGCATCCTGCCCGGCCCGCGCAGGACGCGGTCCCCCGGCGCCGGGCTTCCGTGAAGTAAGCACGGCGCGCGTGCGCCCGGTTCACGCGCCGTTCAGGCCGCGCGGCCTACGCTGGGTCCGGTGATGCAAGCTGGAAGAGGACCCGCATGAACATGATTCGCAGAGTGGCCTGGGCCGCGGTGCTCGTGGGCTCGGGCGTGCCTTCGGCGCAAGGTCCCGGGTCGCAGCCTGCGCCGCCACCGGCCGTGGAGCCGCATGCGAGCCGGCCGGCGCAGTCACCGCCCCAGGACGACAGGCAGCCGGCCACGTCCTGGCCGCTGGAACTGGACGACGACGAATTCGAGGGCGAGGGCTGGAGCTTCTGGCCCTTGTGGCGGTACTAGGCCGCGGTACTAGGCTGCGGCACGCTCGGCCGCCTCGATGGTGTTGACCAGCAGCATCGCGCGCGTCATGGGCCCGACACCGCCGGGCACCGGCGTGATCCAGCCGGCGACTTCCTTGACGCCCTCGAAGTCCACGTCCCCGCAGAGCTTGCCTTCGTCGTTGCGGTTCATGCCCACGTCGATCACCACCGCGCCGGGCTTGACCATCTCGCGGGTCAGCACGTTGCGCTTGCCGACCGCGGCAACCACCACGTCGGCCTGCCGGGTCAAGGCCGCCAGGTCCGTCGTGCGGCTGTGGCACACGGTGACGGTGGCATCGCGACCGAGCAGCATCATGGCCATGGGCTTGCCGACGATGTTGCTGCGGCCGATGACCACCGCGTGCTTGCCGCGGAGCTCGTAGCCGATCGAGTCCAGCATCTTCAGGCAACCGTAGGGCGTGCACGGCCAGAAGCCGGGCTGCCCGACCATCAGCGCTCCCGCGCTCGCGACGTGGAAGCCGTCCACGTCCTTGGCCGGCGAGATGGTCTCGATGACGCGGTGGCTGTCCATGTGTTTCGGCAGCGGCAGCTGCACGAGGATGCCGTGCACCGAAGCGTCGCCGTTGAGCGCCCGCACCCGGGCCAGCAGCTCGCTCTCGGTGGTCGTGGCGGGCAGGCGCTCCAGCGTGGCCTTCAGCCCCGTCTGCTCGCTGTCCGCGACCTTGTGCTTCACGTAGACCTGGCTGGCCGGGTCCTCGCCCACCAGGACGATGGCGAGGTGGGGCTGGATGCCGCGGGCCTTCAGGGCTTCGGTGCGGCCAGCGACTTCGGCGCGCACTTTCTTGGCCAGCGCGTTGCCATCGATGATCTGGGCGGTCATGGGGAGAGGGAAGGAAAAACGCGCCCGGGCGGGCGCGTCGTGGGTGGGATCCGGGCGTCAGGCCTTCGGCGGCGTCTGGCCGAGGGCGATCTTCAGGAGGTCGGCGACCGTGTTGGCGTTGAGCTTTTCCATGATGTTGGCGCGGTGCGCTTCCACCGTCTTGATGCTGATGCCCAGGTCGTCCGCGATCTGCTTGTTCAGGCGGCCGGCCACGATGCGTTCGAGCACCTGCGCCTCGCGCGAGGTCAGCTTGGAGAGCAGGGCGTCGCGGCTGGCGGCGCTCTGGTATTCGGCGAAGGTGTCCTTGGCGCGTTCGAGCATGCGCTCGACCAGGCTCACCAGCTCGTCTTCCTTGAAGGGCTTCTGGATGAAATCCATCGCGCCCTTCTTCATCGTGTTCACCGCCATCGGCACGTCGCCGTGCCCGGTGATGAACACCACCGGCAAGGGCGACTTGCGCTCGCCCAGGCGGTCCTGCAGTTCGAGGCCCGTCATGCCGCCCATGCGGATGTCGACGATCAGGCAGGCCACCTCGCGGGGGTCGTAGCGCGCAAGGAAGGATTCGGCGGAATCGAAGCAGCGGACCCGGTAGTCCTTGCCTTCGAGCAGCCATTGCAGGGAATCGCGGACGGCCTCGTCGTCGTCCACGACGTACACCGTCCCCTTCTTCGGAATCAAAGACATCAGGAAAACCTCCGCGCGGGGCACTGCGGTGTCGCGAGGCTCGGACCGGCCCGGCGCCTCATGCTGTCGTCACCCTCGCGCCCTTGCCCATGGTCGAACCGCCTGCGACGGAGACCGGAATCCAGAAGGAGAACCGGCACCCCGCAACTTCGCTGCCATTGTAGATGTTCTCGGCCAGCATCCTTCCCTGGTGCGACTCCACGATGGAGCGGCACAGGTTCAGGCCGATGCCCATGCCTTCGGGCTTGGTGGAGAAGAAGGCTTCGTAGAGCCGCTCCATCACCTCCGGGGCGAGGCCCTGGCCGGAGTCGGTGACCGAGAATTCCACGACCTGCTGCTCGTGCTCCAGGCGCGGGACGACGCGCAGTTCCACGCTGCGCCGGCCCGGCGGACGCTCGGCGTTCTCCACCGCTTCGGCGGCGTTGCGCAGCAGGTTCACCAGCACCTGTTCGATCAGGATCGGGTCCACCATCAGCTGCGGCAGGCGCGCGGCGACGTAATGCGACATGCGCACGTTGCGGCGGCGCAGCTCGATCTCGGCGAGCTCCAGCGCCTCGCTCACGATCACGCTCACGTCGGACGGCGAGCGGTTCGGTTCGCTGCGCTTCACGAAGCTGCGGATGCGCTGGATGATCTGGCCGGCGCGCTGCGCCTGGCGCGCGGTCTTGTCCAGCGCGGCCAGCACGTCCTCCTCGGCGATCTGCTTGCTCTTGATGCGCGAGACCAGGCCGTTGCAGTAGTTGGTGATGGCCGTCAGCGGCTGGTTCAGCTCGTGGGCGACGGAGGACGCCATCTCGCCCATGGTGATGAGGCGGCTGGACGTCTGCGCGCGCTCGGCCTGCAGCGCGGCCTGCTCCTCCGCGTTGCGGCGCGAGGTGATGTCCGTGGCGATCACCATCTGCGCGAGGCGGCCGTCCACCCAGTTCAGGTAGCGCGAACGCACTTCCAGCCACTTGCCCAGTTCGGGCACGAAGATCTCCGCGTTCTCGGAGGTCGCGGACGTCAGCGAGTTGGTGGGCAGGCCCACGAAGGCGTCGACGTCGTCGTGCGGCTCGTCGCTCGGATGGGGCGCGTCGGACATGCCGGCGGTCACGACCATCTGCAGGTGGCCCGCGGCGCGGCCGCCGAACCACAGCCGGTACAGCTTGTTGGCGAACAGCAGTTCCTCGCTGCCCAGGGGCGCCACGGAGACGGACGCGTCCAGCGCCTCCAGCACCGTCGTGAAGCGCTCGTGCGAGGCCTGCAGCTGCTCGCGGATGCGCGTGGGCTCGGTGATGTCCGTCATCGACGTCATCCAGCCGGTCTGCTGGCCCTTGGCATCCACCAGCGGCGACACATACAGGCGCGCGTCGAACAGGGTGCCGTCCTTGCGCTTGACGCGCACCTGGAAGCCGCCCTGGATGGTGCGGCCATTGAGCTCGTCCTCCAGCCGGGCGGCGAGCAGCTCGCGGTCTTCGTCGGGCCAATAAGGGAAGGGCGGCGTGCGTCCCACCAGCTCCGCCTCGCTCCAGCCGGTCATCTGGCAGAAGGCCGCGTTGACGTAGGTGATGCGGCCGTACATGTCCAGCGCCCGCATGCCGGTGAGCATGGAGTTCTCCATCGCGCGCCGGAAGCTGGTCTCGGCCATCAGCGCCTGCTGCACCTTGACGCGTCGGCGCGTGTGGCGCCAGTTGGCGATCAGCATCCACGCCGTCATCGCCGACAGCGCGCCCACCAGCCAGAACAGGCCGCTGCCGATCACGCCCAGGCCGGTGCGGTAGGCCTGCGCGCGCACCAGCAGGCCGTTGCCCACGGGCGAGACGGGAACCTCGTACTCATTGGGCTGCGCCGCCCACGGCAGAAGCTGCGTGGCGGGGTTGCGCGGCGGCACCGAGGTGCCCGCGAGCACGCGCCCCTTGCCATCGAGCAGGGCGACGGCGTACTTGGCGGAGATCTCGGCCGGAATGCCGTAGCGAAGCAGTCCGTCGATGGAGTATTCGCCCAGGATCACGCCGCCGAACTTGCCCTGCTCGGCGAGCGGCACGTGCAGCTGCAGCAGCCCCGAACTGTCGGGGCCCGCGACCGGCTGCGAGTACACCGGCTGCTGCAGGTCGCGCGCGAGGCTGTACATGGTCTCGGTCTCGCCGGGGCGCAGCACCTCGCCCTTGGTGCGGCTTTGCGCGGTGTTGAGGCTGGGCGCCGCGTAGCTCGCCGTGACGCGCCGGCGCTCGTCGATCCACGTGAGCATCAGCACCTCGGGGTACTGCGCGACCATCGACTCCGCGCGGCCCACGAACTCCTCCGCGTCCACCTCCTTGTTGGAGATGTCGCGCGCAATGCGCATCAGTTGTTCCTGCCGCTCCAGCAGGCGCAGTCGCAGGCGCTGCTGGCCGTATTCGACATCGCGCTTGACCGCTTCCTGCTCCCGGTCCATCTCTTCCATGCGGAGGTACCAGAATGCGGACACGATCGCGGCCAGGAACAGCAGCACGGCCGCGAGCGGCGCGAGCATGGCATAGCGGTCCTGGCGGGTCGGCGTCTGGCGTCGCCACCAGTGACGCCACCAGTTGGGGATGGGGACTTCGGAGGAGAGTTCCGAAGGGGGCGAGTCATGCATGAGGAGGTCAAGTCTAAGGGGCGGCCCCCTTGGTCAGAGCAACGTCCGCGGCAAAGGTGCCGCCTACTGCAATTCGCATTATGAAATGGGCACGCACCATTTGAAATAGCCCGCACTTTGTGCGACACTCCGCCCGCGCACGGCTAGCCCGTACTAAATTCACGAACGCCCCAAGGAGACAAGACATGTCCGCACAGCCCGAGCACCTGTTCGGTTCGGCCGCCAACGATTCCGACGCGCAGGAAACGCGTGAATGGCTGGACGCCTTGTCCGCCGTGATCGCCAGCGAGGGCCGGGACCGCGGGCACTTCCTGATCGAACAGCTGCTGGAGCAGGCGCGCCAGGAAGGCATCGACCTGCCTTTCTCCGCGACCACGGGCTATGTGAACACGATCGAGCCGGAGGACGAGGAGCGCTGTCCGGGCAACCTCGAAGTCGAAGAGCGCTTGCGCGCCTACATGCGCTGGAACGCGATGGCCATGGTCGTGAAGGCCAACCGCCTGCACCCCGAGGACGGCGGCGACCTCGGCGGCCACATCAGCTCCTTCGCCTCGCTCGCGACCATGCTGGGCGCCGGCTTCAACCACTTCTGGCACGCCGAGAGCGAGAACCACGGCGGCGACTGCCTCTACATCCAGGGCCACAGCGCGCCCGGCATCTATGCGCGCGCCTTCATGGAAGGCCGCATCACCGAGGAACAGCTGCTGAACTTCCGCCAGGAAGTGGACGGCAAGGGCCTCTCCAGCTATCCGCACCCGAAGCTGATGCCCGAGTTCTGGCAGTTCCCGACGGTGTCGATGGGGCTGGGGCCGCTGATGGCGATCTACCAGGCGCGCTTCCTCAAGTACCTGCACGCCCGTGGCATCGCCAACACCGAGAACCGCAAGGTCTGGGCCTTCCTCGGCGACGGCGAGATGGACGAGGTCGAATCGCTGGGCGCGATCGGCGTCGCCGCGCGCGAAGGCCTGGACAACCTGATCTTCGTCGTCAACTGCAACCTGCAGCGCCTCGACGGCCCGGTGCGCGGCAACGGCAAGATCATCCAGGAGCTCGAGGGCGAGTTCCGCGGCGCCGGCTGGAACGTGATCAAGCTGATCTGGGGCAGCTACTGGGACCCGCTGCTCGCCCGCGACAAGGAAGGCATCCTGCGCAAGGTGATGATGGAAGTCGTCGACGGCGACTACCAGGCGATGAAGGCCAACGACGGCGCCTTCGTGCGCAAGAACTTCTTCGGCCGCGACCCCAAGCTGCTGGAGATGGTCGCCAAGATGAGCGACGAGGACATCTGGCGCCTCAACCGCGGCGGCCACGACCCGCAGAAGGTGTACGCCGCGTTCCATCGCGCGGTGAACACCAAGGGCCAGCCGACCGTGCTGCTGGTCAAGACGGTCAAGGGCTTCGGCATGGGCAAGGCCGGCGAGGGCCGCAACATCGCCCACCAGGCCAAGAAGCTGGGCGACGACGACATCCGCACCTTCCGCGACCGCTTCAGCATCCCGATCCCGGACGACAAGCTGGCCGACATCCCCTTCTACAAGCCCGAGGAGCACACCCCGGAGATGCAGTACCTGCACGCGCGCCGCAAGGCGCTCGGCGGCTACCTGCCCAAGCGGCGTGCCCGGGCCGACGAGCAGCTCAAGGTGCCGGGCCTGGAGGCCTTCAAGGCCGTGACCGACCCGACCGCCGAAGGCCGCGAGATCTCCACGACGCAGGCCTATGTGCGCTTCCTGACCGCGCTGCTGCGCGACAAGGAGCTCGGACCGCGCGTGGTGCCCATCCTCGTCGACGAGGCGCGCACCTTCGGCATGGAAGGCCTGTTCCGCCAGATCGGCATCTACAACCACCAGGGCCAGAGGTACACCCCGCAGGACCGCGACCAGGTCTCCTACTACAAGGAAGACATCTCCGGCCAGATCCTGCAGGAGGGCATCAACGAAGCGGGCGGCATGGCCAGCTGGGTGGCTGCGGCGACCAGCTACAGCACCAGCAACCGCATCATGATCCCGTTCTACATCTACTACTCGATGTTCGGGCTGCAGCGCGTGGGCGACCTGTGCTGGGCGGCGGGTGACATGCAGGCGCGTGGCTTCCTGCTGGGCGGAACCTCCGGGCGCACCACGCTCAACGGCGAAGGCCTGCAGCACGAGGACGGCCACAGCCACATCATCGCGCAGACCATCCCCAACTGCGTGAGCTACGACCCGACCTTCGCGCACGAGGTCGGCGTGATCATGCAGCACGGCCTCAAGCGCATGGTGGAAAAGCAGGAGAACGTCTTCTACTACATCACCCTGCTGAACGAGAACTACCCCATGCCCGGCCTGCAGCCCGGCACCGAGGAGCAGATCGTCAAGGGCATGTACCTGTGCAAGCCCGGCGACGCCGGCAAGCTGCGCGTCCAGCTCCTGGGCAGCGGCACCATCCTGCGCGAGTCGATCGCCGCCCAGGAGCTGCTGGCCAAGGACTGGGGCGTGCACGCCGACGTGTGGAGCTGCCCCAGCTTCAACGAGCTGGCGCGCGACGGCCTGGACTGCGAGCGCCACAACATGCTGCACCCCACCGCCGCCCCCAAGGTGCCCTTCGTGGCGCAGCAGCTGGAAAAGCACGCCGGTCCCGTCGTCGCCTCGACCGACTACATCAAGCAGTACGTGGACCAGATCCGTGCCTTCATGCCCAAGGGCCGCGCCTACAAGGTGCTGGGCACCGACGGCTTCGGCCGCAGCGATTTCCGCAGCAAGCTGCGCGAGCACTTCGAGGTCAACCGCCACTACATCGTGGTCGCGGCGCTCAAGGCTCTCGCGGAAGAAGGCTCCGTGCCGGTGGCCAAGGTGGCGGAGGCCATCCACCGTTACGGCATCAAGGCCGACAAGGTGAACCCGCTGTACGCCTGACGATCCCTCCCCAACAAAGAGAAGGCCCGCGTTCGGGCCACGGAGAACAAGAAACATGGCTCTGGTCGAAGTCAAGGTCCCCGACATCGGGGACTTCAAGGACGTCGCCGTCATCGAACTGCTGGTCAAGCCCGGCGACACGATCAAGGCGGAGCAATCGCTGCTGACCGTCGAGTCCGACAAGGCCTCGATGGAGATCCCTTCTTCCACCGCCGGCGTGGTCAAGGAGCTCAAGGTCAAGATCGGCGACAAGATCTCCGAGGGCTCGGTGATCGCGATGGTGGAAGCCGCGGGTTCGGCCGCCGCCGCCGCGCCGGCACCGGCCAAGGCGTCGGCTCCTGCGCCGGCACCGGCACCGTCCGCCTCACCGCCCCCGGCCGCGGCCGCGGCCGGCGGAGGAAGCCAGCGGATCGAAGTGCGCGTGCCCGACATCGGCGACTTCAAGGATGTCGCCGTGATCGAGCTGCTCGCCAAGCCCGGCGACACGATCAAGCAGGAGCAGTCGCTGCTCACGATCGAGTCCGACAAGGCGTCGATGGAGATCCCGTCCTCGGCGGCCGGCACGCTCAAGGAGCTGAAGGTCAAGAGCGGCGACAAGGTCAACATCGGCGACCTGATCGCGATCGTCGAAGGACAGGGCGTCGCTTCGACGGCGAGCCCCGCATCCCAGCCCGCGGCCCAGGGGGGAGAGGGGGCGAGCCAGGCCGCGACAGCGGCACCCGCCCAGGGCGAGCGCCACGTGCCGCCGACGGCGGCGCTGCCGCCGCACGAGCCGGGCACGCCCAGCGGCAACCTGCCGCATGCCTCGCCCTCCGTGCGCAAGTTCGCGCGCGAGCTCGGGGTGCCGCTGGAGGAGTTGAAGGGCAGCGGTCCCAAGGGCCGCATCACGCAGGAGGACGTCCAGGCCTTCACCAAGCAGGTGATGGCCGGCGACGTGCGCACCAAGGCCGCGGCCGCCAAGGCGCCCGGCGGCGCCGGCGGCGAGGCGCTGGGCCTGCTGCCGTGGCCGAAGGTGGACTTCGCCAAGTTCGGTCCGGTCGAACGCAAGGAGCGGCCGCGCATCAAGAAGATCAGCGCGGCCAACCTGCACCGCAACTGGGTGATGATCCCGCACGTCACCAACCACGACGATGCCGACATCACGGAACTGGAAGCCTTCCGCGTCTCGACCAACAAGGAAAACGAGAAGTCCGGCGTCAAGGTCACGATGCTCGGTTTCCTCATCAAGGCCTGCGTCGCGGCGCTGAAGAAATTCCCCGAGTTCAACAGCTCGCTGGACGGCGACGAACTGGTCCTCAAGAACTACTGGCACATCGGTTTCGCGGCGGACACGCCCAACGGCCTCGTGGTGCCGGTGATCAAGGACGCGGACAAGAAAGGCGTGCTGCAGATCAGCCAGGAAATGGCCGAGCTGGCCAAGAAGGCGCGCGACGGCAAGCTCGGTCCGGCGGACATGACGGGGGCGACTTTCACGATTTCTTCACTCGGCGGTATCGGTGGTCGCTACTTCACGCCCATCATCAACGCGCCGGAAGTCGCTATCCTTGGCGTCTGCCGCAGCCAGACCGAACCGGTCTGGGACGGAAAGCAGTTCCAGCCGCGGCTGATGCTGCCGCTGTCGCTGTCCTGGGATCACCGAGTCATCGACGGCGCCGCCGCGGCGCGTTTCAATGCCTATCTGGGACAGATCCTGGCGGACTTCCGTCGCGTCCTGCTCTAAGAAAACCAAGAATCGATGACAACTGTAGTGGTGGTGAAGAAGGGCGGGCAGATCGCCATCGCGGCCGATACCCTGGTGACCTTTGGCGACACCCGCCTCGCGCACCGGTACGAGGACAACACCAAGATCTTCAAGGTCGACACGGACGAGGGGCCGAGCTACATCGGCATGGCGGGCACCGTCGCCCACTTCCCCGTGCTGCGCAAGGCCATGGGATCGATGCCGCGCGAGATCCTCAAGCTCTCCAGCAAGGACGAGGTGTTCGACACCTTCACCAAGCTGCATCCTTACCTGAAGGACAACTTCTTCCTGCAGACGAAGGAAGAGGACAGCGATCCCTACGAGTCCAGCCAGTTCAGCGTGGTGATCGCCAACGCGAGCGGCATCTATGGCCTCTACAGCTATCGCGAGGTGTTCGAGTTCAAGGAGTTCTGGGGCATAGGCTCCGGCCGCAGCTTCGCGCTCGGCGCGATGCACGCCGCCTATTCCCGTGCCAAGACCGCGCGCGAAATCGCGGAAGCGGGGATCGCGGCGGGTTGCGAGTTCGACCGCAACTCCGAGCTGCCCTGCGACATCTTCACCGTGAAAACGAAAGAGGCAAAATAATGCCCAAGACGGAAGTGAAGGTCCCCGACATCGGGGATTTCAAGGACGTGGCCGTGATCGAGCTGCTCGTGAAGCCGGGCGACACGATCAAGGTGGAACAGTCGCTCGTGACGGTGGAGAGCGACAAGGCCTCGATGGAAATTCCTTCGACCCATGCGGGCGTGGTCAAGGAAGTGAAGGTCAAGGTGGGGGACAAGGTCTCCGAAGGCAGCGTGCTGCTGACGGTCGAGGCTGCCGCGGGTGCGGCGGCTGCGAGCCCTTCACCCCAGCCCTCTCCCCAGCGGGCAGAGGGCGCGAAAGCGGCGCCTGCACCGGCGCCCGCGGCTCCCGCGGCGCCCGCGCCGGCGGGCAGCTACTCCGGCGGCGTCGACCTCGAATGCGAGATGCTGGTGCTGGGTGCGGGCCCGGGCGGCTATTCCGCAGCCTTCCGCGCCGCCGACCTCGGCATGAAGACGGTGATCGTCGAGCGCTATGCGACGCTGGGCGGCGTCTGCCTCAACGTGGGCTGCATCCCGTCCAAGGCGCTGCTGCACGTCGCGGCCGTGATGGACGAAGTGAGCCACTTCGATTCGCTGGGCGTGTCCTTCGGCAAGCCCAAGATCGACCGGCCCAAGCTCAAGGCGCACAAGGACAAGGTGGTGGGCAAGCTCACCGGCGGCCTGGCCGCGATGGCCAAGATGCGCAAGGTCACCACCGTGCGCGGCATCGGCACCTTCCTGGACCCTTACCACCTGGAAGTGCAGGAGACGAGCGGGACCGGCGCGGAAGTCACCGGCAAGAAGCAGGTGATCCGCTTCCGCAACGCGATCATCGCCGCCGGCTCGCAGGCCGTGTCGCTGCCCTTCATGCCCAAGGACCCGCGCGTGGTGGATTCCACCGGCGCGCTGGAGCTCGCCACGAACCCCAAGCGCATGCTGATCCTCGGCGGCGGCATCATCGGCCTGGAGATGGGCACGGTGTATTCCACCCTGGGCGCGCGCCTGGACGTGGTGGAGATGCTGGACGGACTGATGCAGGGCGCGGACCGCGACCTCGTGCGCGTGTGGCAGAAGATGAACACGCCGCGCTTCGACAACATCATGCTCAAGACCAAGACGGTCGGGGCGGAAGCCACCAAGGAAGGCATCCTGGTGCGCTTCGAAGGCGAGCAGGCCCCCAAGGAGCCGCAGGTCTACGACCTGGTGCTGCAGGCGGTGGGCCGCAGCCCGAACGGGAAGAAGATCGGCGCCGAGAAGGCCGGCGTGAACGTCGGCGAGCGTGGCTTCATCCCGGTGGACATCCAGATGCGCACCAACGTGCCGCACATCTTCGCGATCGGCGACATCGTGGGCCAGCCCATGCTGGCGCACAAGGCGGTGCACGAGGCCCACGTGGCCGCCGAAGCCGCTGCCGGCGAGAAGAGCACCTTCAACGCCCGCGTGATCCCCAGCGTGGCCTACACCGACCCCGAGGTCGCGTGGGTGGGCCTCACCGAGGACCAGGCCAAGGCCGAAGGCATCGCGATCAAGAAGGGCCATTTCCCCTGGACGGCGTCCGGCCGCGCCATCGCCAACACGCGCGACGAAGGCTTCACCAAGCTGCTGTTCGACGCGAACACGCACCGCATCCTGGGTGGCGGCATCGTGGGCACGCACGCGGGCGACATGATCGGCGAAGTGGCCCTGGCCATCGAGATGGGCGCCGACGAGATCGACATCGGCAAGACCATCCACCCGCACCCCACGCTGGGCGAGAGCATCGGCATGGCCGCGGAGATCGCGCACGGAACCTGCACCGACGTGCCGCCTGCGAAGAAGTAGCACCGGCGTCGTTCCCGCGCGGCGGGAACCCAGGGCAGATGTGCAAAGGGCCGCGAGAGCGGCCCTTGTTCATTGCGGCGCCTGTTGCGCCTCGCCGTCCACGACCCGCCGGGCCCCGTCGAAGCGCGCGGACCAGTAAGGCACGCCCATGTCCTCCACGCGCACCTGGGCGCCGGGCTTGGGCGAGTGGATGAACTTGTTGTCGCCGACGTAGATGCCCACGTGGCTGAAGGTGCGGCGCAAGGTGTTGAAGAACACCAGGTCGCCCGGCTGCAGGTCCTTGCGGTCGATCTTCTGCGTGGCCGCGGCCTGCTCGTTGGCGCGGCGCGGCAGGATGAGGCCCAGCGTCTGCTGGTACATGGCCTTGACGAAGCCGCTGCAGTCGAAACCGGTTTCCATCGAGTTGCCGCCGCGCCGGTAGGGCACGCCCAGCGAACCCATGGCGGTGACCACCAGCTCGGAGGTGCGGCTCTTCATGCGCGCGGCGCCATCGTGCATGCGCTCGGCCATGTTCGCCCGCACTTCCTCGAGGCGGTCGACGAAACGCTTTTCTTCCGTGAAGCGGCTCACGTCCTCTTCCGCGGATGCGGGAGCGGCCTGCGCGCCGACGGCGGCGGCCAGGAGGAGCAAGCACAACAGTTGCTTCATTGCGGCGGAGGGTAGCCCGCGGCCGCGTTGCGCGTCAAGCGATGAGTTCATGCCAAGTTCTTGAGTTGTTTCGAATTCCTGCCATCGCCTCGGGGTTGCCCCGAATGTGTGGCGGGTGCGAAACAATGCCCCACCATGCGCAGCAAGATCCGAACCCTGTGCTGCCGCCGGCTCTGGGGCCGGCTGGCAGCTTCCTGCACGGCCTGCATTGTCGCAGCCTGGCTCCCCGCGGTGGTGCACGGGCAGACGGTCCGTGCCCAGACGGTGACGAACGGCCTCGAGCACCCCTGGGCGGTGGCCTTCCTGCCCGAAGGCCGCTTCCTGGTGACGGAGCGCCCGGGGCGCATGCGGGTGCTGAGCGCGCAAGGCGCAGCGGGCCCCGCGCTCACGGGCGTGCCGGAGGTCGCCGCGCGCGGGCAGGGCGGCCTGCTCGATGTGGTGCTCGACTCCGGCTTCGCGCAGAACCGCACCCTGTACTTCTGTTTCTCCGAGCCGGGTGCCGGCGGCAACAGCACCGCGCTTGCGCGCGCGCGCCTGGCCGGCGACGAACGGGGGCTGGAGGACGTGCGGGTGATCTTCAGCCAGAAGCCCAAGGTCGCGAGCACCTTCCATTTCGGCTGCCGCATCGTGGAAGCACGGGACGGCACGCTGTTCCTCACGCTGGGCGAACGCAACGTGCGCCGGCAGGATGCGCAGACCCTGGACACGCACCACGGCAAGGTGGTGCGCGTGAACAAGGACGGCAGCGTGCCGCGGGACAACCCCTTCGTGGGCCGCGCCGGTGCCTTGCCCGAGATCTGGAGCTTCGGCCACCGCAATGGGCAGGGCGCGACGCTGGCGCCCGACGGGAGCCTGTGGATGCACGAGCACGGCCCGCAAGGCGGCGACGAGATCAACCTGCCGCAGCCCGGACGCAACTACGGCTGGCCCGTCATCACCTACGGCGAGAACTACGGCGGCGGCCCGATCGGCGAGGGGATCACCGCGAAGGCCGGCCTGGAACAGCCGCTGCACTACTGGGTGCCGTCGATCGCGCCCTCGGGCATGGCCTTCCTGAGCAGCGATCGCTACGGCGCGGCCTGGCGCGGCAACCTGTTCGTGGGCTCCCTGAAGTTCGGCTACCTGGACCGCATCGAGCTGGCCGGGGGCAAGGTCGTGCGCGAGGAGAAACTGCTCGAAGGCGTGGGCCGCGTGCGCGACGTGCGCCAGGGGCCGGACGGACTGCTTTACCTGTTGACCGACGAAGACAAGGGCAAGCTGGTGCGCGTCATGCCTTGACCAGCCCCTTGCGCACCGCATAGCGCGTGAGGCTGGCGATGTCGTTCAGGCGCAGGCGCTCCATGATGCGCGCGCGGTGCACGTCCACCGTCTTCGGGCTGAGTCCCAGCTCGAAGGCGATCTCCTTGGCGGACTTGCCTTGCGCGATCAGCGTCAGGATCTCGACCTGGCGCGTGGTGAGCTCGTCGTCCACGGTGGGTTCCGAGGGCTGCAGCAGCCGCTGGGCGACCGCGGCGCTGAAGTAGCTGCCCGTGGCCATCACGCTGCGCAGCGCCTGTTCCAGCTCGAAGGGCGGCGCGTCCTTCATCAGGTAGCCGCAGGCGCCGTTGGCGACGGCTCGCTTGACGAAATCGACGGTGTCGTACATCGACAGCACGAGCACCTTCACGTCGGGAAAACGCGAATGGATCTCCGCGATGGCCGTGATGCCGTCCATGCCGGGCATGGAGATGTCGGTCATGACGACGTCCGGCTTCACCGACTCGAGCAGCTGCACGAGCTCGTTGCCGTTGCGTGCCTCGGCGATCACCTGCACGCCTTCCACCGTGGACAGCAGGGCCTTGATGCCCGAGCGGACCAGGTCGTGGTCGTCGGCGAGCACCACCTGGATGGGCAGGGGAGCGTTGGTGTTCTTCTGGATCATGGTGCTCTCCTTCACTTTCACAATACCGCACGGATCGCGACGCCGCCACCCATGCGGGTGCGGATGTGCAGGCGTCCGCCGGCGAGTTCCGTCCTTTCGATCATCCCGTACAAACCGATATTCCTCTCGCTCTGCTGGCCATTGAGCACCGCGGGCTTGTCGAAACCCACGCCGTCGTCGGTGATCAGCAGGCTGATGCGCCCGCGCGGCAGGAAACGCAGCCGCACCCGCACGGTGGACGCATCGGCGTGGCGCACGGTGTTGGTCAGCGCCTCCTGCACCAGCCGCACGGCGACGGCGGCGTTCTCTTCCAGCCGCTGCGGCTCCTGGCCGCGCGTGCTCAGCTCGCAGCGCAAGCCGGCCGGTTCGCCGATGCGCTGCATCGCCGATTGCACCGCGGGCACCAGCCCCAGCAGGTCCAGCTGCGCCGGGCGCAGGGAGAAGGACAGCGTCTTGAGCTGCTGCAGCGCGCCGTTGGCGAGTTCCGCCGCCGTGTTCTTGTGCCGCTGGCGCGTTTCCGGGTCCGTGTTGCGGTCGGAGGCATGCAGGTGGATGACCACCGCCGTGAGCGTCTGCCCCAGCTGGTCGTGCAGCTCGCGCGAGATGTGCGAGCGTTCCCGCTCCTGCGCCAGCACGAAGCGCGCCGACAGCTCCTTCAGGCGCGCGTAGGCGCTCTGCAGTTCGGCGTCGAGCCGTTCCTTTTCCTGGGCCCGGCGCCGCTCTTCCAGCACCCGGCCGATGATCTGGGGCAGGGTGCCCAGCTTGTCCTTGGTGAGGTAGTCCTTGGCGCCGCAACGCAGCACGTGCACCGCGGCTTCCTCGCCGATGGCCCGCGTGAGCACGATCAGCGGCACGCTGCTGCGGCGGGTGACCAGGATCTGCAGCGCCGCATAGGGCGAGAACCGCGGCAGGTTGAAGTCGCACAGGATCACGTCCCACTCGCCCTCGAGGGCGGCGACGAAGCTGGCCGCGTTGTCCACGCGGTGCAGCTCGTAGCGGCGCACGGGGTCGGCCCTTTCCAGGGCGATGCCCATCAGCTCCACGTCGTCGGGGTTGTCCTCAACGCACAGCAGCCGGATGGGTTTCGAATCGGGAACTGCGCGGCTGGACATGGCGGGGTGCGGCGGGAGTTTACCGTCGGGCTGCATCCGCCCGGCTTAGGCGAGTTCCCTATGTGCGCGGATCAGCGCCGCACCTTGCGCAGTTCGCCCTGCAGGTAGTCCACCACGCGCTCGAAGGGGTCGAAGCCGAAGACCTCGGCGACCGCGGGGCGCAGGTTGGAGTTCGCGTTGATGTCGTAGAAGACGCGGCGTCCGTCCGTGGTCTCGAGATACTCGATGCCGCCCACGTCGATCCTGGCGGCCTGGATGATGCGTCTGGCGGTCGCGACGGCCTGCGCCGGCACGTCCTGGTAAGGGTAGAACTCCACGGGGGGCGCGGCCACGGGTTCGTGGGCGGGCACGGCACAGACGCCGTCGCCGTCGTCCGGGTTGCACACCGGCGAGGGGCACAGGTTGAAGCGGCCGTGCGTCACGACACGCATGGCATACAGCAGCTCGCCGCCCAGAAATTCCAGGCGGACGATGCCGCGCTCCGGGTCGTGCGGCAGGTATTCCTGCAGCAGGAACAGGTTGTCCGGCTGCCAGATGTCCGGGTCGGCGCGGAAGATGGCTTCCACCTGCGCGAGCGAATCCACCACCTGGATGCGGGCGCCGCTGCCGCCCTGGTCCGGCTTGAGCACGGCGGGCCAGGTGATGCGGTCGGCGAAGCGGTGCAGGGCGGACACGTCGTTGAAGGTGATGGACCGCGGCGTCGCGATGTCCAGCGTGCGCAGCAGCGTGGCCTGCACGCTCTTGCTCAATTCCAGCGCGAACACGTCGGCCCCGTTGAGGACGCGGGCGCCCAGCTGCTCCAGCGTGCGCATGTACGCCAGGTTGAAGGGCACGGCACGCGTGTTGCCGCGCAGGTAGGCGCTGGGACTGGCCTGGTTGAAGTACAGCGGCGCCCGCGGCGCGTCCTCGTTGCCGAAGGCGGCCTGGGTGACGTCGAAGGGCTCGAAGGCGACGCCGCGCCGGGCCAGCGCGGAGAACAGCGGCTTCTGCCACTCGGGGTGTTCGTGCAGGACGATCAGGTCGGGGTTGGAGGCGGGCATGCGCAGGATCGTACCGACAGTGAATAATCCCGTGCCAAGGAACGCCCATGCTGCTAGACGCCGAAGAATCGCAACTCGTCCTGGTCGACTACCAGGCCCGCCTCCTGCCCGCCATCCCCGAGGGCGAGTTCGTCGTGGCCAACGCCGTGCGGCTGGCGCGCATGGCGCAATTGCTGCAGGTCCCCGTCTGGGCGACCGAGGAGAACCCGCAAGGCCTGGGCGCCACCGTGGACGTGCTGCAGCCCCTGGTGGCCGGCCGCGTGCTGTCCAAGATGGAGTTCGACGGCACCAGCGTCCTGCTGCCGCGCCTGAAGCCGGCGCCTCGCCAGCAGGGCGGCAACGTGCGCAGCCTGCCCAAGCACCTGCAGAAGGCCGCGCCCGCCCAGGCGCCGGGCCGCGAGACCATCGTGCTGGCCGGCTGCGAGGCCCACGTGTGCCTGATGCAGACCGCGCTGGGCCTGCTGGAAGAAGAGCTGGAGGTCTGGGTGGTCACCGACGCCTGCGGCTCGCGCACGGAGCGCAACCGGGACGCCGCGTTCGACCGCCTGGCCGGCGCGGGCGCCGAGCTCGTCACCACCGAGATGGTCGCCTTCGAATGGCTGCGGGATGCGGGACATCCCCGGTTCAAGGAAGTCCTGGCCATCGTCAAATAGGCCGGCTGCCGCTGTCAGCCTGCGGCAAGCCCGGTGCCCACAATGCGCCGGACAGCACAGGAGACCAGGCATGGGCTACGCGGATTTCTACCGGCGTTCGATCGAGCAACGCGATGCGTTCTGGGCCGAGCAGGCCAAGCTGGTCGACTGGCAGACGCCGCCGGCCACGGTCTGCGACGCCAGCCGGCCGCCGTTCTACCGCTGGTTCGCCGGTGGCCGCACCAACCTGTGCCACAACGCGGTGGACCGGCACCTGGCGCAGCGCGCGCAGCAGCCCGCGCTGATCTACGTCTCCAGCGAGACGGGCCAGGAGCGCGTCTACAGCTTCGCCGAGCTGCACCGCGAGGTGCAGCGCATGGCCGCGGTGCTGCAGTCCCTGGGTGTGGGACGCGGCGATTGCGTCCTGGTCTACATGCCGATGGTCCCGGAAGCCGTGTTCGCGATGCTCGCCTGCGCCCGGCTGGGCGCCATCCACTCGGTGGTCTTCGGCGGTTTCGCCTCGGTGTCGCTCGCTTCGCGGATCGAGGACGCCACGCCCAAGGTCGTCGTCAGCGCCGATGCCGGCTCGCGCGGCGGCAAGGTACTCGCCTACAAGCCGCTGCTGGACGAAGCCATCCGCCTGTCCACGCACAAGCCGGACGCGGTGCTGCTCGTGGACCGCAAGCTGGCGCCCATGGAACAGGTGGCCGGCCGTGACCACGACTGGGCCACCCTGGCGGACCAGCACCGGCACACACAGGTTCCCTGCGCCTGGCTGGACGCGACCGACATCAGCTACACGCTGTACACCAGCGGCACCACGGGCCGGCCCAAGGGCGTGCAGCGCGACGTGGGCGGCTATGCCGTGGCGCTGGCCGCGAGCATGAAGCACATCTTCCTCGGCGCGCCGGGCGAGACCTTCTTCTCGGCCAGCGACATCGGCTGGGTGGTCGGGCACAGCTACATCGTCTACGGGCCGCTGCTCGCGGGGATGGCGACGATCCTGTACGAAGGCCTGCCGATCCGCCCGGACGCCGGCATCTGGTGGAGCCTGGTCGAGAAGTACAAGGTGCGCGCCATGTTCAGCGCGCCGACCGCCGTGCGCGTGCTCAAGAAGCACGATCCGGCCTTCCTGAAGAAGTACGACCTGTCCAGCCTCAAGGCGCTGTTCCTGGCCGGCGAGCCGCTGGACGAGCCCACCGCGCGCTGGATCAGCGAGGGACTGGGCGTTCCCGTCATCGACAACTACTGGCAGACCGAGAGCGGCTGGCCCATCCTGACCATCGCCAACGGCGTGGAGAAGAAGGCCAGCAAGCTGGGCAGCCCGGGCGTGCCGATGTACGGCTACGACGTGCGCCTGGTGCACGAGTCCACGGGCGAGGAACTCACGGCGGCGGACCAGAAGGGCGTGGTCGTGATCGAGGGTCCCACGCCGCCGGGCTTCATGCAGACGGTCTGGCGGGACGACGAGCGCTTCGTGCAGACCTACTGGTCCGGCATCCCCGGCCGGCAGGTCTACAGCACCTTCGACTGGGGCATCCGCGACGAGGACGGCTACTTCTACATCCTCGGCCGCACCGACGACGTGATCAACGTCGCGGGCCACCGCCTGGGCACGCGCGAGATCGAGGAGAGCATCTCCGGCCACCCGGGCATCGCCGAAGTCGCCGTGGTGGGCGTCGCCGATGCGCTCAAGGGCCAGGTGGCCATGGCCTTCGCGGTGGCCAGGGACGCCGCGGCCGTGGCCGACGACCGGGGCCGGCTGAAGCTCGAAGGCGAGGTGATGAAGGTGGTGGACGACACCCTGGGCGCGGTTGCCCGGCCGGCGCGCGTGCGCTTCGTGACCGTGCTGCCCAAGACCCGCAGCGGCAAGCTGCTGCGCCGGGCGATCCAGGCCGTCTGCGAAGGCCGCGACCCCGGCGACCTGACCACCATCGAGGACCCGGCGGCGCTGCAGCAGATCAAGGACCTCGTGGCTTCCTGACCGCACGCGGGCGAGGCCCATCCCGCCGCGTGTTGGTGGAAACCCGGGTTCGATGGCACAATCCGCGTCGCAATCAGACCCAAGGGCCTTCCCCCACAGTCGCATCCGCAATTCGGTAAAGCCGTGTCGCGGAAGGTTTTTCAACCAGCTCAGGCTTCCTGCAGGGAAGCGGAAAGTAGCGCAACAGGATGAGCGACCACAGCTCCGTGTACACCGCGTACCGCGGCAACTCCTATCTCTTCGGCGGCAATGCGCCCTACGTCGAGGAGATGTACGAAAACTACCTCGCCAACCCGGGCAGCGTGCCCGACCACTGGCGCGAGTACTTCGACGCGCTCCAGAACGTTCCCGCCGTCGACGGCAGCAACGCCAAGGACGTCCCCCACCTCCCGGTCGTCAACGCCTTCGCGCAGCGCGCCAAGCAGGGCGGCACCCGCGTGGTCGTCGCCGCCGGCGCCGACCTCGAACTCGCCCGCAAGCGCACGGCCGTCCAGCAGCTCATCGCCGCCTACCGCAACGTCGGCGCGCGCTGGGCCGACCTCGACCCGCTCAAGCGCGACGTGCGCGAGAACATCCCCGAGCTGGAGCCGTCCTTCTACGGCTTCACCGATGCCGACCAGGAAGCGGTGTTCAACACCAGCAACACCTTCTTCGGCAAGGAATCGATGTCGCTGCGCGAGCTGATGAACGCGCTGCATGAAACCTACTGCGGCACCATCGGCGCCGAGTTCATGTACATCAGCGACCAGAACCGCAAGCGCTGGTGGCAGCAGAAGCTGGAGTCCATCCGCTCCAAGCCGCAGTTCAGCGCCGAAAAGAAGAAGCACATCCTGGACCGCCTGACCGCGGCCGAGGGCCTGGAGCGCTTCCTCCACACCAAGTACGTGGGCCAGAAGCGCTTCTCGCTGGAAGGCGGCGAGAGCTTCATCGCCTCGATGGACGAGCTGATCCAGCGCGCCGGCGAGAAGGGCGTGCAGGAAGTCGTGATCGGCATGGCCCACCGGGGCCGCCTGAACGTGCTGGTCAACACCATGGGCAAGATGCCCAAGGACCTGTTCTCCGAGTTCGACCACAGCGCGCCCGAGGAACTGCCCGCCGGCGACGTGAAGTACCACCAGGGCTTCAGCTCCGACGTCACCACCCCCGGCGGCCCGGTGCACCTGTCGCTGGCCTTCAACCCCTCGCACCTGGAGATCGTGAACCCGGTGGTCGAGGGCTCCGCCCGCGCCCGCATGGACCGCCGCGGCGACACCCCCGGCAAGCAGGTGCTGCCCGTGCTGGTGCACGGCGACGCCGCCATCGCCGGCCAGGGCGTGGTGCAGGAGACGCTGGCGCTGGCCGAGACCCGTGGCTACTACACCGGCGGCACGGTGCACATCGTCATCAACAACCAGATCGGCTTCACCACCTCGGATCCGCGCGACGCGCGCTCCACGCTGTACTGCACGGACGTGGTCAAGATGATCGAGTGCCCGGTGCTGCACGTGAACGGCGACGACCCGGAGGCCGTGGTGCTGGCCACGCAGCTGGCGCTCGAGTACCGCACCGAGTTCAACAAGGACGTGGTCGTCGACATCGTCTGCTTCCGCAAGCTGGGCCACAACGAGCAGGACACCCCCGCGCTGACCCAGCCGCTGATGTACAAGAAGATCGCGGCGCACCCCGGCACGCGCAAGCTGTACGCCGACAAGCTGGCCGCGCAGGGCCTGGGCGACACGCTGGGCGACGACATGGTCAAGGCCTACCGCGCCGCCATGGACGCGGGCAAGCACACGGTCGACCCGGTGCTGTCCAACTTCAAGAGCAAGTACGCCGTCGACTGGGCGCCTTTCCTGGGCAAGAAGTGGACGGACAGCGCCGACACCGCGATCCCGCTGGCCGAGTGGAAGCGCCTGGCCGAGCGCATCACCACGGTGCCGGAGAACTTCACCGTGCACACGCTGGTCAGAAAGGTGCTGGAAGACCGCGCCGCCATGGGCCGCGGCGAGGTCAACGTGGACTGGGGCATGGGCGAGCACATGGCCTTCGCCTCGCTGGTCGCCTCCGGCTACCCGATCCGCCTCTCGGGCGAGGACGTGGGCCGCGGCACCTTCGTGCACCGCCATGCCGTGCTGCACGACCAGAACCGCGAGAAGTGGGACGTCGGCACCTACATCCCGCTGCAGAACGTGGCGGAGAACCAGGCCAGCTTCACCTGCATCGACTCCATCCTCTCGGAAGAGGCGGTGCTGGGCTTCGAGTACGGCTACGCCTCCAACGACCCGCACACCCTGGTGATCTGGGAAGCGCAGTTCGGCGACTTCGCCAACGGCGCCCAGGTGGTGATCGACCAGTTCATCGCCTCCGGCGAGGTGAAGTGGGGCCGCGTCAACGGCATCACGCTGATGCTGCCGCACGGCTACGAAGGCCAGGGCCCCGAGCACAGCTCGGCGCGCCTGGAGCGCTTCATGCAGCTGTCGGCCGACACCAACATGCAGGTGTGCCAGCCGACCACGGCCAGCCAGATCTTCCACCTGCTGCGCCGCCAGATGATCCGCTCGCTGCGCAAGCCGCTGGTGATCATGACGCCCAAGTCGCTGCTGCGGAACAAGGACGCCACCTCGCCGCTGTCGGAGTTCACCAAGGGCACGTTCCAGACCGTGATCCCGGACAGCAAGGAGCTCAAGGCCGACAAGGTCAAGCGCCTGGTGATGTGCTCGGGCAAGGTCTACTACGACCTGGCCAAGAAGCGCGAGGAGAAGGGCGCCGACGACGTGGCCATCATCCGCGTCGAGCAGCTCTATCCCTTCCCGCACAAGGCCTTCGCCGCCGAGCTGAAGAAGTACCCGAACGTCACCGACCTCGTGTGGTGCCAGGACGAGCCGCAGAACCAGGGCGCCTGGTTCTTCGTGCAGCACAACATCCACGAGAACATGCTCGAGGGCCAGAAGCTGGGTTACGCCGGCCGGGCCGCCTCCGCCTCGCCGGCGGCGGGCTACTCGCACCTGCACGTGGAGCAGCAAAAGGCGCTGGTCGACGCCGCCTTCGCCAAGCTGAAGGGCTTCGTCCTCAGCAAATGACGCAATGACCTCGCCGCCGGCGCGGCGTCGATGAGGCAGTGAGCTGTCATGGCGCGCAAGCGCCGTCATCGATGCGCGGCGGCGCGAGGTCCTGCCGCGCCCGGGCGCGGTGTCGTCGCACAGAACCCAGAGAGAAAGAATTCAAATGGCTATCGTTGACGTGAAGGTCCCGCAACTGTCCGAGTCGGTTGCCGAAGCGACCCTGCTGCAGTGGAAGAAGAAGCCCGGCGAAGCCGTGGCGATGGACGAGATCCTGATCGAGATCGAGACGGACAAGGTGGTGCTGGAAGTGCCGGCCCCCAATGGCGGCGTCCTGTCCGAGATCGTGGTGGCCGACGGTGGCACCGTCACCTCCGACCAGGTGATCGCCAGGATCGACAGCGAAGGCAAGGCCGGCGCCGCCGCCCCCGCGGCGGCTCCGGCTGCCGCGAAGCCGGCCGCTGCGACGGCCAGCGCCGCGGCTCCCGCCACCGCCGGCAGCAAGTCGGACGTGGCGATGCCCGCGGCCGCCAAGATGATGGCCGACAACAGCCTGGCCGCCGGCTCCGTGGCCGGCACCGGCCGCGATGGCCGCGTGACCAAGGGCGACGTGATCGGCGCCCTGGCCGGCGCAACGACCGCCAAGGTCTCCGCGCCCGTGCCGGCGCCTGCCGCCGCGCGTCCCGCACTGGCGCAGGTCTCCGCACCGGTGTCCGCGCCCGACCTGGGCGAGCGTCCCGAGCAGCGCGTGCCGATGTCGCGCCTGCGCGCCCGCGTCGCCGAGCGCCTGCTGCAGTCGCAGTCCACCAACGCCATCCTGACCACCTTCAACGAGGTGAACATGGCGCCCGTGATGGAGATGCGCAAGCGCTTCCAGGAGAAGTTCGAGAAGGAGCACGGCGTCAAGATCGGCTTCATGTCCTTCTTCGTGAAGGCGGCGGTGCACGCGCTCAAGAAGTACCCGGTGCTCAACGCCTCCGTCGACGGCAACGACATCGTCTACCACGGCTACTTCGACATCGGCATCGCGGTGGGCTCGCCGCGCGGCCTGGTGGTGCCCATCCTGCGCAATGCGGACCAGATGTCCTTCGCCGACATCGAGAAGAAGATCGCCGAGTACGGCCAGAAGGCGCGTGACGGCAAGCTGGGCATCGAGGAGATGACCGGCGGAACCTTCTCGATCTCCAACGGCGGCGTGTTCGGCTCGATGCTGTCCACCCCCATCATCAACCCGCCGCAGTCCGCCATCCTGGGCGTGCACGCGACCAAGGACCGCGCGGTGGTGGAGAACGGGCAGGTCGTGGTCCGCCCGATGAACTACCTGGCCATGTCCTACGACCACCGCATCATCGACGGCCGCGAGGCCGTGCTGGGCCTGGTGGCGATGAAGGAAGCGCTGGAAGACCCGGCCCGCCTGCTGTTCGATATCTGAGGAGCGGCAGATGGCAAAGCAATTCGACGTGGTCGTCATCGGCGGCGGCCCCGGCGGCTACATCGCCGCCATCCGCGCGGCGCAGCTCGGCTTCAACACCGCCTGCATCGACGAGTGGAAGAACAAGGCGGGCGGCCCGGCCCCGGGCGGCACCTGCACCAACGTGGGCTGCATCCCGTCCAAGGCGCTGCTGCAGTCGTCGGAGAACTACGAGCACGCCGCCAGGCACTTCGCCGACCACGGCATCGCCGTCCAGGGCCTGAGCATCGACATCCAGAAGATGCTGGCGCGCAAGGACGCGGTCGTGAAGCAGAACAACGACGGCATCCTGTACCTGTTCAAGAAGAACAAGGTCACGTTCTTCCACGGCCGCGGCGCCTTCGGCAAGAAGACGGATGCGGGCTACGAGATCCAGGTCGGCGAGGAAACCCTCCTCGGCAAGCACGTGATCCTGGCCACCGGTTCCAACGCCCGCGCGCTGCCCGGCGTGGCCTTCGACGAGGACAAGATCCTGTCGAACGACGGCGCGCTGCGCATCCCCGCGGCCCCGAAGAAGCTGGTGCTGATCGGCTCCGGCGTGATCGGCCTGGAGATGGGCTCGGTGTGGCGCCGGGTCGGCGCCGAAGTCACCGTGCTGGAGGCGCTGCCCACCTTCCTGGGCGCGGTCGACGAGCAGATCGCCAAGGAAGCGCACAAGGCCTTCACCAAGCAGGGCCTGAAGATCGAGCTGGGCGTGAAGGTCGGCGAGATCAGGACGGCCGGCAAGGGCGTTTCCGTGGCCTACACCACCGCCAAGGGCGAGCAGCAGACCCTGGACGCCGACCACGTGATCGTCTCCATCGGGCGCGTGCCCAACACGATCGGCCTGAAGCCGGAAGCCGTGGGCCTGAAGCTGGACGAGCGCGGCGCCATCCTCGTGGACGAGGAGTGCCGCACCAACTTGCCCAACGTGTGGGCGGTCGGTGACGTGGTGCGCGGCCCGATGCTGGCGCACAAGGCGGAAGAAGAGGGCGTCGCGGTGGCCGAGCGCATCGCCGGCCAGCACGGGCACGTCAACTTCAACACCATCCCCTGGGTGATCTACACCTCGCCCGAGATCGCCTGGGTGGGCCGCACCGAGCAGCAGCTCAAGGCGGACGGCGTGGCCTACAAGGCCGGCACCTTCCCCTTCATGGCCAACGGCCGCGCGCGGGCGCTGGGCGACACCACCGGCATGGTGAAGTTCCTGGCCGACGCCAGGACCGACGAGATCCTGGGCGTGCACATCGTGGGCCCGATGGCCAGCGAGCTGATCTCCGAGGCCGTCGTCGCCATGGAGTTCAAGGCCTCCGCCGAAGACATCGCCCGCATCTGCCACGCCCACCCGTCGCTGTCCGAAGCGACCAAGGAAGCGGCGCTGGCGGTGGACAAGCGGACGCTGAACTTCTGAAAGTCCTTCACCGCGAAGGCGCAGGGAACGCAGGGAAGAAGCAGGGAAATCCCGATGCTTTCCCTGCGGCCCTCCGCGCCTTCCGCGTCTTCGCGGTGAAGGCTGTCGCATGACCGTTCGCGACGTCTATTACGACGAACTGAAGGCGCGGGGGTATGACAGCGACCCGGCGCAGTTGCGTGGCGTCGCCGCCCTGGACCGCTGCGCGGCGGAGTGGGCGGAGTACAAGGAGCAGCGGTCCAACGCGTTCAAGAAGCTGATCAACCGGCCGGCGATTCCCCGTGGCGTGTACATGTACGGCGGGGTGGGGCGCGGCAAGAGCTTCCTGATGGACTGCTTCTTCCAGGCGGTTCCGGTGGTGCGCAAGACGCGCCTGCACTTCCACGAGTTCATGCGCGAGGTGCACCGCGAGCTCGCGGAGCTGCAGGGAACGGTCAATCCGCTCGACGAACTGGGCCGGCGCATCGCCAGGCGCTTTCGCCTCATCTGCTTCGACGAGTTCCACGTCGCCGACATCACGGACGCGATGATCCTGCACCGGCTGCTGGACGCGCTGTTCGACAACGGCGTGGGCTTCGTCACCACCTCCAACTTCCGCCCGGACGACCTCTACCCCAACGGGCTGCACCGCGACCGCATCCTGCCGGCCATCGCGCTGCTGAACGAGAAGCTGCAGGTGATCGACGTGGACAACGGCACGGACTACCGGCGCCGCACCATGGAGCAGGTGCGGCTCTACCACACGCCCCTGGGCGCGCAGGCGGACGCCGAGATGGACGAGGCCTTCACCCGGCTGGCCGAGAGCCACGACGAGGACGCCGTGCTGCACATCGAGCAGCGCGAGATCCGTGCCCGCCGCAAGGCCGGCGGCGTGGTCTGGTTCGATTTCCGCACGCTGTGCGGCGGGCCGCGCTCGCAGAACGACTACCTGGAGATCGCCACCCAGTTCCACACCGTGCTGCTGAGCGACGTGCCGCGGATGTCGGCGCGCAATGCCTCCGAAGCACGCAGGTTTACCTGGCTGGTGGATGTTCTTTACGATCGCCGTGTCAAACTGATCCTGTCGGCCGAGGTCCCCCCCGAGGCCTTGTATACCGAAGGGCCGCTGGCCCACGAGTTTCCGCGGACCGTGTCGCGCCTGAACGAGATGCAGTCCACCGAATTCCTGGCCCTCGAGCACCGCACGGTCGACACCCGCCTGACATGAAGCACCTGATCCCCGTTGCCCTCGCCTTTGCCGTTTTCGCCGCCCACGCGCAGGCGCCGAACGACGCGCCCGAGCGCGCGCGCATCAAGAGCGAGCGCGAAGCCGCCGAGGCGCGCTACGCCGAGGCCCAGAAGGCCTGCCGCGCGAAGTTCGCCGTCAACGACTGCCTGGACGAGGCCCGCCGCGAGCACAACGTGGTGGCCAACGACCTCAAGCGCCAGGAACGCGTGCTGAACGAGGCCGAGCGCAAGCGCAAGGCGGCCGAGCGCCAGAAGGACATCGACGCACGCAGCTCGCCCGAGCGCCAGAAGGAAGCGGCCGAAAAGCGGGCCAAGGCCGCGTCGGAGCAGCAGGAGCGGGATGCGCGCGCCGCCGAGAAGGCTGCGAAGAAGGCGTCGGAGCAGGCCGAGCACGAGCAGCGCAGCCCGCGCGTGAAGCAGCCGCACGGCGCCCTGGGCTCGCAGGGCAAGCCGCGCGAGCCGCAGGAGCCCGCGAGCCACGGCCCCACGCCGACGCAGGCGGCGAAGAACCGGGCCGAGCACGACGCACGGCTGAAGGAAGCGGAGCAGCACCGCGCCGAAGTCGCCGAGCGCAACGCCAAGCGCACCAAGCCGGCTTCGCCGGACCTGCCGCCGCCGGCCCGCTGAGGGCCGGGCCTCAGGCGCTGCTGGCCAGCGGCTCCAGCTTGACGATCACCAGCGACAGGTTGTCGCCGCCGCCGTGGGCGCGCGAGCGCGCCTTCTCGATCAGGAACTCGCTCGCCTCGCGCGGCGACAGCGAGGACAGCACGGAGCCCAGCTCCTCGGAGCTGAAGTAGTGCCAGACGCCGTCGCTGCAGGCCAGCAGCGTGTCGCCCGGCCGCAGCTGCGAAATCGTGTGCAGGTCCGCCGGCGGGTCTTCCTCGGCGCCCAGGCAGCCCATGAGGATGTTGGACTGCGGGTGCACGTTGGCCTCGTCCTCCGTCAGCTCGCCGCGGTCGACGAGCGTCTGCACGTAGGAATGGTCCATGGTCCGCTTCACCAGCTGGTTGCCGTGGAAGTGGTAGATGCGCGAGTCACCGGCATGCACCCAGTGGCATTCGCCGTCGGGATTGATGATGAAGGCCGCGATCGTGCTGTGCGGCTCCTGCTCCGCCGAGATGGCGGTCAGCTTGATGACCAGGTGCGACTCCTGCACCATCTGCCGCAGCACGGTGGGGGCGTCGTCCACGGTGGGCGAATAGCGGTCGAACAGCTGCTTGCACGTCATCATGACCTGGTCCGAAGCCTTGCGCCCGCCGCTGCGTCCGCCCATGCCGTCGGCCACCACGCCGAGCACGCAGCCATTGACCCGCGGGTGGGTGATCAGGTTGATCTGGTCCTGCTGGTACTCCCGGTCCCCCTTATGGATGCCGGTGGACGCGGTGAGTCGGTAACCTTTGCTGCTGCTCATGGGCGGGAAAAGTGGCGCTGCTGCGCGTGCGCTCGAATAATGACGGTCGAGGACGTATTATTGAACGATCCCGCAGCGGCGCCCCGCTTATTACCTTTGGACTCCAACCTCCACTCTCCCGAGCGGCGCCTCATCGAGCTGCGCATGGAACACGCCGACCTCGACGCCATGATCGACCGCACGTCCGAGGAGAGCCCCGTCGACGAACTGATGATGCGGCGCCTGAAGAAGCGCCGCCTGGCCCTGCGCGACCAGATCGCGCGGCTGGAACTCGTGCTCGACCCCAAAGAACCCGCGTGATGACGGAATCGGCAGTTGCGTCGCCCGGGCGCCACGACGAGCCCGGGGCGGCCTGGCCCGCGGCCGCCCAGGACCTGGAACAGCTCGCGCGCGAAGTCTTCGCCCCCGGCGGCGTGCTCTCGCGCACGGCCGAAGCGTTCCGACCGCGGGCGGGCCAGACCGAGATGGCCGCGGCCGTGGCGCGCACGATCGCGCACGGCGGCGCGCTGGTCGTGGAAGCCGGCACCGGTGTCGGCAAGACCTTCTCGTATCTCGTGCCCGCGCTCCTGAGCGGCGAGCGCGTGCTGCTGTCCACCGCCACCAAGACGCTGCAGGACCAGCTGTTCGCGCGCGACCTGCCGCGCCTGGCCGAGGCGCTGGGGCTGCCCGTGCGCATGGCGCTGCTCAAGGGCCGCGGCAGCTACCTGTGCACGCACCGGCTGGAACTGGCCCGGCGCGATGCCAACCTGCCGGACCACGGCGCGCTGCGCACGCTGGCCAAGATCGAGCAATGGGCGCAGAGCACGCGCAGCGGCGACCTGGCCGAAATGCCCGGCCTGGACGAACGCTCACCGGTGTTGCCGCTGGTCACGTCGACCCGCGAGAACTGCCTCGGCTCGCAGTGCCCCAAGTTCCGCGGCTGCCACGTCAACGCCGCGCGCCGCGAGGCGATGGCGGCCGACGTGGTGGTGATCAACCACCACCTGTTCTTCGCCGATCTCGCGGTGCGCGAATCGGGCATGGCCGAATTGCTGCCCAGCGTGCGCGTGGTGATCTTCGACGAGGCCCACCAGCTGAACGAGACCGGCGTGCAGTTCCTCGGTCGCCAGCTGGGCACCGGCCAGGTGCTGGACTTCACGCGCGACCTGCTGGGCGCCGGCCTGCAGTTCGCCCGCGGGCTGGTGGACTGGCAGCTTGCGGCCGGCACCCTGGAGCGTGCGGCGCGCGACTTGCGCCTCGTGATCGGCCGCACCCCGCCGGGCGCGCGCTTGCGCTGGACCGGTCCCGCGCCCGACGGAGTGGACGCGGCCCGCTGGAGCGAAGCGCTGGCGGCCCTCGCGTCCGCCCTGGATCTGGCCGCCGAAGGGCTGGCGACGGTCAGCGAGATCGCCCCCGACTTCGTGCGCCTGCACGAGCGCGCGGTGCTGCTGGCGCAGCGCGCGCGCGGCTTCGAGCAGCCGGCGCAGGAAGGCGCGGTGCGCTGGGTCGACGCCGGCACGCACCTGCGCCTGATCGAGTCGCCGCTGGACATCGCCGAGGCGGTGCAGCACAAGATGCTCAAGACCGACGCGGACCCCGAGGCGGAGAGCTCGCGCCGGGCCTGGGTGTTCACGTCCGCCACGCTCGGCGACGACGCGCGCCTGTCCTGGTTCACCGAGCCTTGCGGCCTCGGCCAGGCCGAGGTGCTGCGCGTGGCCAGTCCCTTCGACTATCCGGCCCAGGCCGCCCTGTACCTGCCGCGCGGCATCCCCAAGCCCAACGACCCGGCGCACAGCGACGCCGTGGCGCGCGTGGCGCAACGCGCCGCGCTGCGCATCGGCGGGCGCACCATGGTGCTCACGACCACGCTGCGGGCCCTGCGCGCGATCGGCGAGCAGCTGCAGGCGCGGTTCGCGGGTTCGGCGGAGCTCGAGGTGCTCGTCCAGGGCCAGTGGCCCAAGCGCCGGCTGATCGAGCGCTTCCGCGAAGGTGCGGCGCAGGGGCGCCCCGGCTGCATCCTCGTGGCCTCCGCTTCCTTCTGGGAAGGCGTGGACGTGCCGGGCGACGCGCTGCAGCTGGTGATCATCGACAAGCTGCCGTTCCCGCCGCCCGGCGACCCGCTGGTGGAAGCGCGCGGCCAGCGCCTGCAGGCGCAGGGACGCAATCCGTTCAACGAGTACTTCGTGCCCGAGGCCGCCGTGGCGCTGAAGCAGGGCGCCGGCCGCCTGATCCGGCGCGAGAGCGACCGCGGCCTGCTGGTGGTGTGCGACACGCGCCTGGAGCAGATGGGGTACGGCCGGCGGCTGCTGTCGGCGTTGCCGCCGATGCGCCGCATCGGCAGCGAAGAGGAGTTCGAGGAGGCGCTGGACGCGTTGCAGGAGTGAGCGGCGATCAGCCGGGATCTGCAGCGGTGGCGGTGAGGGCGCGAACGCGCGCACGCCAGCGAAAAAAAGGGCCGCATGCGCGGCCCCTTTTCATCTCACCAGACCTGCCACCAGGGCTTGCTGACCCCCGGTCCGTTGCCGCTCAGGTAGGTGCTCTGCGGATAGTTCTTCTCCAGCACCCGCCGCGTGTCGTCGCGCAGCTGCGCCATCCCGAGCGAGTCGTAGCTGCGCATCAGGATGAACAGGGCCTCTTCCAGCGCGGGCACGTCGCGGTAGTCGGCCAGCGCGTTCTGCGCGCGGTTGATCGCGGCCACGTAGGCGCCGCGGCTGTAGTAGTAGCGCGCCACGTGCACCTCGTACTTCGCCAGCGAGTTGACGATGTACGTCATGCGCGCGCGCGCATCGGGCGTGTACTTGGAGTCGGGGAAGCGGGCCACCAGCTCGCGGAAGGCCTCGAAGGATTCCTTGGCGGCCTTCTGGTCGCGCTCGGACAGGTCCTGGCGCGTCAGGAAGGAGAACATGCCCAGGTTGTCGTTGAAGTTGACGATGCCCTTGAGGTACAGGGCATAGTCCATCGCGGGGCTGGCCGGGTGCAGCTTGATGAAGCGGTCCAGCGTGGACAGGGCCTGTGCCTGCTCGTTCTGCTTGTAGTAGGCGTAGGCGCGTTCCAGCTGCGCCTGCTGCGCCAGCGGCGTGCCGGCGGCGCGGCCTTCCAGCTTCTCGTACAGCGGGATCGCCTTGTCGTAGGACCCCGAGTTCATCTCGTCCTTCGCCTCGGAGTAGATGCGGTTCGGGCTCCAGCTGGCGGTCTTGTCGTCGTCCTTCAGGCTGGAACACCCCGCGAGCACGGATGCGGCGAGGGCGAGGGGGACCACCGATAATTTGGCGCGAGCAAGCATGCAACTCTCTTGACCTGAAGGGCGAGCCATTATATCGACCGACCCCTCGCAGGATCCCTCCGAGGACCTGCTGGACGAACCCGGCGCCGAAGCGGAGACGCGGCCTTTCGTCATCGACGCCGCCGCCCATGGCGAGCGCCTGGACCGGGCGCTCGTGCACCTGGTGCCCGAGTTCTCGCGCAGCTACCTGCAGCAGCTGATCGAAGGCGGCGCCGTGCGCCTGCGCGGCGCGGCCGTGACCAAGGCGTCGCAGCGGGTGAAAGCCGGGGAGGCCGGCGAGATCGAGCTGCGTCCCACGCCCCAGAGCCAGGCCTTCGTGCCCGAGGCGATCCCGCTCACCGTGCTGCACGAGGACGAGCACCTGCTGGTGATCGACAAGCCCGCCGGCCTGGTCGTGCACCCGGCACCGGGCAACTGGCGGGGCACGCTGCTCAATGCGCTGCTGGCACGCGACGCCGGCGCCCGCATGCTGCCGCGCGCGGGCATCGTGCACCGGCTGGACAAGGACACGAGCGGCCTGATGGTGGTGGCGCGCACGCGCGCAGCGATGGACCGCCTGGTGGCGCAGATCGCCGCGCGCGAGGTGGCGCGCCAGTACCTCGCGCTGGCCCACCGGCCCTGGCAGGGCCCCGCGCAACGGCGGGTCGATGCGCCGATCGGGCGCGACCCGCGCAACCGGCTGCGCATGGCGGTGGTCGATGCGGCCCGGCATCCAGGCAAGCCGGCCGCCACGGTGTTCCAGCTGCTGGACCAGGCGGAGCAGGGCTGCGGCCTGCTCTGCACGCTGGAGACCGGCCGCACCCACCAGATCCGGGTGCACGCGGCCCACATGGGCCATCCGCTCGTGGCCGACCCCCTGTACGGCGGGGCGGCGGCTGCCGGCCTGCAGCGCCAGGCGCTGCACGCTTTTCGCCTGGCGTTCGCCCATCCCGTCACGGGCGCGCCGCTGGCCTTCCACGCAGCGCTGCCGGCCGACCTGCGCGCCGCGTGGGCGGACTGGGGCCTGCGTTACAATGAATCCGAATGGCTCACGAGCCAGCCGACCGCGGCGGCCTTCCATGGCGTGTCCGGCCCGGCACCCGCTTGAGCGTCCCACGAGGGCGCGCAGCGGCGACACGATGAAGAGCCCAGGGCCCAGAACTGCCGTGCCGCGCGAGGCACCCTTCCACACGACAACACGATGAATACGGCGGATGCCAGGCGCGTCCTCGAAACCGCGCTGATCTGCACCCAGCAGCCGCTGACCGTGCGCGAGCTGCGCGTGCTGTTCAACGACGAGCTCGGGGCCGACACGGTCAAGGAACTCCTGGGCGAGCTGCAGCACGAGTGGGCGCAGCGCGGCGTGGAGCTCGTCTGCGTGGCCAGCGGCTGGCGCTTCCAGAGCCGCCCGGAGATGCGCGAGTACCTCGACCGCCTCCATCCCGAGAAACCGCCCAAGTACAGCCGCGCCGCCCTCGAGACCCTGGCCATCATCGCCTACCGCCAGCCGGTCACGCGCGGCGACATGGAGGACATCCGCGGCGTCACGATCAACACGCAGATCCTCAAGCAGCTGGAAGACCGCGGCTGGGTCGAGGTGATCGGCCACCGCGAAGCGGTCGGCCGCCCCGGCCTGTATGCCACGACGCGCCAGTTCCTCGACGACCTCGGCCTCGCCTCCCTGGACCAGCTGCCCGAATTGCAGAGCCCGGCGCAGGAAGGCGTCTTCGAGGCGCTGGCGCGCGGCGCCGAGCCGCAGCCCGAGCTGGCCATCGATTCCCCCGAGCCCGGTCCGGACGAAACGGCGACCGCCGAAGCGGCCGCAGGCGAAGACCGGCCGCCCCAGCCCGGCGACCTCTGAACACCCCGGCCCCCGCCATCGAGACCCGAGCATGAACGATCCCACCGATTCGATGGCCCGCGCGCCGTCCGACGACAGCCCGCAGGAGCCGGGCCCGCGCGAGTCCGAAGCCGGTGCGCCCGTGCCCGCGGAAGCCGTGCCCCCCGAACCCGCGGCGCAGCAGGCGGCGGTCGCCAGGACCGAGGCGGTGGCGGACGACGCCCAGCGCGGCGAGGACGACGAGGACCGGGACGAGGACGACGACGAGGACGACGAGCGCCCGCAACGCGCGGCGCGCGCCAAGCGCGGTCCGGCACCGGCGCCGGTGCCCGCCGTCCGCTTCGAGGACGTCGTCACCGGCCGCTTCGATGCCGAGGAAGAGGCGCCCGAGGCGGGCCCGGCCAAGCGCGTGCTGGCGCCGCAGCCCGAGCAGCCCAAGCTGCACAAGGTGCTTGCGCAGGCCGGCCTGGGTTCGCGGCTCGAGATGGAGCAACTGATCCTCGAGGGCCGCATCTCGGTCAACAACGAGCCCGCGCACATCGGCCAGCGCATCCAGTTCGGCGACCAGATCAAGGTCAACGGCAAGCCGATCCGGCTGCGCATCGCGCCGCCGCCGCCGCGCGTGATCGCCTACCACAAGCCCGTCGGCGAGGTCGTCACGCATGACGACCCGCAGAACCGGCCCACGGTGTTCCGCAAGCTGCCCAGGCTGCAGCAGGGCAAGTGGCAGTCGGTCGGCCGCCTGGACCTCAACACCGAGGGCCTGCTGCTGTTCACGAGTTCCGGCGAGCTGGCCAACCGCCTCATGCACCCGCGCTTCGGGCTGGAGCGCGAGTACGCGGTGCGCGTGCTCGGCGCGCTGAGCAACGAGGAGCGGCAGAGGCTGCTCGAAGGCGTGGACCTCGATGACGGCCGCGCCCAGTTCGGCTCGATCGACGAGGGCGGCGGCGAGGGCTCCAACGTCTGGTACCGGGTGACCATCAGCGAAGGCCGCAACCGCGAGGTGCGCCGCCTGTTCGAGGCGGTGGGCCACGCGGTCAGCCGCCTGATCCGCATCCGCTACGGCGCCATGGTGCTGCCCCGGGGCCTCAAGCGCGGCGCCTGGATGGAGCTGGACGAGCCCGACATCAACGCGCTCACCCGCGCCGCCGGCGTGCCGGGGCTGGCGCGCCCCGAGCGCGGACAGCAGCACGGGGAAGGCAAGGGCGGCGGCGGGCGCAACAAGCGCCGCGGCGACAACCGGGGCGATGGCCCGCGGCCCCAGGGCGGACCGTCCTCGCGCCAGCCCAATCCGCTGGCCACGCGCCAGGGACAGCCGGGCCAGGGCCAGGGCCAGGGCCGGCGCAAGTCGGGCGGCGGCGGTGGTGGTGGCGGTGGGGGTGGGGGTGGTGGCGCAGGCAACCAGCCCGATCCGATGAAGACCTCGCTGGGCTACATAGGCGCCGACAGCTTCAACCGGCAGCGCCGCGGCGGCCCCGGCGGCGGCATGCCGGGCGGCGGCGGCGGCGGTGGCCGGGGCGGCCGCCGTGGCGGCGGTGGCGGCGGTGGACGCGGTCGCTAGGGAACGACCTTCACCGCAGGGGAAACGCAGGGAATCCTACCGGGGAAATCCCCTGTGGCCCTGCGCCCTCTGCGCCTCTGCGGTGAATGTCTCCCTGCGAGGCAACCGGCACGCCTCCCGGATAGAATTGCGGGCTTTGCCGAACTTTCTGCCTCCGGCAAAACCCTAAAACACAAGCTCAGGAAACCTACATGGCTATCGAACGCACCCTTTCCATCATCAAGCCCGACGCCGTGGCGAAGAACGTGATCGGCCAGATCTACGCCCGCTTCGAGGCTGCCGGGCTGAAGGTCGTCGCCGCCAGGATGGCGCACCTGTCGCGCCGGGAAGCGGAGCAGTTCTACGCCGTGCACAAGGAGCGTCCCTTCTTCAAGGACCTGGTGGACTTCATGATCTCCGGCCCGGTGATGATCCAGGTGCTGGAAGGCGAGGGCGCCATCCTGAAGAACCGCGACCTGATGGGCGCCACGGACCCCAAGAAGGCCGCCCCGGGCACCATCCGCGCCGACTTCGCCGACAGCATCGACGCCAACGCCGTGCACGGTTCGGACGCCGCCGAGACCGCGAAGAACGAAGTCGCCTTCTTCTTCCCGGCGATGAACATCTACGCCCGATAGATGTCGCCCCCTCGCTCCACTTCGTTCCGCATCCCCCCGGGGGGGAGCGGCACGTCTTGGGGCGGCCCGGCGACGTGCATGCGATGACGGCCAACCTGCTCGATTTCGACCTCGAGGGTCTGGCCGGCTTCTGCGCGTCGCTCGGGGAAAAGCGCTTCCGGGCGACGCAGTTGTTCCGCTGGATCCACCAGAAGGGTGCCAGCGATTTCGCGGCCATGACGGACCTGGCCAAGTCGCTGCGCGACAAGCTCCAGGGCAGCGCCCGCATCGAGGGCTTGCCGGTCATCACCCAGAACGAGAGCGCCGACGGCACCATCAAGTGGCTGTTCGACGTTGGCAACGGCGACGCCGTCGAAGCGGTCTTCATCCCCGAGGACGACCGCGGCACGCTGTGCATCTCCTCGCAGGCCGGCTGCGCCGTGGGCTGCCGCTTCTGCTCCACCGGCCACCAGGGCTTCTCGCGCAACCTCTCCACCGGCGAGATCGTCGCGCAGCTCTGGTTCGCCGAGCATTTCCTGCGCCGGCACCTGGGCACCGGCGGCGAGCGCGTCATCTCCAACGTGGTGATGATGGGCATGGGCGAGCCGCTGCAGAACTACGCGGCGCTGGTTCCGGCGCTGCGCACGATGCTGGACGACCATGGCTACGGGCTGTCCCGCCGCCGGGTCACCGTGTCGACCTCCGGCGTCGTGCCGATGATCGACCGCCTGGGCGAGGACTGCCCGGTGGCCCTGGCGGTGTCGCTGCACGCGCCGAACGACGACCTGCGCGACAAGCTCGTTCCCCTGAACAAGAAGTACCCGATCGCCGAACTGCTCGATGCGTGCAGCCGCTACCTGGTGCCCGCGCCGCGCGACTTCATCACCTTCGAGTACTGCATGCTCGATGGCGTGAACGACACGCCGGAGCACGCGCGCGAACTGGCGCGCCTGGTGCAGACGCACGGCGGACGCGGCGTGCCGTGCAAGCTGAACCTGATCCCCTTCAATCCCTTCCCCGCCTCCGGACTGGTGCGTTCGCCGCAACAGCGCGTGCAGGCTTTCGCGAAAATCCTGAGTGATGCTGGTATCGTCACGACGGTGCGGAAGACGCGCGGCGACGACATCGATGCCGCGTGCGGCCAGCTGGCCGGCGACGTCAAGGACCGCACCCGGGTCGACCGGCGCATCGCGCAGCAGCGCACGGTGATGCTCCAGCCGGTCCCCGCGGACACGACGAAGGAGGCTTAGGGGATCATGAAAAAAGCCATGGCGGCAGCAAGCCGCCTCACGGCGGGAGGACTGGCGGCCGTCGCGCTCGCCGGTGTGTTCGGCAGCATGCTCGTGGGTTGCGCCGCCCCGCACTCGCAGCAGATGACGGCGGACACGACTGCTCCGGCGGAGGAAAGCGACAACCGCAAGCGCGCGCGCATTCGCCTGGAGCTCGCCTCGAGCTACTTCGAGGAAGGCAAGACCGAGATCGCGCTCGACGAGCTCAAGCAGGTCCTGACCCTCGATCCGAACTACTCGGACGCGTACAACCTGCGCGGCCTGATCTACATGCGCCTGGGCGACGCGCGCCAGGCGGAGGAAAGCTTCCGCCGCGCCGTGGCCCTCAACCCGCGCGATTCCGACTCGCTGCACAACTACGCGTGGCTGCAGTGCCAGCAGGGCCGCTACGCCGAGGCCGAAGCCGGCTTCTACCAGGCGCTGACGAATCCGCTGTACTCGGGCCGCTCGCGCACCTTCCTCGCCATGGGCGTGTGCCAGGCGCGTGCCGGCCAGGTGGAGGCAGCCGAGCGCAGCCTCGCGCGCTCCTACGAGCTCGATGCGGGCAATCCCGTCACCGGCTACAACCTCGCCAACGTCCTGTACCGCAAGGGCGACTACCCGCGCGCGCAGTTCTACATCCGCCGCCTGAACAACAGCGAGCTGGCGAACGCGGAGTCGCTGTGGCTGGGGATCAAGGTCGAGAACCGGATGAACGACGCGCAGGCGATGAGCCAGCTCAGCGAGCAGCTGCGCAAGCGCTTCCCGCAATCGCGCGAGCGCGCGTCCCTGGACCGGAAGGCCTTCGATGAATGAGGCCGTCGCTCCCGATGACGGCGTCACGGCCGGCACGCTGCTGCGCGAGGCGCGCGAGGCGGCGGGCCTGCACGCGGCGACGCTCGCGGCCAACCTGAAGGTGCCCCTGCGCAAGCTGGAAGCCCTGGAGGAGGACCAATACGACGTGCTGGGCGACGCGGTGTTCGTGCGGGCGCTGGCCTCCAGCATCTGCCGCACGCTCAAGGTCGATGCGCAGCCGGTGCTGCAGCGCCTGCCCCAGACCGCCAGGCCCCGCCTGGTCGACGACGGCCAGCAGATCAACGCGCCGTTCCGCGCCCCCGGCGACGGCCCCAGCCCCGGGCTGCTGGACCAGGTCTCGCGCCCCGTGGCGCTGACCGTCGGCGCATTGCTGCTGGGCGCCCTGGTGATCGTCTTCCTGCCCATGCTGCAACGCGGCTACGAGGCGGTGGCGCCGGCGGACCGGCCCGAGCCCGCGGCGGCGCCGGCCGAAGTGGCCGCAACCACGGTCCCCCCGCCGGTGGTGCCGCTGGATACGTCCTTGAGCGGGACCGCGCCGCCCGCGGCGGATCCCGCGCCCCTCTCCGCTGCCGCTCCTGCGGCAACCACCAGCGTCGCACCGCCCGTGACGGGCGCAGCGAGCGCGCCGGTGGCCGCGGCGCCGCAGCTCGCCGCTTCGGGCCCGATCGACGCGCGTGGCGTCGTCACCTTCCGCACCCGCGCTCCCTCCTGGGTGCAGGTCACCGACGCCAAGGGCACGACCGTGTTCCAGAAGCTGATGGAGCCGGGCGAGAGCGCCGGCGCCACCGGAGCGCTGCCGCTGTCCGTCGTGATCGGCAGCGTCGAGGCGACCGAGGTCCAGGTGCGCGGCAAGCCCTACAACCTCGGCCCGGTGTCGCGCGACAACGTGGCCCGTTTCGAAGTGAAGTGATGAAGCCCGAAGTGTGCCTGCCGATCGAACCCGCGGCGCCGCGTGCGCGCCGCTCCGTCCAGGCCCGCGTGGCCTGGGGCGCGAACGTGGTCACGGTGGGCGGGGACGCGCCGGTGCGCGTGCAGTCGATGACCAACACCGACACGGTCGACGCCATCGGCACCGCGATCCAGGTCAAGGAACTGGCGCTCGCGGGCAGCGAGCTGGTGCGCATCACGGTCAACACGCCCGAGGCCGCGCAGCAGGTGCCCTACATCCGCGAGCAGCTCGATCGCATGGGCATCGCGGTGCCGCTGATCGGCGACTTCCACTACAACGGCCACCGGCTGCTGACCGACTATCCGGCCTGCGCCGAGGCGCTGTCCAAGTACCGCATCAACCCGGGCAACGTGGGCAAGGGCGACAAGAAGGACCGCCAGTTCGCGCAGATGGTCGAGGCGGCGCTCAGGTACGACAAGCCGGTGCGCATCGGCGTCAACTGGGGCAGCCTGGACCAGGAACTGCTCGCCCAGCTGATGGACGAGAACGCGGCCCGGGCGCAGCCCTGGGACGCGAAGCAGGTGATGTACGAGGCGCTCATCACCTCCGCGATCGAGTCCGCGCGGCTGGCCGAGGAGCTGGGCATGCGCCACGAGCAGGTGCTGCTGTCCTGCAAGGTCAGCGGCGTGCAGGACCTCATCTCCGTCTACCGCGAGCTCGCGCGCCGCTGCGACTACCCGCTGCACCTGGGCCTGACCGAGGCCGGCATGGGCACCAAGGGCACCGTCGCTTCCTCGGTGGCCATGGGCATCCTGCTGCAGGAAGGCATAGGCGACACCATCCGCGTGTCGCTCACGCCGCAGCCGGGCGAGTCCCGCACCCAGGAAGTGGTGATCGCCTCCGAGATCCTGCAGGCGCTGGGCCTGCGCAGCTTCGTGCCGAGCGTCACCGCCTGCCCGGGCTGCGGCCGCACCACCAGCACCACCTTCCAGGTCCTGGCCAAGCAGATCGACGACTACCTGCGCGCGCAGATGCCGGTCTGGCGCGCGAAGTATCCCGGCGTGGAGAAGATGAAGGTGGCCGTCATGGGCTGCATCGTCAACGGCCCCGGCGAGAGCAAGCATGCCGACATCGGCATCAGCCTGCCCGGCACCGGCGAAGCGCCCGCCGCCCCCGTGTTCATCGACGGGCAGAAGGCGATGACCTTGCGCGGCGACAACATCGCCAGCGAATTCCACCAGATCGTCGAGAACTACATCGCGAAGCGCTACGGCCACGACGTCGCCGAGACCGCCTGAGACATGACCACTGAGAACAGGAATGCCGCCGCGAAGAAGGCGGAGAAGCTCGTTGCCGTCAAGGGCATGAACGACATCCTGCCGGCCTCGGTGCCGCGCACGGAGAAGCTGCCCGATTCCGGCCTGTGGCAATGGTTCGAGTCCTGCGTGCGCACGGTGATGGGCCGCTACGGCTACCAGTACCTGCTCACGCCCATCGTGGAGCCGACGGCGCTGTTCGTGCGCGGGCTCGGCGAGGTGACCGACATCGTCGAGAAGGAGATGTATTCCTTCGTCGACGCGATGAACGACGACCGGCTCACGCTGCGCCCGGAGGCCACCGCCGGCATCGTGCGGGCCATGATCGAGCACAACGCGCTGTACAACGGCCCGCTGCGTCTGTGGACCGTGGGCCCCATGTTCCGGCACGAGCGGCCGCAGAAGGGCCGCTACCGCCAGTTCCACCAGCTCGACGTCGAGGCCCTGGGCTTTGCCGGCCCGGACGTGGACGCCGAGATGATCCTGATGGCGCGCGCGCTGTGGCGCGAGCTGGGCCTGGCCGAGGGCAAGGACGTGCGCCTGGAGATCAACAGCCTGGGCCAGCCGGACGAGCGCCAGCAGCACCGCGAGGCGCTGGTGCGCTATTTCGAGCAGCACGCCGCGGCGCTGGACGAGGATTCGCGGCGCCGCCTGCGCAGCAACCCGCTGCGCATCCTGGACAGCAAGAACCCCGCGATGCAGGCGCTGATCGAGGGCGCGCCGCAGCTGATCGCCTTCCTGGGCGAGGCGTCGCGCGCGCACTTCGAGGCGGTCAAGGCGGCGCTGGATGCCGTGGGCCTGGGCTACCGCGTCAACCCGCGCCTGGTGCGCGGCATGGACTACTACAACCTCACCGTGTTCGAGTGGGTCACGGACCAGCTCGGCTCGCAGGGCACGGTGTGCGGCGGCGGCCGCTACGACGGACTCATCGCCCAGCTCGGGGGCAAGCCGGCCCCGGCCGTGGGCTTCGGCCTGGGCATCGAGCGGCTGCTGCTGCTGCTGCAGGAGTTGCAGGTGCAGGTGCCGGACGCGTCCGCCGACGCTTATGCGATCGTCCCGCCCGGCACGCCGCTGGCGCCGGTGATTTCCACGCTCGAGGCGCTGCGGGCGGCCGGGGTGCGCGTCGTGCAGCACGCAGGCGGCGCCGATGGCCCGGGCAGCATGAAATCGCAGTTCAAGAAGGCGGACGCCAGCGGCGCCCGCCATGCGCTGGTCTTCGGCGCGGACGAGGTCGCCCAGGGCAAGGTGGCGGTCAAGTCCCTGCGCGACCGCGACGCCGCGCAGGTGCTGCAGCCGCTGGATGCGGCGCAGCAGTGGGCTGCCTCCCTCAGGTAACTACAATCTCGCCCGCACACTGGGCTTTACATGGCACATTTCGACCTCGAGGAACAGGAGAAGCTTGACGACATCAAGCACTTCTGGAAGCAATACGGCAACCTGATCACCTGGGTGCTGATCGGCGCGCTCGGCGCCTATGCCGCCTTCAACGGCTGGCAGTACTGGCAGCGCAAGCAGGCGCTGGAAGCCTCCGTGCTGTACGACGAGGTCGAGCGCGCCGCGGCCAGCGGCGACACCGGCCGGGTGGAGCAGGCGTTCAAGGACGTCCAGGACAAGTTCGGCCGCACCTCCTACGCGCAGCAGGCGGGCCTGCTCGCCGCCAAGGTGCTGGCGGAAAAGGGCAAGCCCGACGCGGCCAAGGCCGCCTTGCAATGGGTGGCGGACAAGTCCGGCGACGAGGGCTACCAGGCCCTCGCCCGCCTGCGCCTGGCCGGCCTGCTGGTGGAAACCAAGGCCTACGACGACGCGCTCAAGCAGCTCGCCGGCGCTGTCCCGGCGCAGTTCGAGCCGCTCGTGGCCGACCGCCGCGGCGACATCTACAATCTGCAGGGCAAGAAGGACCAGGCCAAGGCCGAATACACCAGGGCCTGGAAGGGCCTGGCGGCGGACACCGACTACCGCGCGCTGGTGGAGGTCAAGCTGACCGCACTCGGCGTCGACGTCGCGGCGCTGAAGGCGCAGCCGGCGGAGGCCGCCAAGTCATGAGCCGTGCAGTTGCCATGATCGGTCGCACCCTCGCAGCCGCGGCCCTCCTGTCCCTGTCCGCCTGCGCGCTGCTGCCGAACAGCTGGTTCGGCTCTTCGGAGAAGCCGAAGCCTGCGGAATTGCAGCCCGACCCGAAGCTGCTGGGCGTGCGCCAGGCCTGGTCGGCGCGCGTGCCCAACGTCGATTTCCCGCTCGTGGTGGGCGTCAGCGGCAACGCCGTCGCGGTCGCGGGCGGTGACGGCACCGTGGTCGGCTTCGACGCGACCACCGGGCGCGAGCAGTGGCGCGGCAGCGCCGGCGCGCCCATCGCCGCCGGCGTCGGCTTCGACGGCAGCACCGCCGCCGTCATCACCCGCGGCAACGACCTCGTCGCCTTCGCCAGCGGCAAGGAAGTCTGGCGCCAGAAGCTGCCTGCGCTGTCGTACACGCCGCCGCTGGTGGCCGGGGCCCGCGTCTTCGTGCTGGGCGGGGACCGCTCGGTGAGCGCCTTCGATGGCGGCACCGGACGGCGCCTGTGGTCCCAGCAGCGCACGGGCGAACCCCTGGTGCTGCGCCAGGCCGGCGTCATGCTGCCCGTGGGCGACACGCTGGTGGTGGGGCAGGGCGGCCGCCTGGTCGGCCTGAACCCCTCGAACGGCAGCGTGCGCTGGGAATCCACCATCGCCGCCGCCCGCGGCATCAACGACATCGAGCGCCTGGTCGACCTGGTCGGCCGCGTCAGCCGCGTGGGCGACTCGGTCTGCGCGCGCGCCTTCCAGGCGGCGGTGGGCTGCGTCGACACGGTCAACGGCCGCACCCTCTGGACCCAGCGCGCCAACGGCGGCGAGGGCGTGGGCGGCGACGGCACTTCGGTGTTCGGTGCCGAGAACGACGGCCGCGTGGTCGCGTGGAAGCGCGAGGACGGCCAGCGGGCCTGGGTCAACGAGCGCCTGCTGCACCGGGGCCTGGGGGCGCCGCTGGCCCTGGGAAGCTCGGTGGTGGTCGGCGACGGCTTCGGCTTCGTGCACCTGCTGTCCCGCCAGGACGGCACGCTGCTCACCCGGCTCGCCACTGACGGCTCCGCGATTGCCGCCGCCCCCGTGGTCGCGGCCAACAGTCTCGTCGTCGTCACCCGCAACGGCGGCGTGTTCGGTTTCGCGCCGCAGTAAGCCAGAGAGGACTTCCTTCCATGAAGCCGGTGATGGCCCTGGTGGGCCGCCCCAACGTCGGCAAGTCGACGCTGTTCAACCGGCTGACCAAGTCGCGCGACGCCATCGTCGCGGACTTCGCGGGCCTCACGCGCGACCGGCACTACGGCAACGCGAAGCAGGGCCGTTACGAGTTCATCGTCATCGACACCGGCGGCTTCGAGCCGACGGCCGAGTCCGGCATCTACAAGGAGATGGCCAAGCAGACGCGCCAGGCGGTGGCCGAGGCGGACGTCGTCATCTTCGTGGTCGATGCGCGCGCCGGCGTGTCCGCGCAGGACCATGACATCGCCAACTTCCTGCGCAAGCTGGGCAAGCCGACCGTGCTGGCGGCCAACAAGGCCGAGGGCATGCAGGAAGGCCCGCAGCTGGCCGAGTTCTACGAGCTCGGCCTGGGCGAGCTGTACGCCATCTCGGCGGCGCACGGCCAGGGCATCCGGGACGTGGTCGATGCGGCCTTCGACCCGCTGAACCTGCCCGAGGACGAGGAGAGCGACGAGTCCGAAGGCACCGGCACCATCAAGCTGGCGGTCGCGGGCCGTCCCAACGTCGGCAAGTCCACCCTGATCAACGCCTGGCTGGGCGAGGAGCGCCTGGTCGCCTTCGACCTGCCCGGGACCACGCGCGATGCGATCTCCGTGCCCTTCGAGCGCAACGGCCAGAAGTTCGAGCTGATCGACACGGCCGGCCTGCGCCGCAAGGGCAAGGTGTTCGAGGCGATCGAGAAGTTCTCGGTGGTCAAGACCCTGCAGGCCATCGAGTCGGCGAACGTCGTGCTGCTGCTGCTCGATGCCACGCAGGGCGTCACCGACCAGGACGCCCACATCGCCGGCTACATCCTGGAGTCGGGCCGCGCCGTGGTGATGGCCGTGAACAAGTGGGACGCGGTGGACGACTACGCCCGTGAACTGGTGCGCCGGCAGGTGGAGGTGCGCCTGCCCTTCCTCAAGTTCGCCGAGATGCACTTCATCTCCGCGCAGAAGCGCCAGGGCCTGGGCCCGCTGTGGGGCTCGATCGCCAACGCGTACCGCTCGGCGATGATCAAGATGTCGACGCCGGTGCTCACCCGGCTGGTGCTCGACGCGGTGCAGTTCCAGTCGCCCAAGCGCGCCGGCATGTTCCGGCCCAAGCTGCGCTACGCCCACCAGGGCGGCATGAACCCCCCGGTGATCGTGGTCCACGGCAACTCGCTGGAACACGTGACCGACGCTTACAAGCGCTTCCTGGAAGGGCGCTTCCGCAAGGAATTCAACCTCGTGGGCACGCCCTTGCGCGTCGAAATGCGCACGAGCAAGAACCCGTACGCGGACAAGGACTGAGCCCGGCGCCGCAGCGCGGGGCCGCGCTTGCGCCCGAGCCGGTCACGAAAGTCCGCCCGCCGGTCTTGTTTTCCGCCCAGCCGGCGGCAACTGGTCAGCCAGCGCTTGACCGCCAGCGCGCCTTGCTGTGGTAATGTGCAACTTCCAACAACGCCGGAACACGGAGAATATCGTGAGCAACAAAGGGCAGCTACTACAAGACCCCTTCCTGAACACGCTGCGCCGCGAGCACGTGCCGGTCTCGATCTACCTGGTCAACGGCATCAAGCTGCAGGGCCAGATCGAATCGTTCGACCAGTACGTCGTGCTCCTGCGCAACACCGTCACGCAGATGGTCTACAAGCACGCCATCTCCACCATCGTGCCCGGCCGCGCGGTGAACTTCTCGCCGAGCGAAGCCGGCGAGGGTCCCGCGAGCTGAAGCCGCCGTTCCGCGGCGCCCGCGCAAGCGGGTGCCTGTTCCGCAGTTCTTCCTGGTTGCCGGCTTGACCGCATCACCCGACCGCCCGGCCGCCGCCACCATCCTGGTGGGGGTGGACCTGGGCCTCCCGCATTTCGACGCCGAGCTCGAGGAACTGGGCCAGCTGGCCCAGACCGCGGGCATGGAGCCGGTCGCCCGCGTCACGGCCAAGCGCAAGGCACCCGACGCGGCGCTGTTCGTCGGCAAGGGCAAGGCCGACCAGATCAAGCAGCTGGCCGAGGAAACCGGCGCCAGCGAGATCCTGTTCGACCAGTCCCTCAGCCCCGCGCAGCAGCGCAACCTGGAACGGCACATGGGCCTGCCGGTCAACGACCGCACCCTGCTGATCCTGGAAATCTTCGCCCAGCGCGCCCGCAGCCACGAGGGCAAGCTGCAGGTGGAGCTCGCGCGCCTGCAGTACCTGAGCACGCGGCTGGTGCGGCGCTGGTCGCACCTGGAGCGCCAGACCGGCGGCGCCGGCGTGCGCGGCGGCCCGGGCGAAAAGCAGATCGAACTGGACCGGCGCATGATCGACGAGTCCATCAAGCGCACCCGCGAGCGCCTGGTCAAGGTCAAGCGCCAGCGCGCCACCCAGCGCCGCCAGCGCGAGCGGCGCGAGACCTTCAACATTTCCATCGTCGGCTACACCAACGCCGGCAAGTCCACGCTGTTCAACGCGCTGGTCAAGGCCCGCGCCTATGCGGCCGACCAGCTCTTCGCCACGCTGGACACCACCACGCGCCAGCTGTTCCTGCGCGACGAGGAGGGCGGCGAGGGCAAGGGCCGCTCGGTGTCGCTGTCGGACACGGTCGGCTTCATCCGCGACCTGCCGCACGGCCTGATCGACGCCTTCCAGGCCACGCTGCAGGAAGCCGCGGACGCGGACCTGCTGCTGCACGTGGTGGATGCGGCCAACCCGCACCATCCGGAGCAGGTCGAGGAGGTGCAGCGGGTGCTGCACGAGATCGGCGCCGCCGACGTGCCGCAGCTGGTGGTGTTCAACAAGATCGACGCGCTGGCGCCCGGCCAGGAGCCGCGCACGCCGGTGGACCGCTTCGCGGTCGAGGGCAAGCAGGTGCCGCGCGTGTTCGTCAGCAGCCGCACGGGCGAGGGCCTGGGCGAGCTGCGCCGCGAGCTCGCGCGCATCGTCCACGAGGCCACGGCGGCGGCTGCCGTCGCTGGCTCATCCTGACCTGAGCGTCCTTGGGCACAATAAGGCCAGACGACCACCCGAAAGAAAACGAACGAATGAACCTCTTGTTCCGCAGCCTGACCTTTTCCGGGCTGAGACACCGCATCCGGGGAATGTTCAACCTGAACGATCCCCGCTGGGGGCGCGGCGACGACAAGAACGAAGGCCAGCGGCCCGAGGGCAAGGACAAGGGTCCCAACCAGGGCCCGCCGGACCTCGACGAGCTCTGGCGTGACTTCAACCGCAAGCTGACCGGCCTGTTCGGGGGCCGGCGCGGCAACGGCGGCTATGGCGGCAACGGCGGCAACTTCCAGCCCGACATGAAGAGCGCCGGGGTGGGCGCCGGCCTGATCGCGATCGTGGTGGTCGTGATCTGGATGGGCACCGGCATCTTCATCGTGCAGGAAGGCCAGCAGGGCGTGATCACGCGGTTCGGCCGCTACAGCGCGACCGTGGGCGCGGGCTTCAACTGGCGCCTGCCGTACCCGATCGAGCGCCACGAGATCGTCAACGTCACGCAGATCCGCGCCGTGGACGTGGGCCGCGACAACGTGATCCGCGCCACCGGCCTGAAGGAGTCGGCGATGCTGACCGAGGACGAGAACATCGTGGAGATCAAGTTCGCCGTGCAGTACCGGCTGAACGACGCCCGCGCCTGGCTGTTCGAGAGCAAGAACCCGCAGGAGGCCGTGGTGCAGGCGGCCGAGACCGCGGTGCGCGAGGTGGTGGGCAAGATGCGCATGGACACGGCGCTCGCCGACGAGCGCGACCAGATCGGGCCGCGCGTGCGCGCCCTGATGCAGCAGATCCTGGACCGCTACCGGATCGGCGTGGAGGTGGTGGGCATCAACCTGCAGCAAGGCGGCGTGCGGCCGCCCGAGCAGGTGCAGTCCGCCTTCGACGACGTGCTGCGCGCCGGCCAGGAGCGCGAACGGTCCAAGAACGAGGCCCAGGCCTATGCCAACGACGTGATCCCGCGCGCCGTCGGCGCCGCGTCGCGGCTGGCGCAGGAGGCCGAGGGCTACAAGGCGCGCATCGTCGCCCAGGCCCAGGGCGACGGCCAGCGCTTCAAGCTGCTGCTCACCGAGTACCAGCGCTCGCCGCAGGTGACGCGCGACCGCCTCTACCTGGAGAGCATGCAGCAGATCTACGGCAACGTGACCAAGGTGCTGGTCGAATCGCGCCAGGGCGGCAACATGCTGTTCCTGCCGCTCGACCGGATCCTGCAGCAGGTCGCCGCGGGCGGGGCAGCGGCCCCGGCCGCCGAGCCGCCGGCGCCGGCCACGTCCGCGCCGCCATCCAGCGCGGGCGCGTCCGTCGACGCCCGCAACCGCGAGAACGCACGCGGCCGCGAAAGAGAGAGCCGCTAAATGAACCGCATCGGATTCATCGTCACGTCGCTGCTGGTGGCGCTCGCGCTGCTCAGCTCCATGCTGTTCGTCGTCGACCAGCGCCAGTTCGGCGTGGTCTACGCGCTGGGCCAGGTCAAGGAAGTCATCGCCGAACCGGGCCTGAAGTTCAAGCTGCCGCCGCCGCTGCAGAACGTGAGCTACATCGACAAGCGCCTGCTCACGCTGGACAGCGTCGACACCGAGCCCATGCTGACCGCGGAAAAGCAGCGCGTGGTGATCGACTGGTACGTGCGCTGGCGCATCTCGGACCCGCTGGCCTACATCCGCAACGTGGGCCTGGACGAGGCGGCCGGCAACAACCAGCTCAATCGCGTCGTGCGCAACGCCTTCCAGGAGGAAGTCAACCGCTTCACCGTGCGCGAACTGCTGTCGTCCAAGCGCGAGCAGCTCATGGCGGACGTCAAGCGCGAGACCATCGAGGCGGTCAAGGGCGCCAAGCCCTGGGGCATCGACATCGTCGACGTGCGCATCACGCGTGCCGACTACGTCGAGGCCATCACCGAGTCCGTCTACCGCCGCATGGAGGCCGAGCGCAAGCGCGTGGCCAACGAGCTGCGCTCCACCGGCGCGGCCGAAGGCGAGAAGATCCGCGCCGACGCCGACCGCCAGCGCGAGGTGACCGTGGCCAACGCCTACCGGGACGCGCAGAAGATCAAGGGCGAGGGGGATGCCCTGGCGGCCGCCACCTATGCCGAGGCCTTCGGCCGCGATCCGCAGTTCGCCCAGTTCTACCGCAGCCTGGAGGCCTACAAGGCGAGCTTCAGCAAGAAGAGCGACGTGCTGGTCGTCGACCCGAACGGCACCGAGTTCTTCCGCGCCTTCCGCAGCGGCGGTTCCGGCGGCGGCGGCGGCGGCGGCGCCGCCGCGGCGCCGGCGGCACCTGCGCGTCGCTGAGCCTTGGACAGCGACACCTTCTGGTCGGCGCTCGCGCTGGTGCTGGTGCTCGAAGGGCTCTTCCCCTTCCTGTCGCCGGCCGGCTGGCGCCGCACCTTCGCCCGGCTGATGGAGCTGCGCGACGGGCAGCTGCGCTTCTTCGGGCTGGCCGCCATGGCGATCGGCCTCGTCACGCTCTGGGTGCTGTCGCTCGGCTGAGCGGCGGGCCTGCCGGGCCGTCGCGGCCGGCCCGGTAGAATCACGTTTTTAACAGCCTCCCCTTTCCATGTCCGCCTGGGTCCTGCCGGATCACATCGCCGATGTGTTGCCTTCCGAGGCCCGGCACATCGAAGAACTGCGCCGCGAACTGCTGGACACCGCCCGTGGCTATGGCTACGAGCTGGTGATGCCGCCCATGCTGGAGCACCTGGAGTCGCTGCTCACGGGCACGGGCGAGGCGCTGGACCTGCAGACCTTCAAGCTGGTGGACCAGCTGTCCGGCCGCATGCTGGGCCTGCGCGCGGACACGACGCCGCAAGTCGCCCGCATCGACGCCCACCTCCTGAACCGCCAGGGCATCACGCGCCTGTGCTACTGCGGGCCCGTGCTGCACACGCGCCCCGACCGGCCGCATGCCACGCGCGAGCCGCTGCAGTTCGGCGCCGAGATCTACGGCCACGCCGGCCTGGAAGCGGACGTGGAGGCATTGCAGCTCGCGCTGGACTGCCTCAAGGCCACCCGGGTCGAAGCGCTCACGGTGGACATGGCCGATGCGCGCATCGTGCGCTCGCTGCTGGCCGGCCTGGGCATGGACGCGCCGCGGCTCGCGCAACTGCATGCCGCGCTCGCGGCCAAGGACGCGACCGAGCTCGCGTCGCTGGCCAAAGACTTCCCCGCCGCCACCCGGCAGGCCCTGCAGGCGCTGATCACCCTCTATGGCGGCGCCGGCGTGCTCGCCGAGGCGGCCAGGGTGCTGCCCGCCACGCCCGTGATCCGGCAGGCGCTGGAGCAGCTGCAGTGGCTGTCGCGCCATGTGGAGGGCGCGCGCGTGTCCTTCGACCTCGCCGACCTGAGCGGCTACGCCTACTACAGCGGCGCGCGCTTCGGCATCTACACGCCGGGCGCGAGCGACGCGCTGGTGCGCGGCGGCCGCTACGACGAGGTCGGGGCCGTGTTCGGCCGCAACCGGCCCGCCGTGGGCTTCAGCCTGGACGTGCGCGAGCTGGTGGGCGTGGTCGCCAAGCGCCCGCTCAAGGCCGCCATCCGCGCCCCGTGGCTCGATGCGGGCCCGGACGCGAGCGAGCTGCGCGCCGCCATCGCCGGCCTGCGCAAGCAGGGCGAGACCGTGGTCTGCGTGCTGCCGGGCCACGAGAGCCAGGTGGACGAGTTCCACTGCGACCGCGAACTGGCGCGCGATGCCGCCGGCCGCTGGACCGTGCGCGCGCTCTGAAGCCGCATCACCATTTTCATTTTTCCCGCGAGAGCAAGTCATGACGAAGACGAAGGGCCGCAACGTGGTCGTGGTCGGCACCCAGTGGGGCGACGAGGGCAAGGGCAAGCTGGTGGACTGGCTGACCGAGATGGCGCAGGGCGTGGTGCGCTTCCAGGGCGGCCACAACGCCGGCCACACGCTGGTGATCAACGGCGTGAAGACGGCGCTGCACCTGATCCCCAGCGGCATCATGCGCCCCGGCGTGAAGTGCTACATCGGCAACGGCGTGGTGCTGTCCGCCGCCAAGCTGCTGGAGGAGATCGAGGGCCTGGAGAAGGCCGGCGTGGAGGTGCGCTCGCGCCTGCGCATCTCGGAAGCCTGCCCGCTGATCCTGCCTTTCCACGCCGCGCTGGACATCGCGCGCGAGACGGCGCGCGAAAAGGGCGGCACCGAGAAGATCGGCACCACCGGCCGCGGCATCGGCCCGGCCTATGAAGACAAGATCGCCCGCCGGGCCCTGCGCGTGCAGGACCTCAAGCACCCCGCGCGCTTCGCCGACAAGCTCAAGGAAGTGATGGAACTGCACAACTTCGTGCTGACGCAGTTCCTGCACGCGCAGCCGCTGGACTACCAGCAGGTGCTGGACGAGGCGCTGCGCCACGGCGAGATCCTGCGCCCCATGATGGCCGACGTGTCGCGCGAACTGAACGAAGCCCACCTCCACGGCGACAACCTGCTGTTCGAAGGCGCCCAGGGCACGCTGCTGGACGTGGACCACGGCACCTATCCCTACGTCACCTCCAGCAACTGCGTGGCCGGCAATGCCGCCGCGGGCGCCGGCGTCGGCCCGGGCATGCTGCACTACATCCTGGGCATCACCAAGGCCTATTGCACGCGCGTGGGCGGCGGTCCCTTCCCGACCGAGCTGGATTGGGAGAAGCCGGGGACCGTGGGCTACCACCTGTCCACCGTGGGCGCCGAGAAGGGCGTGACCACCGGCCGTTCGCGTCGCTGCGGCTGGTTCGACGCGGCCCTCCTGAAGCGCAGCGCCCAGGTCAACGGCCTGTCGGGCCTGTGCATCACCAAGCTGGACGTGCTGGACGGCATCAAGGAGCTGCAGCTGTGCACCGGCTACGAGCTCGATGGCGAGCACATCGACATCCTGCCGCTGGGCGCGGACGAAATCGCGCGCTGCAAGCCGCTGTACGAGACCATGGAAGGGTGGACCCAGTCCACGGTGGGCGTGACCCAGTACGACAAGCTGCCGCTGAACGCGCGGCTGTACCTGCAACGCATCCAGCAGGTGACCGGCGTGCCCGTCGATATCATCTCCACCAGCCCCGATCGCGACCACACGATCATGATGCGCCACCCCTACCTGGCCGATTAAGCAGAGGACGCAACGATGTTGACGGAAGACGGCAAGCACCTGTACGTGAGCTACGACGAGTACCACAACCTCTGCGAAAAGCTCGCGATCAGGATCTACCAGTCGGGATGGGAGTTCGACACCATCCTGTGCCTGGCGCGCGGCGGCATGCGCCCCGGCGACATCCTCTCGCGCATCTTCGACAAGCCGCTGGCGATCATGTCGACGAGTTCGTACCGGGCCGATGCCGGCACGGTGCAGGGCCACCTGGACATCGCCCACTACATCACCACGCCCCGCGGCGAGATCGCGGGCAAGGTGCTGCTGGTGGACGACCTCGCGGACTCGGGGCTGACCCTGAACAAGGTCGTCGAGATGCTGCGCAGCAAGTACTCCAAGGTGACGGAACTGCGCACCGCGGTGCTGTGGACCAAGGGCCTGTCCAAGTTCACCGCGGACTACTCGGTGGAATTCCTGCCGACCAACCCGTGGATCCACCAGCCCTTCGAGACCTACGACGCCATGCGGCCGGAGAAGCTGCTGGAGAAGTGGAAGATCTAGGCTCCCGGCCCGCAGGCGGGGGCCGCGGCTAACATGGGCGCATGAGCAAGCCGGTCACCGACCTCATCCACCACCCTTACGAGCCGCCCGCGGGCTTCCACGCGCCGCAGCCGGGCGTCTACAAGGCGTCCACCGTCATCTTCGCCAACGTGGCCGCGATGCGCGCCCGCGACTGGAAGCACAAGAGCGGCTACACCTACGGCCTGCACGGCACGCCCACCACCTTCACGCTGGAAGAACGCATCGCCGCCCTGGAAGGCGGCTCCCAGTGCGTGCTCGTGCCCAGCGGGCTGGCGTCCATCGCCAACGTGGGCATGGCGCTGCTCAAGACGGGCGACGAGCTGCTGCTGCCGGACAACGTCTACGGACCGAGCCGTGCCCTGGCCGAAGGGGAGTTCCGCAACTGGGGCATCACCTGCCAGCTGTACGACCCGATGAAGCCGCGGGACCTCGAGGCACGGATCGGACCGAAGACGAAGCTGGTGTGGCTGGAGGCGCCGGGTTCGGTCACCATGGAGTTTCCCGATCTCGCGGCGCTGGTGCGCCTGTGCCGCGCGAAAGGCGTGACCTCGGCGCTGGACAACACCTGGGGCGCCGGCCTGGCGTTCAACGGTTTCGACCTCGGCGGCGGCCTCGGCGCCGACATCGTCGTGCAGGCCCTCACCAAGTACCCCAGCGGCGGCGGCGACGTGCTGATGGGCAGCATCGTCACGCGGGACGAAAAGCTGCACCAGCAGCTCAAGCTCACGCACATGCGCATGGGCTTCGGCGTCGGCGGCAACGACGTGGAGAGCGTCCTGCGCTCGCTGCCGAGCATGGCCGTGCGCTACCGGGCGCAGGACCAGGCCGGCCGCCAGCTCGCCCGCTGGCTGGCTCAACGCAGCGAAGTGGCCCAGGTGCTGCATCCGGCCTTGCCGGGCTCTCCCGGGCACGAGCACTGGCGGGCCCTGTGCGGGGAGGACGGCGTCGCGGCCGGCCTGTTCTCCGCCGTCTTCCACGAGCGCTACGCCGTGGGCCAGGTGGACGCCTTCTGCGATGCGCTGAAGCTGTTCAAGCTGGGCTATTCCTGGGGCGGGCCCGTCAGCCTGGTCGTCCCCTACGACATCCCGTCCATGCGCAGCGCTGCCCTGGCGACCTGGCCGCACAAGGGCGTGCTGGTGCGCTTTTCCGTGGGCCTCGAGGACGCGGACGACCTGCAGGCGGACCTGGAACGGGCGCTGGCGGCACTCGCTGCCCCATGACCTAGTGGCGCGGCGGCCGCCGTGGCGCTACCCTGCGCGCTGAAGGAGGGTTGCCATGGACCACCCGATCTCCGAATCCCAGGCGGCGTCTGCCCGGCCGGCCCCGCCGGTCCCGCGCGTGCGTTTCGTGTCCGCCGGCGCACCGCTGCGCTGGCTGGCCGCCGGGGCGCGCGACATCACCGCCTACCCCCGCATCGCCGCGTTCTACGGCGCCTGCTTCTGGGCGATGGCCGCGATCCTGGGCATCGTGTTCCGCTACCGCCCGGAATGGACGATGACGCTGGTGTCCGGCTGCCTGCTGCTGGGGCCCTTCCTGGCCATGGGCCTGTACGAGGTGAGCCGCCAGCGCGAGCAGGCCCTGGAGCCGGACCTGGTCGCCTCGCTGACCTGCTGGCAGCACCACATCGGCAGCATGAGCCTGCTGGTGCTGGTGCTGGTGCTGCTCGAACTGGTCTGGGGCCGCGCCTCGCTGGTGGCCTTCGCGCTGTTCTTCGACAACGGGCTGCCCACGAGCGTGGGCGTCGTCGACGCGGTGTTCAACCCGCGCAACTGGCAGTTCGTGGCCGTCTACCTGGCGGTCGGGGCGATGTTCGCCGCCGCGGTGTTCTGCTTCATGGTCGTGACCATCCCGATCATCCTGGACCGCGACACGGACGCGGTCACCGCCTCGCTCACCAGCCTGTTCGCCGTGCTGCAGAACCTGGGCGCGATGCTGTTCTGGGGGGCGCTGGTGACCGTGCTGACCCTGGGGGCGCTGTGGCCCTGGGGCCTGGGCATCGTCGTGGTCGGCCCCTGGCTCGGGTACGCGACCTGGCACGCCTACCGGGACGTGGTCGGCTGGGATTCCTAGCGGGCCGCAGCGGCCACCCTCACGATCCCGCCAGCTCCTGCGCCAGTTCCTGCATCGCCTCGGGCGTGCGGTCCCGCGGCACGATCGCGCGAGCCTGGCCGAACTGGCTGAAGTTGCGCTGGGTCGAACTCGCGTAGCCGGGGTCGTAGTGTTTGAGCAGGAGCTCGCGCACCACGGTCTCGATCTCGCCGGCGCGCACCTGGGCCTGCCAGCGCTGCACCTGCTCGCGCCCGCGCAGCTGCACCAGGGCGTCCAGGCGGCCGCAGAACAGCTCGGTGTCGCGGCTGAAGAAGGCGTAGTCCTCCAGCAGCAGCCGCACGCGCTCGTCCTCCGGCAGGTCCAGCCGCAGGCAGGGGCTGGCCCGCATGCCGGCGATCAGCGCCTCGGGCACGGCGCAGTTGCCCACCTTGCGGCTCTCGCTCTCGACGTACACGGGCCGCGCGGGATCGAAGGAGCGCAGCTTCTCCCACACCAGGGTGTCGAAGCGCTTCTGCGTCGGCTGCGGCTGGCCGGGGATCAGCCCCAGCACCGAACTGCGGTGGCTGGCCAGCGCCTCCAGGTCCAGCACCTGGGCGCCCGCGGCCTCCAGCGCCTGCAGCAGGCGGGTCTTGCCGGAGCCGGTGGGACCGCACACGACCCGGTACTCCAGGCGCTGCACGAGGGCGGGCAGCTGCTCCAGCACCGCGCCGCGGAAGGCCTTGTAGCCCCCCTCGACCAGCGCGACGCGAAAGCCGATCTGCCCCAGCACCAGGGCCAGCGCGTTGCTGCGCTGGCCGCCGCGCCAGCAGTAGACCAGCGGCCGCCACTCCTTGGGCTTGTCCATCACCTCGCGCGCGATGTGGCGCGCGATGTTGGCCGCCACCAGCGAGGCACCGCGCTTGCGCGCCTCGAAGGGGTTGACCTGCTTGTACAGGGTGCCGACCTCATGGCGCTCGGCGTCGTTCAGCGAAGGCCAGTTCACGGCGCCGGGCAGGCGGTCCTCCGCGTACTCGGACTCGCTGCGCGCGTCGAGGACGGCGTCGTAGCCGGCCAGCCCTTCGATGGCCGCCAGGGCAGGAACGACGACCACGCTCATTTCAACTGCTTCCGCAATTCCGGCCAGACGTTGTCCAGCATCTTCGCTTGTGCCTCGGCGCGCGGGTGGATGCCGTCGGCCTGGAACAGGGCGCGTGCATCCGGCGCGTCGGCGACGCCCGCGAGCAGGAAGGGGACGAGCCCGGCCTTGAACTGCCTGGCCACCTTCGCGTACATCGCGGCGAACCGCTGGGTGTAGTCGGTCCCGTAGTTGGGCGGCACCTGCATGCCCACCAGCAGCACGCGGGCGCCGGCCTTCTGCGCCGCCTGCGTCATGGCCGCCAGGTTGTCCTCGGTGCCCGGCACCGGCAGGCCGCGCAAGGCGTCGTTGGCCCCGAGCTCCAGCACGACGTGCGTCGGCTTGTGCTGCGCCAGCAGCGCGGGCAGCCGGGCGCGGCCGCCCGAGGTCGTGTCGCCGCTGATGCTGGCGTTGACGACCTTCGCCGGGACCTTCTCCTGCGCCAGCCGGCCCTCCAGCAGGGCGACCCAGCCGCTGCCACGCTTCAGGCCATACTCCGCGCTCAGCGAATCGCCGACGACCAGGATCACCGCCGCCGGCGAAGCGGCCGACGCCGCGCCGGCGATACCCGCAGAAACAAGCGCCGCGATAAAGTCGCGCCGCTGCCAAGAACTCGAACGCATGCCTGAACCCATCATCTCCGTAGAACACGTGCACAAGTCGGTCACCGACTCCACCGGTACCCTGGCGATTCTCCGCGATATCGATTTCTCGCTGGCCCCGAGGGAAACAGCGGCCATCGTCGGGGCCTCCGGCTCGGGCAAGAGCACGCTGCTGTCCATCGTCGCCGGCCTGGACACGCCGACGAAGGGCACCGTGCGGCTGGCGGGCCAGGACCTGTTCGCGCTGGACGAGGACGAGCGCGCGGCCCTGCGGGCGCGCCAGGTCGGCTTCGTGTTCCAGAGCTTCCAGCTCATGGGCAACCTCAACGCGCTGGAGAACGTGATGCTGCCGCTGGAACTGGCCGGGCGCGGCGATGCGCGCAAGACCGCAGCGGACATGCTGGCGCGGGTGGGCCTGTCGGAACGGCTGGGCCACTACCCCAAGGTGCTCTCGGGCGGCGAGCAGCAGCGGGTGGCGCTGGCGCGGGCCTTCGTGGTCCAGCCGGCCGTGCTGCTGGCCGACGAGCCCACCGGCAGCCTGGACTTCGCCACCGGCGAAACGGTCATGAACCTCATGTTCGACCTGAACCGGGAGCAGGGCACGACCCTGGTGCTGGTGACGCACGACCCCGCCATCGCGCAGCGCTGCGAGCGCCGCATCACCATCGAAGCCGGCCACATCGCCCGCCAGGAGGGCGGGGGCGCGAATCGATAATCGAACGATGGCCACTCCCAAAGTCCTTTTCGGTTTCCACGCGGTCGGCGTGCGCCTGCGCACCGCCCCCAGGTCCATCCTCGAGCTGTACGTGGAAGGCACGCGCAGGGACGCGCGGATGCGCCAGTTCCTGCAGAAGGCGCAGGAGGCGGGCCTGCGCCCCGTCGAGGCCGACGCCCTGCGCCTGTCGCGGCTGGCCGGCAGCGCCGGTCACCAGGGCGTGGTCGCGCGCGTGGAGCCGCTGCAGGCCGTGACCTCGCTCGACGACCTGCTCGATGCGGTCGAAGGCCCGCCGCTGCTGCTGGTGCTGGACGGCGTGACCGACCCGCACAACCTGGGCGCGTGCCTGCGCGTGGCCGACGGCGCCGGGGCCCATGCCGTGATCGCCCCCAAGGACCACGCCGTCGGCATCAATGCCACGGTGGCCAAGGTCGCCAGCGGCGCGGCGGAGACGGTGCCGTACTTCATGGTCACCAATCTGGCGCGCACGCTGACGGAACTCAAGGAACGCAACATCTGGTGCCTGGGGCTGGGCGACGAGGCCACGCAGACGCTGTACCAGTCCGACCTCAAGGGCGCGACCGCCCTGGTGCTGGGTGCCGAAGGCGCCGGCCTGCGCCAGCTCACCCGCAAGACCTGCGATGCGATGGTGTCCATCCCCATGCTGGGCGCGGTCGAGAGCCTGAACGTGTCGGTGGCCAGCGGCATCTGCCTCTACGAGGCGGTGCGCCAGCGGGGAGGTGCTTGATCTACGACCTGCTGGTGGTCGGCGCCGGGTTTGCCGGGCTTGCCTGCGCGCGCAAGGCGGCGCAGGCCGGGCTGCGCGTGGCCTTGCTGGAAAAGAAGTTCGGCGCCGGGGCGCGGCTGCACACGACCGGCATGGTGGTGAAGGACGCCGTCGACGACTTTGCGTGGCTGCGCGACGTGCCGTCCGAACTCGTGCGCGCGGTCGAAGGCGTCAAGCTGTATGCCCCCGACCTCACGCACGTGAGCCTGCGCGCGCCCGGCTACTTCTTCTGGGCCACCGACACCGTGCGCTTCCTGGAGTGGATGGTGGACCTGGCCCGCGGCGCCGGCGCGGACCTGCGCTTCGGCAGCCTCTTCACCCAGGCGCGGCGGTCGCACGACGGCGAACCCTGGCAGGTGCCGCTGGAAAGCGGCGAGGTGCTGCAGGCGCGCTACATCATCGGCGCGGACGGGCCGCATTCGCGCGTGGCCAAGGCGCTGGGCCTGTCGCAGAACCGCCATTTCCTCTTCGGCGTGGAGCACGAGTACGCGCGGGCCCAGATCGAGCCGAACTACCTGCACTGCTTCCTCGACCGCAAGCTGGCGCCGGGCTACATCGGCTGGGCCTTCGCCGGTGTCGGCGCCACGCAGGTCGGGCTGGCGCGCACGGTGACGCCGGGCCTGCGGCAGGGCCGGGTGGACCTGCAGGCCTTCCTGCACAAGACCGCGCGCTACGTGACCCCGGAAGGGCCGCCGCTGGCCATCCGCGCCGGCATGATCCCTTGCGGCGGGCTGCTGCCGCGCATCGCGTGCCCCGGCGCCCTGCTGATCGGCGACGCGGCGGGACTGGTGTCGCCGGCCACGGCCGGCGGCATCCACGCGGCGCTGTCGGTCGGGGAGAGCGCGGGCGAGGCGGTCGCGTCCTTCCTGCGTGGCGAGGCGCCGGACCCGGCCGGCTGGCTGCCCGCGCGCTTCCCGCGCTTTCGCGCCAAGCGGGCGCTGCGCCGCTTCTTCGAGCTCACGCAGAACGACTGGATGTACAACAAGCTGCTCGGCACGCGTCCGATGCGGCGGGTCGCGGAGTGGGTGTACTTCCACGCCAAGGCGGGCCCGGACGTGCAGCCGGCGGGCGGAGAGCGCGCGTGAGCGGCAGCGCCGCGATGGTGGTGCGGCAGTGGGTGCGCGAGGCGCGGCACATCGTGCTGCTCACCGGCGCCGGGATGAGCGCCGAATCGGGCGTGCCGACCTTTCGCGACGCGCAGTCCGGCCTGTGGGCGAAGGTCCGGCCGGAGGAACTCGCCACGGAGGAGGCGTTCCGGGCCCGGCCCGGCTTCGTCTGGGACTGGTATGCGATGCGGCGCGAGGCCGTGGCGCAGGTGGAGCCGAACGCCGGGCACCGGGCGGTGGCCGCGTTCCAGGGGCGCCATCCGGGCCGGCTGACCGTGGCCACGCAGAACGTCGACGGGCTGCACCAGCGGGCCGGCTCACCCGGCGTGCTGGCACTGCACGGCAACCTCGCCGAGGACAAGTGGCTCGACGCGCCGCGTTCCTGCTGCACGCCGGAGCGCGTGGAGGACGGCCACCCGCCGCGTTGCCCGGTCTGCGGCAACCTGCGCCGGCCGGCGGTGGTGTGGTTCGGCGAACTGCTGCCGGCCGACGCGCTGTGGCGGGCGGAGGAGGCGGCCGCCGCGAGCGACCTGATGCTGGTGGTCGGCACCTCGGGCCTGGTCTACCCCGCGGCCGGCCTGGCCCGTGCGACCCGCGGCCGCGTCGTGGTCGTGAACCCGGAATCCACCGCGCTCGACGACGCCGCGGACCTGGTGCTGGCCGGCACGTCGGCCGTCCTGCTGCCGCAACTCCTGGAGGACTGACATGCGCCTGCCCCTCGCCCTCGCTTTCGCCGCGCTGCTGGCGGCCGGCTGCACCCAGGAACAGCAGAACCAGCTGGGACGCGGCATCCAGAACTGGACCGGCACCAACGGCGTGCTGGAGATCTACGCCGGCGACAAGCTGGTGCGCCGTTTCGTCCGCATCGACAAGCTTTCCACGGCCTTGGGCACCAGCGACAGCGAGGCCCGGTCCTACCGCTACGGCTACGGCGTGCTGGACGAGAACCTGAACTTCCAGGCCGACCCGGGCGAGAAGAAGGTGTACTTCGAGGTGGGCGGCTACGCCAACTATCTCTTCTTCGAGAACCCTCGGTAAGACCATCTTCTGCGGCGGGGCAAAGCGTCGCAGGATGCGCCGGCGCATTTTTTGCGCGCATCCCAAGGAGACTCCCATGAAGAAACGGACGACCGCGGCGCGGGCTTGCGCCGTGCTGGTGCTGGCCCTCGGCGGCTGCGCCTCCATGAATTCCATGACGGGCTGGACGACCCTGGTCGACGGCAACCGCGGCCTGGAGAACTTCCGCCGCGTGGGCGACGCCAACTGGATGGCGGCCGACGGCACCATCCAGGCCACCAGCGGTGGCAAGGACCCCGGTTACCTTGTGTCCCACGCCAGCTACCGTGATTTCCAGGTCCGCGCCGAGTTCTGGGCCAGCGAGGATGCCAACAGCGGCGTCTTCCTGCGCTGCCAGAACCCCGCGGCGGTCGGAGACGAGACCTGCTACGAGGCCAACATCTTCGACCAGCGCCCCGACCCGAGTTACGGCACCGGCGCCATCGTGCGGGTGGCCAAGGCGCCGGAGCCCATGCCCAAGGCCGGCGGCAAGTGGAACACCTACGAGATCACGGCCCGCGGCGACCACCTGGTGGTGCTGCTCAACGGCGTGAAGACCGTGGACGTGCGCGACGCGAAGTTCGCGCAGGGCCCGATCGCGCTGCAATGGGGCCGCGGCACCATCAAGTGGCGCAAGGTGGAGATCAAGCCCTTGTGACGCCCGGGGCGCCGGGCGCTAGATCCAGCCGAACCAGCCCAGGACCGCGCCGGCGCCCAGCAGCCACAGCAGGTGCACCCGGGTGCGCCACACGAACAGGGTGGCGACCGCCGTCACCAGCCACGAGGGCCAGTGGGCGAGGGCGTAACCCTGGCCGGTGGCGAGGATCCAGCCCGTGGACAGCAGCAGGGCGATCACCAGCGGGGCCATCCCCTGCTTGAAGGCCCGCACGCCGCGCAGTTCGCGGTTGCGGTGGCTCCATTGCGCCGTCAGGTACACCAGAACGGAGCTGGGCAGCATGATGCCCCCGAGGCACAGGAGCATGCCGAGCGCCGCGGTCCACAGCCCGCCGGCATTCAGGCCCACGTTCCAGCCCATGAGCGCGGTGAACAGCACGTTGGGCCCGGGGGCGGCCTGCGCGATCGCGATCGAGGCGCTGAACTGCGGGTCGGTGAGCCAGGCCTTTTCCTGCACCAGGAAGCGGTGCATGTCCGGCGCCGTGGTGATCGCGCCGCCCACGCACAGCAGCGACAGGGACGCGTAGTGCAGGAAGAGCGACAGCCAGTCGGCCGCGTGCAGCACGATGGGGTTCATGGAGCCAGCTTCCTCCATGCGGCCATGCAGCCGATCGCGCCCAGGAAGACCAGCACCCAGGCCAGCGGCAGCTTGAGCAGCGCAATGGCGGCGAAGGAGGCGATGCCCAGGGCCGTGCACAAGGGCAGCCCCATCACGTTCTTGCGCAGCGCGGGCAGCAGCTTCAGGCCGGTGGCGGTGATCAGGCCGGCCGCCACCGCGCCCATGCCGCGCAGCGCACCGGCCACCTGCGGGTTGTCGGCGAAATTCGCGTAGACCAGGGCGAGGGCCAGCACGACCAGCAGCGGGCAGGTGATCAGGCCGGCCAGTGCGGCCAGGACGCCCCGCCAGCCGAAGTAACGCGAGCCGAGCGTGATCGCCAGGTTGATCACGTTGGGGCCGGGCATGATCTGCGCCACGGCCCATTCCTCGATGAATTCCTCCTTGGTCATCCAGCGCTTGTTCTCCACCAGCTCGCGCTGCACGACGGCGAGCACGCCGCCGAAGCCCTGCAGGGCCATCAGCGTGAAGGTGACGAACAGGTCGGTGAGGTTCCTGGGCTGGGCGGGCGCCAGCGCAGGCGCAGCCAGCGCTTCGGAGGGAGACGACATGCCCCGATTATCCGGGTGCTGCCTGTCGGTTGCCGGACACGGGCAGGGTGGCCATGCCGAGGCCGGCGGCGATCAGCACGAGCGCGGCAAGCATCCATGCCGTCAGCGGCTCGCCGAGGCAGGCCCAGCCCAGGAGGGCCGCCGTGACCGGATTGAGCGCGAGGAACACGGTGACGCGCGTGGGCGCCTCGTGCTTGAGGGCGTACAGCCACCAGAAATAGCCGATGCCGCTGGAAAAGCCGACGAAGGCGACGACCCCCCAGGCGGTGGGCGAGAGTCCTCGCACCCGGGCAGGCCAGTCCTCGCCCAATGCGATGGCGGCCAGGAACAACACCGAGGCCAGCATGGCGAAGGCGGACACCGGGACCGTGGGATAGCGTTGCAGGTAAGGCCGGTACAACACGCTGCACAAGGCGCCTACGCAGGCGGAGGCGAGGACGGCCGCTTCGCCCGACCAGCCAGCCGCAGGGGCCGCGTGCAGCCCCGGGAGCAGCGCCAGGCCCACGCCCGCGATCGACAGCAGCACGCCCGCGAGCAGGCGCAGCGTCATCTGTTCGCGCCCCAGCGCCGCGGCCAGCAGCAGCGTGAGCAGCGGGAACAGGCTGAAGAGCAGGGCGGCCGGCGCGGCGGGCACGGTCTGCAATCCGGCGTTGAGCAGCGCGATCAGGATGCCGAACTGCCCCGTGCCGAGCGCCGCCATCGCCGCCAGGTCGCGTGCCGGCGGCATGGCCGGCATCCGGCGCCATGCAGGCAGCGCAAAGGGAAGCAGGCACAGGAAGCCGATGGCGTAGCGCAGCATGGCGAGCGTGAGCGGCGGCACCTCGGCGACGACGAAGCGCGAGGCGACGATGGCGGCGCCCACCTGCACGCCGGTGGCCGCGGCGGCGGCGAGCGCGCGTTTCAGAGCACCAGCTCCCAGGTCTCGCTCACCAGCTGCTGGCCGAAGGCTTCGTTGCGCTCGCTGTCCTTGAGCACGAAGCCGCGTGACGCGTAGATCGCCCGCGCCGCAAGCAGGTTGCTCTGCGTCCAGAGAACCAGCTTGCGGTAGCCGGCTGCCCGCGCGAAGGCGATGCAGGCGTCGGTGAGCCGGCCACCCAGGCCCAGCCCGCGCGCTTCCGGCCGCAGGATGAGCAGGCGCAGCTTGGCGACCGTGGCCGACTGGCGCACCAGGAACACGCAGCCGGCCCGCTCGCCATCCGCTTCCGCGATCCAGCCTTTCTCGCGTTGCGGGTCGAAGTCGCGGATGAATCGGGCCACGATGTCGGCAACGAGGGCCTCGAAGGTCCAGTCGAAGCCGTACTCGCGCGCGTAGAGCTCGCCGTGCTGCTGCACCACCCACCCCATGTCCCCCGGTGCCGGATCGCGCAGCACGATGCGGCGCCCGCGCGGCGCGGACGCATCGAGCAGGCGGTGCACCGTCTCCAGTGCCGCGATCAGCCGCGGCCGCGCCTGCCTGGGCACGGTGGCGAGCAGGGCAGCGGCCTCCTCGCGCGACTTCTGCTGCAGCGGCGAGAAGGTGGCGTAACCCGCCTCGGTGAGCCGCAGCAACTGTTGCCGGCCGTCATGGGGCGCGGCCTCCCGCGCCATCCAGCCGCGGTCCTCGAAGCGGCGCAGGATGCGGCTGAGATAACCCGCATCAAGCTCCAGGTCGCGCACCAGTTCGCGCGCGGTCAGCGGTGGCCGGTGCGCCAGCTCGTAGAGAACGCGCACCTCGGTGAGCGTGAAGTCCGTATCGAGGTAGCGCTTGAGCACGCCGATGCGCTGCGTGTAGAAGCGGTTGAACGCGCGCACGGCCTTCACGTGCGACTTGGCGACGGCGGCAGGCATGCGGCAGTGTGGCGCGGATGGTTGCCGGAGTCAACGAATTCGGAGGGTCAAACCCGAGCGCCGTGCCAGCGCGATGAAGCCCACCCGCACGCGGACTGGCAGCGCACTGCGCTCAAACACTCAGTACTTCGGCTCGAACCTGCGGATCGCGTCCTTGACCTGCGGCGACACGACGAAGCCCGGGCCGTACCTGGATGCCAGCACTTCCGCGCGGTGCAGGAAGGGCGCGATGCCCGTGCCGTAGATGAACTGCATCGCACCGCCGGTCCAGGCCGGGAAGCCGATGCCGAAGATCGAGCCGATGTTGGCGTCGTGCACGCTGGTGAGCACGCCTTCGGCCAGGCAGCGGGCCGTCTCCACCGACTGGCGGTACAGCAGCCGGTCCTTCAGCTCCTGCAGGTCCCAGGCCGCGTCCGGCTTCTCGAACAGCGTCCTGAGCTGCGGCCACAGGAACTTCTTTTCGCCCTGGGGGTACTCGTAGAAACCACCGCCCGCCGCGCGCCCGTTGCGGTCGAACTCCTTGACCATGCGTTCGACCAGCAGTTCGCCCGGCGTCGCGATGTAGGTCTGGCCTTCGGCGCGGAAGTCCGCGCGGGTCTGGTCCAGCACGTGCACCGACAGCGACAAGGCCGTCTCGTCCAGCACGGCCAGCGGCCCCACCGGCATGCCCGCCTGGATTCCGGCCTGTTCCACCACCGGCGCCGGGATGCCTTCGCTGAGCATGGCCGCGCCTTCCATGACGAAGGTGCCGAACACGCGGCTGGTGAAGAAGCCGCGCGCATCGTTGACGACGATGGGGATCTTGCCGATGCCCTGCACGTAGTCGTAGGCGCGCGCCACGGTCTCGTCGTCCGTCGCCTTGCCGCGGATGATCTCCACCAGCTTCATCTTGTCGACCGGGCTGAAGAAGTGGATGCCGACGAATTTCTCCGGCCGCGCACTGGCCTTCGCCAGCCCGGTGATCGGCAGCGTCGACGTGTTGCTCGCGAAGAAGCCGCCCGGCGCGAGCGAGGGCTCGGCCTCCCGGGTCACTTTCGCCTTCAGCTCGCGGTTCTCGAACACCGCCTCGATGAGGAGGTCGCAGCCTTGCAGGTCCTTGGCGGCTTCCGTGGCCGTGATGCGCGCGAGCAGCGCCTGCTGCTCCTGCGGCGTGAGGCGGCCCTTGTCCACGCGCGGCTGCGTGAGCTTGCGCGAGTACGCCTTGCCCGCTTCGGCCTTTTCCTGCGACACGTCCTTCAGGATCGTGGCCACGCCGCGGCTGGCCTGCACGTAGGCGATGCCGGCGCCCATCATCCCGGCGCCCAGGATGCCCACCTTCTGCGGCTTGTACTGGCCGTCCCATTTCGGACGCGACTGGCCGGCCTTGATCGCGTTCATGTTGAAGAAGAACGTGTTGATCATGTTCTTCGCCACCGGCGACACGATCAGCCGCGCCAGGTAGCGCGTCTCGATGCGCAGGGCCGTGTCGAAGTCGACCTGCGCGCCTTCGACCATGGACGCGAGCGCGGCCTCCGGGGCAGGGTAGAGGCCACGGGTCTTGAGCTTCAAGGCCGCCGGTGCGACGGCGAGCATGCCCGCGATCTTCGGGTTGCTCGGCGTGCCCCCGGGCATCCTGTAGTCCTTGGCGTCCCAGGGCTGCTGCGCCTGCGGATGCGCCGCGATCCACGCGAGCGCGGCCGGACGCAGTGCCGCGGCGTCGGGCACGAGTTCGTGCACCAGGCCCAGTTGCTGCGCCTCGCGCGGGGAGAACAGCTTGCTCTCCAGGATGTAGGGCTGCGCGGCCACGAGACCCAGCAGCCGGACCATCTTGGTGATGCCCGACGCCCCCGGGATCAGTCCCAGCGTGAGCTCCGGCAGGCCGAAGGCGATCTTCGGGTTGTCGATGGCGATGCGGTGGTGCGCGGCGAGCGCCACCTCCCAGCCGCCGCCCAGCGCCGCGCCATTGAGGCAGGCCACCACCGGCTTGCCGAGCGTTTCCAGCGTGCGGAAGTTCTTCTTGACCTGCTCGATCTCGCGGAAGACCCGCGGCGCGTCACCCGCCTGCAGCCGCATCGTCCCCTTGAGGTCGGCGCCGGCGAAAAAAGTGGTCTTGGCCGAGGCGAGCACGACGCCGCGGATCGCGTCCCGGTCGCGCACGACCTGCTGCACGGCCTCGGTGAGGTCTTCCTGCCACTGCAGGCACATGGTGTTGACCGGCGAGCCGGGCTCGTCGAAGGTGATCGTCGCGATCCCGTCGGCCAGTTCGTAGCGGAGGGTCTTCATCGCGTCAGACCCGTTCGACGATCGTGGCGATGCCCATGCCGCCGCCCACGCACAGCGTGGCCAGGCCGTAGCGCAGCTTGCGCCGGTGCAGCTCGTCGACGAGGGTGTTGAGGATCATCGCCCCGGTTGCGCCCAGCGGATGGCCCATGGCGATCGCGCCGCCGTTGACGTTCACCTTCTCGTGCGGCACGCCCAGCTCCTTCATGAACTTCATCGGCACCGCGGCGAACGCCTCGTTCACCTCGAACAGGTCGATGTCCTCGATGGACAAGCCGGCCTTCGCCAGCGCCTTGCGTGCCGCCGGCATCGGGCCCGTGAGCATGATGGTGGGGTCGGCGCCGGAGAGCGCCGCGGCGACGATGCGCGCGCGCGGCTGCAGGCCGTGCGTCCTGCCCGCGGCCTCGCTGCCGACCAGGACCGCGGCCGCGCCGTCGACGATTCCCGAGGAGTTGCCGGCATGGTGCACGTGGTGGATGCGTTCGACCTGCGGGTAGCGGCCGATCGCCACCTGGTCGAACCCCATGGCGCCCAGCTGCTCGAACGCGGGCTTGAGCGAGGCCAGGCCTTGCAGCGTCGTGTGCGGCTTGATGAACTCGTCCTGGTCCAGGATCACCTGGTCGAGGAAGTCCTTGACCGGCACCACGCTGCCAGCGAAGAAGCCGCCTTCGCGCGCACGGGCGGCGCGCTGCTGCGATTCGAGCGCGAAGGCGTCCACGTCCTCGCGCGAGAAGCCTTCCAGCGTGGCGATGAGGTCGGCGCCTATGCCTTGCGGCACGAAGGCGGTGGCCGAATTCGTCTCCGGGTCCTGGGCCCAGGCACCGCCGTCGGAGCCGATGGGCACGCGGCTCATGCTCTCCACGCCGCCGGCGACGACCAGGTCCTCCCAGCCGGAGCGCACCTTCTGCGCGGCCAGGTTGACGGCTTCGAGGCCGGAGGCGCAGAAGCGATTGAGCTGCACGCCGCTGCAGCGCCAGTCCCAGCCGGCCTTGAGCGCCGCCACCTTGGCGATCACCGAACCCTGCTCGCCGATGGGCGACACCACGCCCATCACGACGTCGTCGACCTGGCCGGTGTCCAGGTCGTTGCGGCGCTGCAGTTCGGACAGCACGCCGGCGAGCAGGTTCACCGGCTTGACTTCGTGCAGGCTCCCGTCCTTCTTGCCCTTGCCGCGGGGCGTGCGGACTGCGTCGTAGACGAAAGCTTCCATGGCGGTCTCTCCAGGTCCGTGATGCGCCGCAGTATAGGCACGCGGCCAAGCAAATGCTCAGTACAAATCGCGCCACGGCCGAGTCACGTGTGTGCTCGCGGTGTCACGCACGTGACGACATCGGGGTTTGCCGCACAACCGCGCGATGCGCGGGAGCCCTAGATTGCGCCGGAGCCTGCGGGGTTCACGCGGGCCGCATCAAGGAGACACACTTGCAACCCCTTCCCATTCGCAGGGCGCGCCCGCGTGCGCCATCGTGGCGGCTTGCCGTCGCCGCACTCACTTGCGTGCTGCTCGCTTCGTGCGGCGGCGGCGGTGGTGACGGCAACGGCAACGGCCCGATCCGGATCAACACCCTGTCCAACCGCGCCGACCTCGTGAGCGACGGCGATGCGCTCGTCGAGATCACGGCGCCGCCGGGACAGTTGAAGCAGGGCCTCACGATCCAGCTCAATGGGCAGGACATCTCGAAGAATTTCAGCGAGCAGGGCAACGGCCGGCTGGTCGGCCTGGTCACGGGCCTGAGGACCGGCGCGAACCAGCTCGATGCATCGTTCAAGGTCGGCTTCGACCGCGGATCGCGCCTGGTGATCACCAACGCACCGCGCAACGGGCCCGTGTATTCCGGCTCCGCCCACATCACGCCCTTCTACTGCGCGACGCCGACGGCGGTGCCCGCGACGGCCACGGACCCCGGCTCGAATGCGAGCGGCCTCACCGGCCAGCCGGACGCCAACTGCAACATCCCGACGGAAACCAAGCTGTACTACCGCACGAACGTCGCGGCGGGCGGCAGCACGGGGTGCAGCACGGCGCTGCCCGACGGCGGCTCGGCGCCGGCCAACGGCTTCTGCTGGAAGCCTTACACCCCGGGCACGACGCCGGCGGACATGGCCGCCCCGGTGACCACCGACAACGGCAGGACGGTCAACCTGATCGTGCGCCTGGAGCGCGGCACGATGAACCGCGGCATCTACGACCTGGCGGTCCTGTTCGACCCCGCCCAGGCCTGGACGCCGGTCGCCCCGCAGGCGCAGTGGAACGGCAAGGTCTACTACCACTTCGGCGCCAGCACCGGCCAGCCCCGGCGCCAGTCGCGCACCACGTCGTCCGCCTGGAGCTCGCTCGAGGAGCAGCTCAAGCGCGGCTGGATCGTGGTCTCGAACAGCATGACCGATTCGGTGCGCAACTCGAACCGCGTGCTAATGACCGAGACGGTCATGATGATGAAGGAGCACATCGCCGACAGCTACGGTCCCATCCGGTTCACGCTGGGCACCGGCTGCTCGGGCGGTTCGATCAACTCGAACATGAACCTCTCGATCTTCCCGGGCCTGCTCGATGGCGTCGTGACCAGCTGCACCTATCCGGACTCGGAGACGACGACGCTGGAAGTCGGGGACTGCTCCCTGCTCGTCGAGGCCTACCAGAAGCCGCAGATGCTCGGGCTCTGGGGCACGCTGACGCAGGCGGAGATCAACGCCAGGAAGGGCGCGATCAACGGCCACCCCGACCAGTCCGGTTGCCAGGCCTGGTACAACGCCTTCGGCAGCAATGGCAGGCCGGGCATGTACCAGCAACGCACCGTGGGCGCGACCGGCACCGGCGCCCAGCGCCTTGCCGACTGGACCGCGGGCGTGATCCAGCAGTCCACGACCACCATCAACAACTGCGAGCTGCCGAATAGCCAGGTCTACGACCCGGCCAATCCCACGGCGACGGCCAGCCTGCCGCGCTGCAATGCCTGGGGGTGGGCCGAGAACATCTGGGGCCGCATCCCGGGCACCTCGACGCCGCGCGACACGCGTGACAACGTCGGCGTCCAGTACGGCCTGCGGGCGCTGGTGGCCGGTTCGATCAGTGCGGAGGAGTTCGTGACGCTGAACGAGGTGGTCGGTGGCACGAACAAGGACGCCGAGTTCGGCGCCCAGCGCAGCGTCGCCGACAGCGAAGCGCTGGCCATCGCCTACCGCTCGGGCATCGTGGCTTCCGGCAGGAACCTGGCGAAGGCGCCCATCATCGACCTGCGCGGATGGGACGACTCCAACATCAACGTCCCGCCCGGACAAAACCCCCTGGCCGTGAGCGGAACCACCGGCAACCTGACCGGCAACACCATCCCGATCCACCACCAGTGGTACAGCTTCGCCATCCGCGACCGCATCGCGCGCGACGCCGGCGACGCGAACAACCAGGCCCTGTGGCGCTTCGCGCGCACCGGGCTGGCGGCACCGGGCACCGTGGGCCAGGAAGCCTTCCTGGTCATGGACCAGTGGCTCACCGCGCTGGTGACCGAGCCGAGCAACCGCAGCATCGAAGCCAGGGTGCGCGCCACGCGGCCGGCGCAAGCGCGCGACTTCTGCCTGAAGCCGGACGACGCAGCGCAGACCAACCGCATCTTCGACATGGCCGTGTGCGATGCCGACCCGTGGCTCAAGCCCGCGGCGTCCCCGCGCCAGGTCGCCGGCGGCCCGCGGACGGAGGACGTCCTGAAGTGCCAGCTCAAGCCCTTCAACCCGGGCGACTACCCCGGCGGGGTCTTCACGGCGGCGCAGCTGCAGCGGCTGCAGGCCGTGTTCCAGGCCGGCGTGTGCGACTGGAGCAAGCCCGGCGTGGGCCAGCAGGCCGCGCAGAGTCCGCTCACCTTCAAGGCGGGACCGGGCGGCCAGCCGCTGGGGGATGCCCCGACGTCTTCGCGCTTGTGAACGCGTAAGCTGCAAGGCCGCCGCCCGCGCAGGGGCGGCGGCTTTTTCATTCCGGGGACGCACGATGATCGAACGCACCTTGTTCAACGCCGACCACGAGGCCTTCCGCGATGCCTTCCGCCGCTTCGTCGACAAGGAGGTCGCGCCCTTCCACGCGGCCTGGGAGGAGCAGGGCTACGTGGACCGCGAGCTGTGGCGCAAGGCGGGCGCCAACGGCTATCTCTGTCCCACCATGCCCGAGGAGTTCGGCGGGGCCGGCGCCGACAAGCTGTATTCCGTGGTGCAGATGGAGGAGCTGGCGCGCGGCGGCTTCACCGGCGTGGGCTTCGGGCTGCACAGCGAGATCGTGGCGCCCTACATCCTGCACTACGGCAGCCAGGAGCAGAAGCGCCGCTACCTGCCCAGGCTGGCGAGCGGGGAGATGGTGGGCGCCATCGCGATGAGCGAGCCGGCGGCCGGCAGCGACCTGCAGGGCATCCGCAGCACCGCGATCCGCCAGGCCGATGGCAGCTACCTGCTCGATGGCAGCAAGACCTTCATCACCAACGGCTGGCATGCGGACCTCGTGATCGTGGTGGCGAAGACCGACCCCGCCGCGGGCGCCAAGGGCACCAGCCTGCTGCTGGTGGAGCGCGGCATGCCCGGCTTCGAAAAGGGCAGGCGCCTGAAGAAGCTGGGCCTGAAGGCGCAGGACACCTCGGAGCTGTTCTTCGAGCAGGTGCGCGTCCCGGCGGAGAACCTGCTGGGCGGCGAGGCGATGCTGAATCGCGGCTTCATCGGCCTGATGGAGCAACTGCCCTGGGAGCGCCTGCAGATCGCGATCACCGCGGTGGCCGCGGCGCAGGTGGCGATCGACTGGACGGTGCAGTACGTCAAGGACAGGCGCGTGTTCGGCCAGCCCGTCGCGGCCTTCCAGAACACCCGCTACAAGCTGGCGGAACTGCAGACGGAGGTGCAGGTCGCGCGCGTCTTCGTCGACCGCTGCCTGGAGCTGGTGCTGCAGGACCGGCTGGACACGGCAACGGCGAGCATGGCCAAGTACTGGACCAGCGACCTGCAGTGCAAGGTGATGGACGAATGCGTGCAGCTGCACGGCGGCTACGGCTACATGTGGGAGTACCCGATCACGCGGGCCTATGCGGACGCCCGCGTGCAGCGCATCTACGGCGGCACCAACGAGATCATGAAGGAGGTGATCACGCGGGCGATGGGGCTGCCTTCCCGCTGAGCCCCGCGTCCGATGGGCGGAACTTGACAGGGGAGGGGGTCCGCCTAAACTGAACCTATCGGTTAAGTGAAAGGAGCGTCCCATGGCCCACACCGGCAGCTGTCACTGCGGCCGCGTCCGCTACCAGGTGGAAGGCGAGCCCGACAGCGGGCTTGCCTGCAACTGCTCGATGTGCTCGCGCCGCGCCTCGCTGCTGTGGTTCGTCCCGCGCGACAAGCTGCGCGTGCTGACGCCGGAGCAGGACGCAGGCACGTACATGTTCAACAAGCACGTGATCCGCCACCGCTTCTGCCCGGCGTGCGGCATCCACACCTGGGGCGAGGGGAAGATGCCGGACGGCTCTCCCATGGCCGCCATCAACCTGCGCACGCTGGAGGACTTCGACGTCGACAGCGTGCCGGTCAAGCACTACGACGGCCGCTCGAAATAGCGCCAGCCCGCCGCACGCGTTCCCCCAACCGCGCTGCAAGGCGCCCACGCAGGAGGTTGAACCATGGATCCCGTCGTCCACTTCGAGATGCCCTACGACGACCGCGAGCGCATCGCCCGCTTCTACCAGTCGGCCTTCGGCTGGAAGCTGCAGATGCTCGGCGAGGAGATGGGGCACTACGTGCTCGCCACCACCGCCGAAGCCGACGTGATGCCGCCAGGCAAGGGCAACCGCGGCGCCATCAACGGCGGCTTCTTTCCGCGCTCGCCCGAGATGCCCGGCCAGCATCCTTCCGTCGTGGTCGGCGTGAAAGACATCCAGGCCGCCATGAAGGCGGTCAGGCAGGCCGGCGGCGAGGTGCTGGGCACGCCCATGGAGATTCCGGGCGTGGGGCAGTACGTCGCCTTTTACGACACCGAGCGCAATCGCCTGAGCATGCTGCAGCCGCTCATGCCCTCCTGACGGAGTGCGCGTGACCGACGATGCGGCGCTGGACCAGGTCTTCTGGGCGCTTTCGGATGCGACGCGACGCAGCGTCGTGCAACGCCTGACCCAGGGCGGCGCCAGCGTGAGCGAGCTCGCGCAGCCGCACGGCATGTCCCTGCCCGGGTTCATGAAGCACCTGCGGGTGCTGGAGGACGCCGGCCTGGTGCTGCGCGCCAAGGAAGGGCGCACGGTGCGCTGCGAACTCGCACCCGCGGCGCTGGGGGATGCGGCGATGTGGCTCGCGGCTTACGGGAAATTCTGGACCGGACGGCTGGATGCGCTCGGTCGCTACCTGTACCACCAGGAGGAAGTGCAGCCATGGACCGCCCCGTCGCCGAAAGGCAGCAGCTCCGCCTCACGCGCCGCTACCCGGTCCCCGCCGAAAAAGTCTGGCGTGCGTGGACCGACCCGCAGGCGCTGAGCGCCTGGTTCGGCCCCGGCGAGCCGCACTCGGTGACGCTCGCGCAACTCGACGTGCGGACCGGCGGCGCTTACCGCATCCGCTTTCGCACACCCGACGGCGAGGAGCACGAGGTCGCCGGGCGCTACGAGGAGGTCGACGTACCGCGCCGGCTGGCGTTCAGCTGGGCGTGGCACAGCACGCCCGAACGGGTCTCCCGCGTGTGCATCGAGCTGCGTTCCGTGCCGGGCGGCACGGAGCTGCACTTCCTGCACGAGCGCTTCTTCGACCAGCAGGCCCGCGACAACCACGAGCGTGGCTGGACGGGCACCCTGGAGAAGCTGGAGCGCTGGCTCAATTCCGGTTCGGGTCGCGCGGATAGCGATCGTCGCGGTTGATCACGCCGTCGCCGTCGCGATCCCGCCAGGCGCCGCGGCGGCCGTCGTCATAGGCCAGGTTGTCGGTGCGCACCCAGGTGCCGCCCAGCAGGTACCAGGAGCCGTCGCTGCGCTGCTCCCAGTGGGCAGCCTGCCAGGCGTAACCCTGGCGCGCAGGCATCCACTCGCCGCCGTGCCAGCGGTAGCGGCCGCCTTCCCAGACGTAGTGGCCGGGCGCCCAGATATAGCCTTCGCGGGACGACGGCGCGGTCTCGTAGATGGGCGCCGGCGGCGGACCTTGCACCACGATCGTGGTCGAAGGCGAGGTGTACACCGGCGCGCTGCCGTAAGGCACCGTGCCGTTGTTGTAGACGGGCGCCGTGCCGTTGTTGTAAATGGGCGCCCCGCCGTTGTTGTAGTACGGGGTGGTGCCGGCCACGACGGCCGGGGTCGCCTGGGCGACGCCGGCCAGCCCCGCGAGGGAACCGGCCGCGAGCGCGGCGGCGAGAAGGGTCTTGGACTTCATGGGTACTCCTTGTCGAACAAGGAGAAGGTGCGGCCGGGCTGGTCCGATTGACATCGGACCCCGACGGTTCTGCCCGTCAGCGCAGTCTGGCCTGGCGCAGGGGACGGCTGCGGTTCAGGTACGCCGCCGGCAGGGTACAGGCGCGGCCGTTGCGGCAGGCTGCTGGGTGCAAGCCTGCACCGCGGGAAACACAGCCGAGCGCGCCGGCATGGCGGTGAGGTACATCGCCGTGGCGACCGTTCCCAGGGCCACGAGCAGCGTGGCGAACAGGAGGTACCAGGGCCAGTGCGTGGCAGGGTGGAGAAAGGCCCAGAGGTCCTGGGGCAGCGCCACGGCTGCGGGGGCCGGTTTCTGCACCCGTTCGGCGCGGCGGATCCACAGGTCGTGCTCGGCGCGTCGATGCGCGTCCGCCAGCACGTCGTAGGCAGCGTTGATCGCGGCCATCGCCCGCACGGCGTTCGCGTTGCCGGGCATCTTGTCCGGGTGGTACTTCTGCGCGAGCTTGCGGTAGGCGGCACGCACCCGCTCGGGCGTCGCGTCGCGCTCGACCTGCAGCACGTCGTAGTAGGTGGGCATGGTCACGGCCATTGCTACGATTTTCATAGCCTCGCGCCGGCTGCGTCCAGCACAAAGCGGGGATGGTCCCTTGCGGTGTGGGCTCGTTGCTACAAAAACAGCAGCGCGGAGGGCGCTACGCCGGGCGATGCCGGAACAAGGCACTGGCGAACAGGCGCCGCGCCGGGCGCCGCCTGGCCCAGCGGCGCTGCTCGGCGAGCGCGCGCGCGTGCCGCGGCAGCAGGCTGATCTCGTTGCCGGCCTCCAGCGCGGCGCTGGCAAGCGCGCCTTCTTCGGACCGGTGGTGCTCGCCGCAGAAGATCTTGAAGGCGCAATCCGCGTCCCAGTAGCTTTCCGGGCGCGCCCAGCAGACCTTGGCATAGCTGCAGAAACGATCGCCGTCGCCCGTGGGCGCGGCGTAGGCGGCCAGGTAGAAACCGTTGACCGGCCCCCAGATCCTTTCCATGTGGCACTCCCTCGACTGCTTCATCGGCCGGGAGTTTGCTTGACACACTGCTCGGCCGTGCGCACGGGGCGTGCAGGTCGCGGCGCGGTCCTACAGGACCGTGCCGACTGCCGCGGAGGCCCCCTAGGGAAGCTTCTTCAGGATGGCGGCCATCTCCTCGCGCGGGAAGGCGCGCAAGGTCTCGAACTTGACGTTGCCCGCGGCGCTGACGGCGAGCGCGAAGGCGGTCATGGCGGCGTCGCTGTCGGCATCGCAGTAGGTGACGATGTCGTACTCGCCCAGGGTCCAGTGGATGTTCTCCATCCGAACACCCAGCCGGCGGCCGAGTTCGCGCGCGGCATCCGCGCGCGACACCGTGTCCTTCACGGAGCGCACGCCCTGGTCGGTGAATTTGGCAAGAGCAATGTAGGCGGGCATGGAACCTCCTCGCAGCCGCGCGGGAGCGCGCGGCGCTGCAAGGTAGGCCAGCAGCGGCCCTTTTTCAAGCGCGGTGGGCGCGCCGTTCAGGGACGCAGGCGCAGCTCGCTGCCAGGCCGCAGCGACACCGCGCGCTCTTGCGGCTGCCACAAGTGGTTGCGTTCGCGGCCGGCCACTTCGGTCTCCCAGTCCCGGGCGCTGCGCACCGTGTCGCGGAAGGCCTCGGCGCTTTGCAGGAGCCACTGGCGATCCTCGGCGGACAGCGCGTGCGCCTTCCAGCGCGTGCCCGGCTCGCGCACGACACGGATCACCCGGTCGATCTCGCCCGCCGCATGGGCCGGGCTCGACAGGAGCACCAGCCTGCGGCCCTGGCCGGCGGCGTCGGGCGCGTGGCAGCCGCTGCAGTTGGCTTCGCGCAGCTGCAGGGCGAGGTCGCGGTAGTTGCGGTCGATGGCGGCGCGGAACGGATTCTCGGCCCGGTAGTGGCCGTCGAACAGCGTCACGGCCGGCTGCGTGCGGCCGCCGGCATCGGTCCACAACCATTGGCCGTCGAAGCGGCGGTCCATCGGCCGCACGGCCTGCAGCAAGGGCGTGGCGGCACGCTCCGTGAACTGGGCGACGTGGATGCGCGCCGTCTGCGGCTGCACCCACAGCAGCAGGCCATTGGCGTGCTGGTAGGCGGACCAGGCCGCCGCGTCGTGCCACAGCGGATAAGGGAACTGGCCGGGCGCGAGCCGGTTGCGGAACGCGGCTTCGAGCCGGATCACGAACTGGTTCTCCGCCGCGACCCACTCGATGCGGTGGTTGCCGTTGAACATGAAGAGCGGCGCGTACAGGCGCGTCCACAGTTCGGGGGCGAGCTGGGTGAAGCCGCTGCGCTCCAGGCCCGCTGCGCCTTCGGCGCCGTCGCGGCCCCACAGCACGATCTCCGGCAAGGACTTGCGCAGCACGCCGCCTTCGTCGAGCGCGGTCCGGCAGGCCTCGAAGGCGGCCGCGTCGTCCGCGTCGGCGACCGGGCAATGCATCATCAGTTCGGCGGCGATCGCACGGCCCATGGCCGCGATGGCGGGCGGCACCTGCGGCGGCTTCTGTGCGTGCGCGCACGGGGCGAGCAGGGCGGCCGCGAGCACGGCGGCCCGCATCTGAGAGGCGGTGAACTTCATGGCGCTCCTCCTTGGGTCCGGCCCAATGTAGGGAGGAGCCTGGTGAGCGGGCAATTCGCTAGCGCTGCCGCGCGTGCCGGTGTGCGGCCAAGCAACGCGTTCCTGTCACAGCTGCACACGCGGGATAACCGCGCATCACAGCTGGCGCCGCATGCGGCCGCCGCGACCGGTCGCATGGCGGCGACCGGCGGGCGGCAGCGCTACTAGCTCACGCAGACGCATTGCGCGGCCGCGCAGCCGCTGCCGCCTGTCAGTCCGGGCGCGCGCGCATCCCCTTGACCAGGGATCCGCTCAGAAGATGTCCGGCTCCCCCGCCGCTTCGCCGAACTCCGTGCGCAGGAAATCCATGTCGCACCCCTGGTCGGCCTGCAGGATGTGCTGCGTGAACATCCAGCCGTAGCCGCGCGCGAAGCGCGGCGGCAAGGGCTTCCACGCGGCCCGGCGGCTTTCCATCTCGGCGTCGGAGATCTCCACCCGGATCGTGCGGTTCGGGATGTCCACGCCGATGCGGTCGCCCGTCCTCACCAGCGCCAGGTTGCCGCCGACGAAGGCCTCCGGCGCGACGTGCAGCACGCAGGCGCCGTAGCTGGTGCCGCTCATGCGCGCATCGCTGATGCGCAGCATGTCGCGCTTGCCTTCCTTGAGCAGCTTCACCGGCATGGGGATCATTCCCCACTCCGGCATGCCGGGGCCGCCCTTGGGGCCGGCATTGCGCAGCACGATCACGTGGTCCTCGGTGACCTCGGCTTGCGGGTCGTCGAGCATCTTCTTGAGGCTCGGATAGTCGTCGAACACGATCGCCGGCCCCGAGTGCTGCAGGAACTTCTCGCTCATCGCCGAGGGCTTGATCACGCACCCGTCCGGGGCGAGGTTGCCGCGCAGGACCGCCAGCGCGCCTTCCCGGTACACCGGATCGGCCAGCGGCCGGATCACGTCGTCGTTGAAGCACTCCGCGCCCTCGAGGTTCTCGCCGAGCGTGCGGCCGTTCACGGTGAGCTGGTCCAGCGCCAGGTGAGGCTTGATCCGGGACATCAGCGCCGGCAGGCCGCCCGCGTAGTGGAAGTCCTCCATCAGGTACTGGCTGGTGCCGTTCGGGCGGATGTTGGCCAGCACCGGCACTTCGCGGCTGATGCGGTCGAAGTCGGCGAGGCCGATCTCCTGGCCGGCGCGCCGCGCCTGCGCGATGACGTGGATGATGGCGTTGGTCGAGCAGCCCAGCGCCATGGCCACCGAGATGCCGTTGAGGAAAGCGGCGCGGGTCTGGATGCGCGCCGGCCGCAGGTCTTCCAGCACCATCTCCACGATGCGGCGGCCGCACTGGGCGGCCATGCGCTGGTGGCCCGCTTCGACTGCGGGGATGGAGGCGGCGCCCGGAAGCGTCATGCCGATCGCCTCGGCGATGGAGGTCATGGTGCTGGCGGTGCCCATGGTCATGCAGGTGCCGGCACTGCGCGCGATGCCGCCGATGATGGACTGCCACTGCGGCTCGCTGATGGTGCCGGCGCGGCGCTCGTCCCAGTACTTGAAGGCGTCGGATCCGGAGCCGAGCGTCTGGCCGCGCGACATGCCGCGCAGCATGGGCCCCGCCGGCAGGAAGATCGCCGGCACGTCGGCGCTGGTGGCACCCAGCAGCATGGCGGGCGTGGTCTTGTCGCAGCCCCCCATGAGGACCACGCCGTCCACCGGATAGGCGCGGATCATCTCCTCCACTTCCATGGCCAGGAAGTTGCGGTACAGGAGGGCGGAGGGCTTGATGATCGCTTCGCCCAGCGACACCGTGGGCAGTTCCAGCGGGAAGCCGCCGGCCTGCAGCACGCCGCGCTTGACCTCGTCCACGCGCTGCTTGAAGTGCTGGTGGCAGGGGTTGTAGTCGTTCCAGTTGTTCAGGATGGCGATGACCGGCTTGCCTTCCCAGTCCTTGGGGTCGTACCCCATCTGCATCACGCGCGAGCGGTGGTTGAAGGAACGGAAGTCGTCGCGCGCCAGCCAGCGCTGGCTGCGGAGTTTCTGCAAGGGCATGCGCGGGACTGTAGCAAGCCCCCGGCGCAAGTCCCCACGGGTTCAGGGCCGTGCGGCTCTTGCGCTGCCCGCGCCGCGCCTTCCCGGCACAATAAAAAATCCCCCGGGGCAGCGAGTGCCCCGAGGGGATAAGTAGCCGGGAAAGAAACTTGAAAAAGAACCCGGCTCACTGCGTGTGATCGCAAAAGCCGTGCCGGGGTTCCCGGCTTGCGCAGGACTTGTGCAAGCAAGCAACGGAAAGGCGCCGGGACGTTCGTGAATTTGTCACGGCACGGTTTCCACCCCGGCAGCGAAACAGTTTTGGCCTCGCCTCCCGGGAACCCTTTCTGTAGGATGACTCTGACAAGAGGTGCCTCCATTTCGGAGGCCTCTTCGAACCGAATTTCGTGCTGCGCGCCAGTGGGCGGGCGGCCAACCCGAGCAGGAACCATGTCCGAACTCGCCGTCAAGAAAGACCCAGTGGAAGACGCTGGCGACGCCACGCCTTCCAGCCTCTGGCTCAGCGTCAGGAAGCTCGCCTCCCGTCTTTCGGACTGGTTCACCATCCAGTCCACCGCCATGAAATGCATGCTCCTGGCGGTCGCGATCCTCATCCCGCTGAGCGCCACCTATTCCTTCTCGGTCTGGCAGCGCCAGGCCGCGGTCGCCGAGCAGGTCAAGGCCATGGCGCACCAGTCCGGCGCCAACGCCCTGTGGACGCTGGACGAAAAGCTGCCGGTCGTCTTCGGCTCCGGCTCCGTGCTGGGCTTCCTGGAAGCCAACCCCGTCGAGCGCATCACGGTGGTCTACAAGCCGCTGATGTGGAACGTCTCGGAGCGCATCGTGCTGATCGAGTCGGCCGGCAAGCAGTACGCCTACTACCCGAGCGACATGGAGACCAAGATCTTCGCGGACAAGGCGGTCAACGCGTCCTGGGGTCCCAAGATGGTGTTCGTGCCGCGCTCCGAACTCTCCCCCACCAGCATGGAGATGCTGGAGAAGCTGGACGAGCGCTTCAGCGGCGCCCGCCCGCAGTCCGAGAAGGACGGCTGGAAGGCCGGCGTCAGCGGCGTGCTCTCCGCCGCGCTGACGGTGGGCCTGCTGGGCTTCCTCGCCTTCCACCTCAAGGGACAGTACAAGTCGCTGCGCTTCATCGAGCCCAGCCAGGTGCACGGCTCCATCGAGGACCTGGTCGGCATGGAGGACATCAAGTCCGAGGTGCGCCAGATCAAGGACCAGTACGACCGGCGCGCGGCGTATGCGGAGTACGGCATCAACAAGCCGTTCAACGTGATGTTCAGCGGCCCGGCGGGGACCGGCAAGACCAAGCTGGCCAGCTACCTTGCCAAGGAACTGGGCCTGCCCATCCTGTTCCACTCGGCCGCCAACCTCGAGACCGGCTTCGTCGCCGGCGGCTCCAACACGCTCGCGCGCATCGCGTCGATGGCCAAGCGCCGCAAGCGCTGCATCGTGTTCCTCGACGAGGCGCAGGACCTGTTCATGAAGCGCGGCGGCCACCGCAAGTTCGACGACGACACGCAGAACATGCTGCTGGCCATCCTCGACGGCGTGCGCACCAAGGCCGACGCGGAGATCATCTGGATCGTCGCGTCCAACTTCAACAGCGAGTCCATGCCGATGGACGAGGCCATGCTGCGCCGCTTCCAGATGAAGGTGGACTTCCGCCTGCCGAACAAGGAAGAGCGGCGCGCGATCTTCGGGCACTACCTGGCGCAGCGCTCGGAAAAGGTGGCCAACGAGCTGGACCTGCGCCACCTGGTGGAGATCACGGAGGGCCGCAGCCCGGCCGACCTGGAGACCATCGTCAACCAGGCGGGCATCACCGCGGTGCAGGTCGGCGAGCTGATCGACGCCGACACGCTGATGCAGGCCGCCGAGCGCGTGCTGGTGGGCAACGTCAATTCGAACACCACCAAGGAGCGCGAGCGCGATCGCCGCATCATCGCCATCCACGAGTGGGGCCACTTCCTGGTGGACTTCGAGCTGGAGCGCAAGAAGGCCGGCGGCGACTGGGAGAAGATCCTCGGCGAGATGAAGACCATCAAGATCTCGCTCAAGGCCAACCCGCGCAACAACGCGCTGGGCTTCGTCTTCCACAAGCAGGGCAACAACCTGCTCAAGACCAAGTCGGACATCGAGCACGACGTGCGCGTGCTGCTGGGCGGCATGGCCAACGAGGAACTGTTCTTCGGCGAGGAAGGCACCACCAATGGCGCGCACAACGACATCACGCGCGTCACCAAGCTGCTGCACCACGCCGTGGCGGAGATGGGCATGTACCGCAAGACGCGCCTGAACTTCGGTGCGCTGAACGATTCGGGCAACCGCACCGTCGACGAGGAAACGCGCTCCATCATGGAGCTGCAGAGCGAGCGCCTCTACGGCGAAACCCGTTCCGCGCTGGCGCGCATGAAGCCGCTGACCGAGCACCTGGCCGGCAAGCTGATGGAGCAGGGCGAGATGAGCCTGAAGGACGCGCTGCAGGAGATCCGCGCCTTCGAGGCGGCCTGCCACAGCTTCGACACCCGCGTGGGCCTCAACGGGGCCCCCAGCGCGCACGCCGCGCCGGACGCGGCGGCGTAGACACGAACAATCCGGAGGAGTGGGATGGGGGCGGCCCGGCGGGCCGCCCCTTTTTTTCGCCTTACTTCTTCGCGGGCGCGCGGGCGCCGGAAGTGGCGGGCGCAGGCGCGTTGCCGGAAGCAGCGCCCGGCGGGGGCACGCCCAGCCGCTTGGCCATGCTTTCCTCCAGGCCGCGGAACTTCTGTTCCACCTGCGGACGGGTCTCGGCGATGACCTTCTCGGCCAGCGCGCGCTGGATCTCGCCGCCGGCGGCCTGGAACTTGGTGAGCAGGGGTGATTCGAGCATGGTGATCACCTGCTTGAGTTCGTCCTCGCTGAACTTCTCCTCCAGGATCGGGCCGACGACCGTGGGAGCGATCTTGGTCGCGCGGTCACGCACGATGGGAACGGTGTCCTGCACGAACTTGCGCGTGTCGTCCTGGATGCCCTTGGCCACGGCCTCGCGCTTTTCCTGGGGGACGCGCGTCTGCAGCGCGGCGTCGGCGCGTTCGAGCAGCGGGCCCAGCGGCTCCTGCACCAGGCCCTGGGCCATCGTGTCGATCGCGGGTTGCTGGATCTTGAGGATGCGCGCGATGAGCTCCTTCTTCGCGGGCGTTGAAGTCTGTTGGGCGTGCGCGCTGGCGCACCCGGCGGCGATCGCTAGGATCAGCAGGGATTTCTGGAACATGCGAACCAGTGTAATCCCTCATGCTGACGACACATGAGGTTACGCGCGAGGCCCTTCGCGGCGCCTGCGCGCCCCGTATTTCTGGACCTTCGAGCGCCGCTGCGACGGGTCCGCGGTGGCCACGGGCCGCGCGATCACCTCGGTGATGTCCACGGGCAGTCGCTGGGAGGGCGGGCCCTTGCGCACCTGGTCCCAGGCTTTCCTGGCGAGGCCGCTGGTGACGGCAAAGACGATGAGCTTGCGCAGCAGCATGGATGCTCCTTGTGGGTCTTCCATGGTCGACGTTGCCGCACCCTGGCCTTGTAGTCGCAACGCCATCGCGCGGGCAGGACGGAGGGCGGCTGCGCAGTGGTGCCTCCTACAGCCGCGCCACGCACCCGCGCACGCCATGCGGGAGCGCCGTCCTGCCGCGGCAGCACGGCGCGTCGCCTACTCTGGATGCATCGGCAAGGAGGAATGAACCATGTCGGAAGACGCGAACAAGATGGCTGCGGAGCAGCTCCTGATCCACCTGGAACCCGAATGGGAGCGCCGCAACTGGTGCAACTGGCTGGGCTGCAAGGAAGACGAACTGGAACACGCCGTCACCTACGTGGGGCACGATCCGGACAACGTGCGCCGCTTCCTGCGCCAGGCGCGCTGAGGGAACGACTCTCGCCCCGGCGCGGCCGGTGGCCGGTGGCCGGTCGCCGCACGATGAAGAAGGGTTACGGCGTGTGTCGTTCCCCACGGCGTGCCCGGCCGCATCTAGACTCGGGGCGACGTGGACGACAGCATCCTCCATCTCGATGAAGCGCGCGCGCGCCAGCTGGTGCTGGTGCGCGCCATCGAGGACGTGGATACGCAGGGCAAGCTCCTGAGCGAAGTCGAGCGGGAGCAGCTCGAACGCGAGGCCCTGGAGGCGAGCCGGCGCAGTGCCGCGGGCGGCGTCGACTTCGCCGACTACCTGCAGGAGCGCGCGCGGCGCGTGCTCGCCACGGTGGAAAACCGCAACCCGCGGCTGGCGGCGCTGCAGGATGCCGAACCCTGGCGCTCCTGGCTGCTGGTGCTGGTGCCGCTGCTGGTGTGCGTGTTCGGCGCCGCCCTGGACCGCATCGACAACCCGCAGCAGGTGAACATGCTGTCGCCGCCGCTGCTGGGCGTGCTGGCCTGGAACCTGGCCGTCTACCTGCTGCTCATTGGCTACGCCCTGTGGCCGCGGCCGGCCGCGCCGCTCGGCTCGATCGGCATGGTGCAGCGCTGGCTGGCCGGCGTGGCGGGCGAGCGGCGCCGCACGGGCCGGCTGCGCGCCGACGTGCTGGCGCGCTTCCACCAGCAATGGCTGCGGGCGGCGGGAGCGCAGCAGTGGCTGTGGGGCAAGCAGCTGCTGCACCTGGCCGCTGCCGGCTGGGCGGTGGGCCTGGCGATCTCCATCGTGCTCGGCGGCGTGGTGCGCGAGTACCGCGTCGGCTGGGAAAGCACCTTGCTGGGCGTGAACCAGGTGCATGCGATCCTGACGGCGCTGTTCGCCCCGGTCGTCACGCTGCTGCCCTTCGACGCCTTCAGCATCGCGGACCTGCGGCGCATGCACTTCCGCTCGGAAGCCGCCATCGGCCTGGAGGAGGCCAGGCGCTGGGTCTGGATGTACGTCGCCTTGCTGCTGCTCGTGGTGATCGTCCCGCGGCTGCTGCTGGCCGGCTGGGCGCAGCTGCAGCGCCAGCGCCTGGCGCGGGCGGTGCGCATCGACCTGCGCGAGCCTTACTACGTGCAGGTGCTGGCGCGGGTGAGCCCGGCCCGGGTGACCATCGCGGTGCTCGTCAGCGAAGGGGGCGGGCGCGAGGCCTGGGAGCGCATGCTGCGCGAAGTGTCGGACCATGCACCGCCGCGTGAGGGCCCCTGGACCGTCCTGGGCACCGCGCGCGGGGACATGCTGCGCGTGTTCGAGGTTCCGCCGTCCTACCAGCCGCCGGGACCCCCTGTGGCGGCGCACGCGGGCGTCACGCCGTCGGCGCAAGCCTGGCTGCAGGACCTGCTGGGCCGCTTCAAGACGGCGCCGCGCGCACTGGAGCGCGACGCCATCGGCAGCGCGCTGGCGGACACCGACTTGCTGCTGCTGCTGCCCGCCAGCCCGGTCGACCTGGAGGACGCCACCCGCCTGCTGCACTGGGTGGCGCAGCCGGCGCTGTTGCTGGTGCCGGACGACGAGGTGCCCTACCGCAGCGCCGTGCAGCGCCTGGGTCTGGCGGCGGAGGTGCTGCCGCTGGCGCGCTCGATCGCGCACTGGCTGCGCGACCCGGCCTTGCTGGAGATCGCCGCCGCCCGCATGCCCACCAGCAAGCGGGCCGGCTTCGAGCGCATCGCCGCCACCTGGAAGGACCGCAACGCGGTGCGCTTCACGGAGGCGATGCGGCGGGTCGCCGGCGAGCTGGTGCGGGCGGCGCGCGACAGCGAGGAAGTCGGCAGCGCGCCGGTGAGCCTGCGGCAGCTGGTGAGCGCGGCCGACCGCGATGCGGCGCAGCGCGCGCGCGAGGCGGCGCGCGGCGCGCTGCTGCAGCGGCTGCGCGCCGGCGAGGCGGACACCTTCGCCGCGCTGGTGCAGCTGCACCGCACCGGCACGCCGGTGGCGGCCCTGTCCGCCGCGCGCATGGACAGCGGCTTCAGCGAGCAGCAGACGGTCGACACGCCGCAGGCCGGGATGGCCGGCGCGGCCACGGGGGCGGCCATGGGCGCGGGCATCGACCTGCTCACTGGCGGCCTGACGCTGGGCGCCGCAACGGCCCTGGGCGCAGTGATCGGCGGCGGCGCGGCCTATGCCGCCGCTGCCTGGCGCAACCGCGGCAGCGCCAGCGGCCAGCCGCAGGTGCAGCTCGGCGACGAACTCCTGCAGACCCTCACCGAAAACCTGCTGCTGGCGTATCTCGCGGTGGCGCACCGCCTGCCGGGCGAGGGCACGGCCACCGTGCCGCAGTCGTGGCGCAGCGAAGTGGTGGCGGCGGTGGAAGCGCGGCGCGCGGAGCTGGCCGCCCACTGGCAGCGCGCGCGCAGCGAAACGGGCGACGATGCCCTCGCGCCGCTCGCCCGGGAGCTGGAAGAAATCGCCCGCGGCCTGCTCGCCAGGGTCTAGCGAGCGCCTCCTAGGATTCGCGCTTGGACTGCGCCGCTTCGCGCAGCAGTTCCTCGACCGCGGGCAGTTCCGCCGGCTTGGTCAGGTGGCGGTCGAAGCCGGCCTCGCGGGTGCGCTGCCGGTCGTCCTGCGTGCCCCAGCCGGTGAGCGCGACCAGCAGCGTCTTGCGCATGTTGGGCAGCAGGCGCAGCCGCTTGGCGACGTCGTAGCCGGTCATGTCGGGCAGGCCGATGTCGAGGAAGACCACGTCGAGTTCGCGCGTCTGCGCGACCTGCAGTGCCTCCGCGCCCGTGTGCGCGATGTGGGCAGCGTGTCCCTCGATGTCCAGGAGCACGCCGAGGCTCTCGGCGGCGTCCGTGTTGTCGTCGACGACCAGCACCTGGAGCTGGTCGGGCTTGCTGGAGTTTGCGGGCTGCGACATGCGGGAGTTCCCCTCCGAATCAGGCGAGAGCAGCGGCAGGCGCACGGTGAACGTGCTCCCTTCGCCGGGACCGCGGCTGGATGCCGACACGCTGCCGCCATGCAGCGCGACGAGGCTTTGTACCAGCGACAGGCCGATGCCGAGGCCCCCTTGCGGCTTGCCCGCGCCGGGAACCTGGGCGAACATCTCGAACACCTTGCCAAGGGCGTCGGGCGCGATGCCAACGCCGGTGTCGCTGACGCTGAGCACCGCATCGCCGCCTTCGGCGCGCACCTTCAGCGCAATGCGTCCGCCCTGGGGCGTGTACTTGGCGGCGTTGTTCAGGAGGTTGCTGACCACCTGGGCGATGCGCGTGGGGTCGGCGTCCATGGGCAGCGGCTCCTCCGGGAGCTCCACGGTCAGTTTGTGCCCGCCCGCCTCGACCAGGGACGCGCTGGTCTCCACGGCCGTGGCCACCACGTCCTTGAGGTCGGTGCGCCGGCGGCGCAGCTCCACCTTGCCCGTGCTGATGCGCGCCACGTCCAGCAGGTCGTCCACGAGGTGCACCATGTGCTGGATCTGGCGCTCCATCATCTGCCGCGTCTTCTCCAGCAGCTCGGGCTTGGTGGACGCCAGGCGCATCAGGTGCAGGCCGTTGGACAGCGGCGCCAGCGGGTTGCGCAGCTCGTGCGCCAGCGTTGCCAGGAACTCGGTCTTGCGGCGGTTGGCCTGGGCCAGTTCCTCGTTCAGGCGCCGCATGTCCTGCTCCGCCAGCAGGCGCTGCGTGATGTCGGAAAAGAGCACCGCGACCAGGTCGCTGCCCTGGCCGCCCAGCCGGCTCGCGTAGATGTCGAACCAGCGCTTCATCATCTTGTCTTCCTGCACGAAGCGCGTGGCCTCGCCGCTGCGGGCGACACGGTCGTACACGCGAAAGCGCGTGCCTTCGTAGCCCGGCACCAGCTCGCGCATCGTCTTGCCGACCGGGTCCTTGAGGCCGGTGTGCACCGCGAAGGCCTCGTTGGCCTCCTCGTAGCGGAAGTCGTAGACCTCGCCGTCGGGACCGCGCAGCAGCTTGATCACGCAGAAGCCCTCGTCGATCGATTCGAACAGCGCCCGGTAGCGCGCCTCCTTGGCTTCCAGCCGCATCTCGAAGTCGCGCCGCTCCAGCAGGCGCAGCTCCTCCTTGCTGCGATAGAGCTCCACGAAGACACCGACCTTGGCCTTGAGCACCTCGCTGCGCAGGGGCTTGGCGAGGAAGTCCACGGCGCCCAGCGCGTAGGCCGAGAGCATCGCCTCGTCCGGGTCGTCGCCCGCGGTCACGAACAGGATGGGCGTGAAGCGCGAGCGGGGCCGGGCGCGGATCTGGCGCGCCACCTCGAAGCCGTCCATGCCCGGCATGCGCACGTCCAGCAGCACGGCGGCGAAATCCTGCTTCTCCAGCGCCGCCAGCGCCTGCGTCCCCGAGACGGCGCGCACGAGATTGACGCCGAGCGAGTCCAATGCGGCCTCCAGGGCCAGCAGGTTCGCTGGCTGGTCATCGACGAGCAGGACGTGGGCGGAAATGGCGTTTTGTGGCACGGCGAAGGTGAGCGGCACGAGGGCCGGATGGGCCGTGAGTCTAAGCGCCTTCGATGTGCATCGGGTGTGAGTTGATCAGTTGGCGACCTTGTCCTGCACGCGTGCAGGACAAAGCCGCGCACGCCCGACGCAGCGGTCCTACGGGCCGGTGGACCGGTGCCCGCGGGGCAGGCTGCGTGCGGCCGAGGGCACTATACTGGACGGATGTACAGCGAGCGCGCCAACGCCCCCTGGCCCTTCCGTGCGGGTCCGGCCTTGCCCCTGCCCATGGTGCAGGGCAGCGTGCGCGCGGGCTTCCCCTCGCCGGCGGACGACTTCGCCGAGAAACGCCACGACCTCAACGAACTCCTGATCACGCATCCGGCCGCCACCTTCTTCTGGCGCGTGCGCGGCACCTCGATGCAGGGCGCCGGCATCGCCGACGGTGACATCCTGATCGTCGATCGCGCCTTGAACCCGGTGCACGGCGACATCGTGGTGGCCGAGATCGACAGCGACTTCACCGTGAAGTACCTGCACCGGCGCGGCCGCGTGAAGCTGGTCGCCGCCGACCCCACGTTTCCCGACATCGTGCCGCGCGAGGGCCAGACGCTCACGATCTGCGGCGTGGTCACCGGCGCCATCAAGAAGTTCCGGTAGCGCGGGCAGCAAAAAGGGCCGGCAAGCCGGCCCCGGTAACCCGTGGGAAATGCCGGCTTACTTCTTCTTCTCGGCAACCTTGTTGTCGTCGCGGTCCTTGGCGGGGGTGATCTCCACCTTGGGCACCGTCAACGTTTCCTTCTCGGTGTACACGCCCACCTTGGGCACGTTCACGTCCTTCTTCTCGGTCGTCACGTCGACATTGGGCGCATCCACGTCGTACTTGGGCAGTTGCACGTTGCCTTCCTGGGTCTTGGAGACTTCGTACTTCGGCACCTGCACGCTGCCTTCCTGGGTCTTCTTCACGTCGCAGCCGGCGAGGCCGATGGACGCGACGGACACGAGGCCGGCGAGGATGAAAGCGGTTTGACGCATGGCAGGACTCCCTTCGATTGCTTGCTTTGGTGGCGCCATTCTGGGAGGCGACGGAAAGCACGGCTGTAAGACCGGGACGGCAAGCACCGTCCGACGCGGACACCCGGCTGGGCTACGCCGCGCCTACGCGCCAAGGTCGTGGCTGGCCAGCACCTCGGTGAGCTTCGCGTGGACCTCGGCCGGATCGGCGGGCTTGACCAGGTGCGCGGCGAAGCCCGCCTCGGCCGAACGCTGGCGGTCCTGCTCGCGGCCGTAGCCGCTGAGCGCCACCACCGGCAGCTGGCCGGACAGTGCGCGGCCCACCTCGATGCCGCTGCCGTCGGGCAGCCCGAGATCGGTGAGCACCGCGTCGAATGCCTGCGCGCGGGCGGTTCGCAGGGCCTCGGCACAGGTGGCCACGTGATGCACCAGGTAGCCGTACTCCTCCAGGCACATCGCCAGCGCCAGGGCCGCGTCCGCGTTGTCCTCGACCAGCAGCACGCGCTTGCGGCCGCCGTCCGCGACCGGCTGCCGCGCCAGCGGCATCGCCGGCGGCTGCGGCCCGTCGACACCAGGCATGCTGATGGTGAAGGTGGCCCCCGCGCCGCGGCCGGCGCTGTCGGCGCGGATCTGCCCGCCGTGCTGTGCCATGAGTCCTTGCGCGATCGCCAGGCCCAGGCCCAGCCCGCCATGGTTCCTGGCCACCTCGGCGTCCGCCTGTTCGAAGGGACGGAAGATGCGGGGCAGGGCCTCGGCCGAGATGCCGATGCCCGAATCGGTGCAGGACAGCGTGAACTCGCCGCCCGCGTTGGCCGTGCGGACCACGATGCGTCCGCCGCGCGGCGTGAACTTGCTCGCGTTGCGCAGGATGTTCCACAGCACCTGCTGCATGCGCGCCTGGTCGCCCTCCACCCAGGGCGAGCGGGCCTGCAGCTGCAGCTCCAGGCGCAGGTCCTTGTCCTGCAGGGCCCCCCGCACCATCGCCACCACGGCCAGCGTGAGCTGGTGCATGTCCACGCGCTCGCGCTGCAGGCTCACCTTGCCCGCACTGATGGCGGTGAGGTCCAGGAGGTCGTCGATGAGGCGGGCCTCCAGCGCCACGTTGCGCCGGATCATGGGCAGCAGGTCGCGGTGGCGTTCGTCGACGCGCGCCACCCTCTCCAGCACGTGCACCGCGGTCGTGATCGGCGCGAGCGGCGTGCGCAGCTCGTGCGAGAGCACCGCCAGGAACCGGTCCTTCGCCTGGTTGGCGCGGTCGGCTTCCTCCTTGGCCAGCCGCAGCGCTTCGGCCGCGAGATGGCTTTCCGTGGCGTCGTGCACCAGCTTGCAGAAGCCGGCGGCGCCGGTGTCCTCGTTGTCCAGCACCGTGAGCACGCCTTCGGCCCACAGCCTGCGGCCGTCGCGCGCAACGAGCCAACGGTCGTCGCTGGCCTTGCCGCGCCTGCGCGCCTGGTCCATCTCCGCGGCGAGCGCCGCTTCCGGTTGCGCCTCGGACGGGAAGATCAGCGCGGCCGAGCGGCCCAGGACTTCCTCGGCCTCGTAGCCGAACACCGTGCGCGCCGCCTGGCTCCAGAACTGGATGCGTCCGGTGTCGTCCAGCAGGATCACCGCGTAGTCGCGCAGTCCGTCGACGACGCGCGCGAAGATGATGTCGGCGTGGCGCAGCTGGCGTTCGGCGAGTTCCCGCGCGCGCCGGTCGTCGACCTCGCGCAGCGCGCGCTGCAGCACCGGGGCCAATCGGGCAAGGCGCGCCTTGCTCACGTAGTCGGTGGCGCCCTGCTTGAGGAGCTCCACCGCGTTGTCCTCGCCGATCACGCCCGAGACGAAGATGAAGGGCGTATGCGGCGCGATGCTGTTGCGGTGCTCCAGCACGTCCGTCCCGGTGAAGCCGGGCAGCTCGTAGTCGGACAGCACCACGTCCCAGCGTTCCCCGCGCAGGTTCTCCAGGAACCCGGCCTCTTCGCGCACGACCTCCAGCCGCACGTTGGGGTAGGCGCGTTGCAGCTGCACGCGCAGCAGTTCGGCGTCCAGCCGCGAATCCTCCACCAGGAGCGCACGCAGCGCGCGGCCGTCGGCCGCCTGCGCCTCACTCATGGCGGCGCCTCGAGCGCAAGGACCCCGGCGGCGGCTCGTTGAGCACCGCCCAGAAGATGCCCAGGTCCGAGATGGCTTCGACGAACTGCTTGAACTCCACGGGCTTGACCACGTAGGCGTTGACGCCCAGCTGGTAGCTGCGCAGCACGTCCGTTTCCTCGTGCGAGGACGTGAGCATCACCACCGGGATGCTGCGCAGCGGGTCGGTGTTGCGCACGGTCTGCAGCACTTCCAGGCCGTTGACCTTGGGCAGCTTCAGGTCCAGCAGCACGACGGCGGGGTTGCCTTCGGCGCGCGCCGCATAGTCGCCGTTGCGGTGCAGGTAGTCCAGCGCGGCCTCGCCATCGCGCACCACGACGACTTCGTTGGCGAGCTGGCTGCGTTCGAGCGCGACGAGGGTCAGTTCGAGGTCGCGGGGATCGTCCTCGACCAGCAGGATCGGTTTGAGCATCAGGCGGACTCCTCGGGGGCTGCGCCGGCGACGGCGTCGTTGTTGTTCTTGGGGCGGGGCGGCAGGACGAAGCCGAAGGTGGCGCCGTGCTCGGGCTCGCCCCGGGCCCATACGCTGCCGCCGTGGCGTTCGACGATGCGCTTGACGTTCGCCAGGCCGATGCCGGTGCCGTCGAAATCCTCGGTGCGGTGCAGCCGCTGGAAGACCCCGAACAGCTTGCCGACGTATTTCATCGGGAAGCCGACGCCATTGTCACTGACCTCCAGGCCGCGGCCTCCGGGCCGCGACACCGCGGCGACACGGATGCGCGCAGGCGAGCGGCCGCGCGTGTACTTGACCGCGTTGGCCAGCAGGTTGCGCACCGCCACCTGCAGCAGCAGGGGGTCGGCCCAGAGCTGCGGCAGGTCGGCCGCGATGTCCCATTCGATCGTGCGGCCGCGCTCCTGCTGGCGCAGCTCCTGCACCAGGTCTTCCACGAGCAGCTGGCTCGCGACCGCGGCTGGCCTGAGGCCGGAGCGGCCCAGGCGCGAGAAATCGAGCAAGGCATCGACCAGCTGCCCCGCGAAGGAGGCCGCGTCCTTGACGTGCTGCAGGTAGCGGCGCGCGCGCTCGTCCAGCCTGGCCGCGTTGCCCTCCAGCACCAGGTCCACGTAGCCGGCGATGTGGCGCATGGGCGCGCGCAGGTCGTGCGAGACCGTGTAGCTGAAGGCTTCCAGCTCCTTGTTCACGCGCCCGAGTTCGATCGCATGGCCGGCCATCTCCTCGGCACGGCGCAGCACCAGCGAGATGAGCGCCTGGCGCAGTTCCGCCACCGCGGCCTGCTGCGCCGGCAGCCACGGCGCGCTGCGCCCGCGCACGCGCTCCTGCCAGCTCTCGAAGCTCTGGCGCGGATGGATGCGGCCCTGGGCCGGCAAGGTCTTGCGCGGGTCGCCCGCCCACTGGATGGTCTGCACCAGCTCGGGCCGGAACCACAGGACGCAGTGCCGGTGCACGTGGGAGATCGACACGGCCAGCACGCCCGCGCAGTGCGGCAGCAGCGTCTCGCCCTGCGGGTAGACCTGCGGCAGCCGGTCCGTGGAGAACACGTCCTCGCCGCGTCCCACGATCCAGTGCGCCAGCGCGCGCACCTCGTCCTCGCCCGGGGTCTCGCCGATCATCCAGCAAACGTCGTTCAGCACCACGGCGGCGCCGGCAGCGCCGGCCAGTTCACGGATCTGGAGCTCCGGCTGCACCAGCCGCTGCAGCGTGCCGTCGGTTTCGGCCATGAGCGCCACCTGCGTCAGCACGCGCTGGTGCAGCGCGAGCCGCTGGGCGACTTCGGCGCTGTCTTCCTGCGCCTGGATCTGCAGCGACAGCAGCCGGCCCAGGTGCTCGCACGCGACCCGCGCGTGGAAGGGCAGGGGGCGCGGCTCATGGTCGTGGCAGGAGATCAGGCCCCATAGCCGGCCGCCCACCACGATGGACACCGACATGGAAGCCAGCGTGCCCATGTTGCGCATGTATTCCAGGTGCACGGGCGAGACGCTGCGCAGCGCGGCGAAGCTCAGGTCCAGCCGTTCCGGTTCCGGGCCGTCCGCCGCACGCAGCAACGGCACCGGGTCGTAGTTGGCATCGGCGATCAGCCGGATGTGGTTGACGCGATAGAGCTCGCGCGCCTGCGCCGGGATGTCGCTGGCCGGGAAGCGGTGGCCGGCATAGGACTGGTAGCCGGGGTCCAGGCGCTCGGCCAGCACCTCGCCGTGGCCGTCGCTGTCGAAGCGGTAGACCAGGCAGCGGCCGAAGCCGGTGAGGCGCTTCATCTCGCGGGCCACCGTCTCGCACAGCGCGATCACCGAGTCGGCCTGCTGCAGCATCGGCAGCAGCTCGCGCGCCACGTGGTAGATCGGCGCGACCACGGGCGCCGCGGCCGCGGCGGGCTCGTATTCGACGATCACGTAGCCGTCCTGCCGGTGCGCCGCCGCGTCCCAGTTGCGGCCTGCCAGCGCCAGGGTGCCGAGCCACGTGGGGCCGATGCCCGCCTGCAGGCGCTGGCTGTCCACGGGCAGGGTGGCCAATGCCTGGCGCGCGGCGGATTCGAGCGGCCAGTTCGCGCTGTACGCGACCAGCTGCCCGGTGTCGGCGGCGAGGGCGAGCAGGCGGCCCTGCGGCTGGATGGCGCCGGGCGTGCGGATCGGCTCGTCCGCGCACTGCGCCAGGTCAGGCAGCGGGAGTGCGCTCATGCAGGGAGCTCTCCAGCAGGTGGGCGAGGGTGTCGAAGGTCTGGCGCGCGCCCTGGCAGGCCTGCGCGACGCGCTCCGCGGTGTCGAGCTCGGTGGCGAGCAGGCCGCGCACTTCGCGCCACATGCCGCCGGTGGCCTCGCCCCAGCCGTGGAAATACGCCGCGCCCTCTTCGAGGCCCGCGCGCGCCATGGAACGCGAGATGAACTGGCCGCCGAGCGCCGAGCCTTCCATCACGTACACCGAGCCCCAGGCCGCGCACCGGCCGCCGAAGGGCGCGATGCGGGCGGGCGGGGTGGGCGTGACGCCCAGTGCATCCAGGTCCAGGCGAAGAAACGCGCGGCGCGAACGCGCCCGCAGCCATTCCTGCCATTTCGGCCCGAGCGCCGCGGCTGCGGCGGGCTCCCAGCCGGCCAGGAAGGCATCGAGCGCCTGCAGGACGCGTGCATGGTGGCCGCGGTCGCGCATGCGGGGGAGGTCGATCAGGCGGTCGACGCGATCGTGGTGCTCGCGTGTGGCCTGGCGCAGCGCCGCCAGGGCGCCGCAGGTGTCGTTGGAAGGTACGGGAATCAAAGGTGGCAAAGCGGGACAAACCGTTGGGATGCAGATCGGGGACCGGTCGCCGTGATCCTGTCATCCCCGCACGCGCCCGGTTGTAGGACGAGATGCCGGGCGGTGTCCTCCATGCAAATTGCATGTGCATGTTCGTAGGCATGCCAACAACTGGATGGATGTACAGTGTGGTCATGTACGCACTGCTGGACGGCAACAACTTCTACGTCAGCTGCGAACGCGTGTTCCGGCCCAGCCTGAACGGCCGGCCCGTCATCGTGTTGTCCAACAACGACGGCTGCGCGATCGCGCGCAGCAACGAAGCCAAGGCGCTGGGCATCCGCATGGGAACGCCGTACCACGAGGTGCGCGCCGCCTTGCCGGACGCCGGCGTGGTGGCGCTGTCCGCCAACTTCGCGCTCTATGGCGACATGAGCTGCCGCATGATGGCGATCGCGGCCGGGCTGGGTCCGGCGCAGGAGATCTACTCGATCGACGAGTGCTTCGTCGGCCTGCACGGGGTGCGCGGCGACCTGCGCGAACGCGCGCTGCGCCTGCGCGCGCGCATCCTGCAGTGGACCGGCCTGCCGTGCGGCATCGGCATCGCGGCGACGAAGACACTGGCGAAGTTCGCCAACCACGTCGCCAAGGAAGCCGAGCGCCGGCCGGGCGCGCCTTATCCGCCGCAGCTGGCGCAGGTCTGCGACCTCGCCGCGCAGGGAACGGACCTGGAAGCGCTGCTGGCGGCCACCGGGGTGGCCGAGATCTGGGGCATAGGCCCGCAGCTGACCGCGCGCCTGCGCGAAGACGGCGTGCTCAGCGCGCTGGACCTGGCGCGCTGCGACGCGGCCAGCCTGCGCCGGCGCTACGGCGTCGTGGTGGAGCGCACCGTGCGCGAACTGCAGGGCGTGTCCTGCCTCGCGCTGGAGCATGTGCCGCCGCCGCGCAAGGAGGTCTCCTGCACGCGCGCCTTCGGCGAGCCGGTCGGCACGCTGCCGCCGCTGGCGGAGGCCGTGAGCGAGTACGCCTCCCGTGCCGCCTTCAAGCTGCGGCAGCAGGCGAGCACCGCGGCGCAGGTGCTCGTGTTCATCCACACCAATCCGTTCCGGCGCTCGGAGCGGCAGTACGCACGCAGCATCACGGTGCCGCTGCGCCGGCCCAGCGCCGACACGGCGGCGATCGCCGCGGCTGCCCTGGACGGGCTGCGGCGGATCTGGCTGGCGGGCTTCCGCATCCACAAGGCCGGCGTCATCCTGCTGGACCTGCAGGATGCGCGCACGCTGCAAGGCGAGCTCGCGCTCGAGGGGCAAGCCGCCTGGCAGCCCGGGCAGGGGCTGATGGCAGCCGTGGACCGGCTCAACGATCGCTACGGCCGCGGGACGGTGCAGCTGGCGAGTGCCGGCCTCGGCGGCGAGGCGCGCAGCTGGACGATGAAGCAGCAGTGGCGCACGCCCGGCTACACGACGCGCTGGGACCAGCTGCCCACGGCGAAAGCCTAGGAACTCTTGTCCTCGTCCCGGGGCGGATCGGCCGGCTGCGAGTCGACGCGCCGCTTCTCCAGCTTCTGCAGGGTCTCGAGCGCACTTGCCGATCCCTCGCCGCTGTGGCGCTCGGCGGGCCAGGGCGGCGGTGCGGGGTCCTTGCGCCCGGCCTTGGAAGGCCCGGAGCGGGTCGTGCGCTTTCCCACCGATCCTCCTTGCGGTAGCCGATCCAGTTTGTGCCCAGGTCCGGGCCTGCCTGTCGGCACCGGCCTGCCGCCGCCGTAGGACAGCACCGACCTCGCGCAGCGGGCTTTAGGATGGCGGCCGGAGGTGCACCATGAAGAACGAGATTCCCGCCCAGGCCCAGGACCTGTTCCACGAGCGCGCCGTGCGGGCCTTGCGCAACGACCTGGCGCTGGCGCTGCGTGCCGCCGCCCACCACGGGCTCGGCGAGGGCGTGTGCAACCATTTCAGCGTCGCCCTGCCGCAGCGCCCGGACTGGTTCCTGCTCAACCCGCGCGGGCTGCACTGGAGCGAGGTGCAGGGCCACGACATCGTGCTGGTCGACGCCGACGGGCAGCGCCTGGCCGGCGCCCACGCGGTGGAGCCGACGGCGATGTTCATCCATGCGGCCGTCCACCGCATCGCCGGCAAGGCCTGCGTCCTGCACACCCACATGCCGTACGCGACCGCGCTGACGCTGACCGACCAGCGCGGGCTGGACACGACCCTGTCGCAGAACGCCATGCGCTTCCACGGGCGCATCGCGGTGGACGATGCGTACAACGGCCTGGCTCTGGACGCGGGCGAAGGCGAGCGGATCGCCCGCGCCATGGGCGCCGCGGACATCGCGTTTCTCGGCAACCACGGCGTCATCGTCTGCGGCGAGCAGGTGGCCTGGGCCTTCGACGACCTGTACTACCTGGAACGCGCCTGCCTGCACCAGGTGCTGGCGCAGTCCACGGGGCGGCCGCTCAAGCCGGTTCAGCCCGAGCTGGCCGCGCGCGTCGCCGCCCAGACCGCGGGCGAGCGCATGCAGTCGGACCTGTTCTTCGCCTCGCTGCGTCGCATGGTGCGTTGAGGCTGCTCCGCCAGCACGAATGCGGAGCCCTGCAGCGCGTACAGCAGCGCCCGCCGCGGCTCGCGCGTGGCGAAGCTGTCGCCGGGCTCCAGGATCACGTCGCGCGGGTCGTCGTCGAGCGTCAGCCACAGGCAGCCGGCGGTGCAGGTGATGCGCGCCGTGGACGCGTCGGCGATCGCGAACAGCTGGCGGGCGGGCAGGGAAACGGTCGGTCCGGTGGTCATCGCGTGCTCCTTGCATGCAGCATGCGAATCAATATACTGGCCGTTCCTCCTGAGGAAAAACGCTCAATCCGCATGGCTCGCATGCAAGAACGGAATGCGAAACCGGCCGAGCCGCGGTCCCGCCAGCTGCGGCTGGACCTGCTGCACACCTTCGAGGCGGCCGCGCGGCATCTCAGCTTCACCAAGGCCGGCGAGGAGCTGTTCCTCTCGCAGTCCGCGGTCAGCCGCCAGGTGCAGCAGCTGGAGGACAGCGTGGGCGCCGCGCTGTTCGAGCGGCGGCACCGGGCGCTGGCGCTGACGGAGCCCGGGCGCATCATGCGCCGCGCGGTGGAGGACAGCCTGGAGCGCCTGCGCGATGCGGCCGCGCGCGTGCGCAGCACCGCCGTGCGGCCGCACGTGACCCTCACCTGCACACCCGGCTTCGCCTCGTTCTGGCTGATCCCGCGCCTGGCCGGCTTCACCGCGGCCCACCCGGAGGTGGACGTGCGCATCTCCGCCACGCTGGACCTCGTCGACCTCGAACGCAGCGGCGTCGACCTCGCCGTGCGCTTCGTGCCAAGTGCGCAGGGGCGCGGCCCGCTGCTGTTCGAGGAAGAGGTGCAACCCATGTGCGCGCCGCAGCTGCTGCGCGACGCCGCGCGGCCGCTGAAAGCGCCGGCGGACCTGGAGCGCCACACGCTGCTGAGCGTGGAGATGCAGGACGCGCCGCTCACCGCCGACTGGGAACCCTGGCTTCGCCTCATGGGGCTGCCGGCGCTGCACATGGCGCACACGGTGCGCTTCACCCAGTACGGCGAAGCGGTGGCCGCCGCGGTGGCGGGGCAGGGCGTCGTGATCGGGCGGCTGCCGCTGCTGGCCGACCTCGTGCGCGCGAAGAAGCTCGTCGCCCCTTTCCGCAGCCCCGCGGCTTCCCGCCGCGGCTACTTCGTCACCCTGGCGCCGCACGCGGCGCACAACCCGAGCGCGCGCGCCTTCGCCGACTGGCTGCAGCGCGCAGCGGAAGGCGCGCTGCCGGCGCGCAGGAGAACCTGAATGGCCACCATCCACAAGGCGTCCGGACCACGGACCTGCTGCCCGATGCGATCGCACCCGCTATCGGGCAGATGATGGAGGCAGGGGCGCAGGCGATGCGCTCGGCACTGACGCCACCGGCTCGCTGAGCGCGCGGCTCCAGCCGTCGGCGGCGGTGTAGCGCGCCGACTGCATCTCGTTCGCGCGGAAGCCGCTTGGCCAGCGGGCCGTCACGCTGCCTTGCGCGTCCATGTGCAGCTGCGGCGCGTCCTGCCCGGTCGGCGTGCCGGCGACGGCGGGCCGCGGCATGGCGCCGGGCACCACGTCGGGCGGGCTCCAGGCATTCGCTTCGAAGCGGCTGTAGCGCAGGCTGTGGATGTTGCCGACGCGGTGGTGCCACACGGCCATCGCCTGGCCGCGCTCGTTGGCCGCGAGTTGCAGGTCGCTGGACTGGCCGTAGATGCGTTCCAGCGGCTGCGGCGCCGACCAGCCCGCGGGGGTCCAGGTCGCGGCCACCGCGTGGTCTTCCGCGATCCACGCCGCGATGGCCGCGTCGGCGCCCGTGCGCACCGTTTGCACACGGGTGCGCGGCGGCGCCGGTGGCGTGGGAAGGGGACGACCCTGGGCATCGAGCAGCGGCGGCGCAGCGGCCTCCGCGGCCCGCTGCTCGCCCTGGCCGCCGAGGACCGCCGTGTTGTTGCGATGGGATTCGCCGCAGCCCGCGACCGCCGCCGCCAGCAGCAGCACGGCCAGGCACGCCCCGGGCTTCATGGAATCCGTCGGGATCAGCCGCTCTTGCGCTTGGCGGCCGGTTTCGCCGTGGCCCTGGCGGTCCCCGTGCTCTTGCGCGCGGCGGCCTTCTTCAGCGGCACGGCGTCATCGTTGGCTGCGGCGTCGCGGCGCGGCGCTGCCTTCTTCGCCGCCGGTGCCGCAGCGGCCGCATTGCCCTTGAGGCTGCGGCGCAGCAACTCCGTGAGGTCGATGACTTCCGCGGTGGCGGGCGTGTCCTCGCCCGGCAGCGGCGTGGCCGCGCGCAGTTCGCCTTCCTTGGCCTTGCGCTCCACCAGGGCCATCAGCTTCTCGCGGAACTCGTCGTGGAACAGGTCCGGCTGCCAGTCGCCCGCCATCGCCTCCACCAGCTGTTCGGCCATCTTCAGTTCGGCCGCGCTGACCGTCGTGTCCTCGCCAGGCCATGCCAGGCCTGCCGTGTCGCGCACCTCGTCGGACCAGCGCAGCAGGTTCAGCACCAGCCCGTTGCCCTGGGGCACCAGCATGGCCAGGTGCTGCTTGGTGGAGATCACCACCTTGGCGATGCCCACCTTGCCGGTGCGCGTGAGCGTCTCGCGCAACAGCGCGAACGGCTTCTGCCCGCCCTTGGCCGCGGGGCTGACGTAGTAGGGCTTGTTGAAGAAGACGCTGGGGATCTGCTCGCGGTCGACGAAGGTCTCGATGTCGATGGTCTGCGTGGAACGCGGCATGGCCGCCTTGATCTCGTCGGGCGTGAGCACCACGAACTGGTCCTTCTCCACCTCGAAGCCCTTGACGATCTCCTCGCGCACCATGCCCTCGCCGGTGGCCTTGTTGACCTGCTTGTTGCCGACGCGGGTCATCGACGACTTGTCGAGGAGGTTGAACTTCATGCGGCTCTCGGCCGTCGCGGAGTGCAGCGTCACCGGGATGTGCACCAGGCCGAAGCTGATGGCGCCTTTCCAGAGCGTGCGGGAGCTGGTGGGTGCGGGCATGCGAAATCCTGTGTCTGCAGCCCATCCACGGTAGGGGAGGTGCCGCGCCGTCCCTGTAGGACGGCGCAGGCGAAGGGTGCAGGGCGCTTCGTGCCCCGCAGGCTGGGTCAGCCGCCCTTGTGCGGGCGCTTGCCCGGGTTCTTCTTGCTGCGCGTGGCGACGCCGCGCTCGAGGCTGACCTTCTGGCCCGTGCCCTGCTTCTTGACGCTCAGGCCCTCGGCGAGCTTGGGGGCGGGGGTGCGCTTGCGGTCGGCCTCGGTGACGATCTTGTTGCCCATGGGGCTGCTTCCTTCGGAAATAACGTGGTTGTCAGGGCTACGGACAATACACCATCCCGCCAAGCTGGCTGCAGAGGCCCCCGGGACCCATGAGGTTGGGGGGCACGTGGCGCAGGTGCGTGCCGTCGTTGGTCCAGCAACCGGTGCCGTCGCACATGGCGGGCAGGGGCAGGCGATCGACCGCCACGGGCGGCGGCGGCGCCGCGGGCATGGGCAGCGCCACGCCCGGCGCGGGCGCCACTTCGATCTGCGGCGGCGCGACGGCGATGGGGGCCTGCACGACGCGCCCGGGGCGGCTGGGTCCGCTGCCCATTCCCAGGCAGGTCGCCGCGGCGGCACTGCGCAGCGCCTCGACGCGCGCGGGCGCTTCGCCGGCGGCGCGCGCGGACTGCAGTCCCGCGACGGCGGCCCCGCAGGCGGGCGACTTCAGCGGATCGTCCTGCGCGCACAACGGCAGGGCCGCGGCGGACAGCAGCAAGGCACAGGCAGTGTTCAGGGCACGCATCGCGGGCTTGTCCGACAGCCGGGGCAGCCGGCCGGGACTTAAGTTTGCACCATGAAGTCCCGCGACACACGTACCCGCAACGCGCACCTGGGCGAGCGCCCGACCTCCTCCGTTCCCGCCACACCCGACCATGGCGAGAACTCGGCGAGCACGATCGTGGAAGCGCCGCAGCTGAAAAAGAAGAAGGGGCCGCTGGATCCGCACGACTTTCCCGATGGCGGCGGCAGCGGCGGCGCCGAGGCCTTCCGCCGCGATCGCGCCAAGCCCTAGCGCGAACGGGACCCTTCTCCCGGGCCGGGCGCTTCCTTGTCCTTGAGGAAACCGGCCTGGTTCTCGCCCTTGCCGGGCCGCGCCTCGTCCTGCAAAGCCTCGTCCAGCGGAAGATCGGAATCGTCGGCGACGGGGCCGCCTTCGCGGTTGCGGCGTGCGCGTTCCTCCCCGTCGGGCGCGTGCACGTCGCCGCTGGCCTTGGTCCTGCCGTCCGGATGGGGCATGTCGTTTCCTCCTGTGCGATGGAGCCAATCTAAGCCCGGCGAGCGCCGGCCTTCTGTAGGATCGTGCCGCCCATGAAAATCGCCACCTTCAACGTCAACGGCGTGAAGACACGCCTGCCGCATCTCCTGCGCTGGCTCGAGCGCGAGCAGCCGGACGTGGCCTGCCTGCAGGAGCTCAAGGCGCTCGACGAGGGCTTCCCCGTGCAGGAGATCCGCGCTGCGGGCTACCAGGCGCTGTGGAAGGGCCAGCGTTCCTGGAACGGCGTGGCGATCCTCGCGCGCGAAAGCGCACCCGTGGAAGTTCGCCGCGCCTTGCCGGGCGACGGGGAGGACGAGCAGAGCCGCTACCTCGAGGCGGCGGTGGACGGCGTCATCGTCGGCTGCCTCTACCTGCCCAACGGCAATCCGCAGCCCGGGCCCAAGTTCGACTACAAGCTCGCCTGGTTCGAGCGCCTGATCGCGCACGCGAAGTCGCTCGTGGACTCGGAGCATCCGGTGGTGCTGTGCGGCGACTTCAACGTGGTGCCGACGGACTTCGACATCTACAACCCGAAGTCCTGGCGCAAGGACGCGCTGCTGCAACCGGAAAGCCGTGCCTGCTGGGAACGCCTGCTGGCGCAAGGGTGGACGGATGCCATCCGCAGCCTGCACCCCGATGCCCCGATCTACACCTTCTGGGACTACTTCCGGCAGCACTGGCAACGCAACTCCGGCCTGCGCATCGACCACCTGCTGTTGAACCACCGGCTCGCACCGGCGCTGCGCGCCGCGGGCGTGGACACCTGGGTGCGCGGCGAGGAAAAGGCCAGCGACCATGCGCCGGCCTGGATCGAACTGGACCTCGATGCCGCGAAGAGCCCCGCCAGGGCGGCAAAACGCAAGCCTAGGCAAAAATCCTAGCAACCCGGCCGTTTTCCCCTACCAGGCCCGTGCGCACCGCATGGTTTCATCCCGTTACGTCGACGGGAATAATGATGCACCCAGTCCAGGAACGCGCCCTGCTGCTCGAGGCCCTCTCGGACAAGGTGCTGCACCAGTTGCCGCCGGCGATCTGGAAGGGCCTGTTCCTCGGGGAGGAACGCGGGAGCATCCGCTTCGAGCAGCGCCACCTCACGCTGGTGCACGCGGAGCTGGTGGGCGCCGACCCCGCGAGTGCCGTGCTGTTTCACCGGTCCGTGCAGGCCCTCAACAGTTGCCACAACGGCCGGCTGGACCCTTACCAGGACAACGCCGCGCTCGTCACCTTCGAGAACCCCGGTGCCGCGGTGCGCATGGCCATCGCGTTGCAGCGCTCGACCGCGCACGGTGGGCTGTGCATCGGCGTGGTGAGCGGCGTCTGCACGCTCGCCTACTTCCGCGTGCAGGGGCGGCTGTGGTGCACGCCGCTGGGCGACCAGCCGGAGCGCGCGGCGGCGGTCGCCGCCACGGCCAGCGGCGGTGGCATCGTCATCTCGCCGGAAACCTACGGACCCCACGAAGGCCGCCTGGGCCTGCATGCGGACGCGGACGCGCCGGACTTCGAGGATTCGGAACTCGACCTGTCGACGCTCGCCCTGGCGCCCGGGCGCGAAGCCGTCGACATTCCCTGCTAGCCGGAAAAGCCGCCCTCGGCGAGGAAGCGCTCTTCCTCCCCTGAGCTCGCGCGGCCCAGCAGCGCGTTGCGGTGCGGGAAGCGGCCGAAGCGCGCGACGATGTCGCGGTGGTGCCGCGCGAAGCGCAGGTGCTCGCCGCCGAGTTCCTGGTTCAGCGCGACGCAGCGCTCCAGGTCCCGCACGTCCTCCGAATGCATGAACGGGAGGTAGAAGAAAGGGCGCAACGCGGGATCCACCCGCAGGTCGTGGCCGGCGGCGATGGCGGCGTCGGCGGCCTTGCGCGCTTGCGCGTCGGTGGCATACACGCGCGGGCTGCCGCGAAAGGCATTGCGCGGAAACTGGTCCAGCAGCAGCACGAGCGCCAGCGCGCCTTGCGCCGTGGCGCCCCACTGCGACAAGCTGCCTGCGGCCGCTGCTTCATGCGCAGCAAGGAAGCGCTCGCGGAAGAGGGCATCGAAGCCGTCGTCGCGCTTGAACCAGCGGCCGGGACCGGCCTCGCGCCAGAAGCGCACCACGGCCTGCGGATCGTGCTCGTCGTTCATGGCGCGAGCTTAGGCGAAACGGCAAAAGCAAAGGCGGGGCCATGCCCCGCCTGCCGTGGGTGAGGTCCGCTCAACGCTGGCGCTGCTGGTCCTGCTTCTGCGGGTCCTGCTGGCCGCCGCTTTGCTGCCCGCCGCTTTGCTGGCCACCGCCTGGCTGGCGCTGCTGGTCCTGCTGCGAGCCCTGGCGATCCTGCTGCTGGTCCTGCTGCCGCTGGCCGCCACCGCTGCTGCCGCTGTCCATGCCGGAGCCACCGCTGCTGCCGCTGCCCATGCCCGAGCCACCCTGCTGCTGCCGCTGGTCCTGCTGCCGCTGCTGGTCCTGCTGGCGCTGCTGCTGCTGCTTGTCCTGGTCCTGCTGGTTTTGCTGGTTCTGCTGGTCCTGTTGGCGGTTCTGGTCTTGCCCTTGTGCCATCGTTGCTCTCCTTGGAAGTTGCAGGGCCGGCGGACGGCCGGTCCAGAACCAATGTAAGAACGGGCGCGCGCCGCGCACGTCGGACAGGGGCCTAGCCCGTGTAGGAGGGCGCCCGTCGCGTCACCGCTCAGCCTTGCTTGTCCCGCCGGAGTTGCTCGGCCAGGGCGCGCGCCTCGTCTCCCTCCGGGATGGGCCTGCCGCTGTCTCTCCACTGCACAGCCGCCTTGAAGCCTTCGGCCTGCGCATAGCGGCGGAACCACATGCCCTCGGGGTTGTGGCGCGTGATCCCGTCGAACACGGTGGCGAGGCTCTGCGCCTGCTCCAGCCCCATGGTGAGCAGCACCTGGTTGACGACGAGCTTGTGCATGGCGAGGTGGCTGCGGGGGACGCCGGCGATGCGCTGCGCCAGCGCGAGCGTGGCCGCGTCCAGCGCCGCGGCGGCCACGGCTTCGTTGGCCAGCCCCCATTCGGCGGCGGTGCGGCCGTCGATGGTGTCGCCGGTGAACATCATCTGCTTGGCGCGCGTGGGCCCCAGCCGGTAGGTCCACATGGCGGTCGTCGGGCAGCCCCACACCCGCGTGGGCATGTAGCCGATGCGCGCATCCTCGGCGATGACCAGCAGGTCGCAGCACAGTGCGATGTCGCTGCCGCCGGCCACCGCATGGCCGTGCACCTTGGCGATCGTGGGCTTGGGACTGCGCCACAGCGCCATGAAGTCCTCCGTGTTGCGCTTCATGTAGCCGTAGTCGACCATCGGGTCCCAGGGGTTGCGCTCCTGCTGGCAAGGGTGGTCCGCCTCGCCCTGGCCGAACACCGACAGGTCGTAGCCGCCGCAAAAGCCCTTGCCGGCTCCCTCGACGATGATGACGTGCACCTCGTCCTCGGCGTTCGCCCACTCGACCGCGGCGCGGATCTCGCGCGGCATCTCCTCGTTGATGGCATTGAGGCGACCGGGGCGGTCGAGAACCAGCCGCGCGATGCGGGGATGGTCCGGGTCCTGTTCGATGCGCAAGGTGCTGTAGCTGGGCATGCGTCCTCCACGGTGGGCTGCCAGTTTAGAAGCTGCGCCCGTGGCGTCCTACAGGGTGCTGGCCCCCCTCCTTGCAGCGCGCGGGCGCTGCCGCGCCTAGATTCACGGCATGAGCACGAACACGAGCATCGGCGCCGAGGGCGACCGCGGGGGCAACGAGGACCACGGCAACGCCGACGGTTGCGGCAACAAGACGCTGGGGCAGACATCCACGCAACAGCCGCCCGCGGGCGCCGAGGTGCTGGACGAAGCAGGCGCGCAGGTGCCGGCCGGTGTGCCCGGTGCGCGGCCGCGTCCCGGCGTCGCCAAGGGCGCGGAGTCCTATCCCGACGGCCCGAACGTCGAGTCCAGTCCCTGGGAACTGGACGCCGCGCGCGGCAAGCTGCCCCGGGAGCGCTGAGCGCTTCTGGACGCGGGGCGGGCCGGCGCATAGAGTGGCGCCCGCACCGCAACAGGAGCTAGCGTGGCCACTGCCCAGCCGCTTCCGGACCGCGTTCCGGTCCTCATCGCCGGCGGCGGGCCCGTCGGCCTGACGCTGGCCGCCTTGCTGGCGCGCCAGGGCGTGCGCAGCGTGGTGCTGGAAGCCGACGAAGGCTATTGCACCGGCAGCCGCGCCATCTGCATCTCGCGCCGCTCGCAGGAGATCCTCTGGTCGGCCGGCGCCGGCCAGGCGCTCGCGGCCAGGGCCTTGCCCTGGACCGGCGGGCGCAGCTACTGGCGCGACCGCGAGGTGCTGCACTTCGAGATGCCCAGCGAGCCCACGCAGCGCTTCGCGCCCATGGTCAACATCCAGCAGTACCACGTGGAAGCCTTCGTGCACCAGGCGCTGCAGACGGTGCCGCAGCTCGTGCAGGTCGCGTGGTCGACACGCCTGAGCGGCGTGCAGACGCAAGCCGAAGGGGTCGTGGTCGAAGCGCACGGGCCGTCCGGCCGGCAGCAGCTGCGCGCCGACTACCTGGTGGCCTGCGACGGCGGCCGCAGCACCGTGCGCGAGCAGCTCGGCCTGGCGTTCGAGGGCACGCAGTACGAGGGGCGCTACGTCATCGTCGACATCGTGCAGGAGACGCGTCGCCCGGTGGAGCGGCTGGCCTGGTTCGACCCGCCGTCCAATCCGGGCTCCACGCTGCTGATGCACCGCCAGCCCGACTCGGTCTGGCGCATCGACTACCAGCTGCGCGACGGCGAGGATGCGGCCGAGGCGCTCAAGCCCGGCAACATCCTGCCGCGGGTGCAGAGCCACCTTGCCATGATCGGCGAGGACGCGCCGTGGCAACTGCTCTGGGCCTCGATGTACAACGCCAAGTGCCTCACCTTGCCCTCGTACCGGCACGGGCGCGTGCTGCTGGCCGGCGACGCGGCGCACCTGGTGCCGATCTTCGGCGTGCGCGGCCTGAACTCCGGCCTGGACGATGCGGCCAACCTGGCGTGGAAGCTCGCGCTGGTGCTGGAAGGCGGCGCCCAGGACACGCTGCTGGACACCTATTCCTCCGAGCGCGTGCATGCGGCGCGCGAGAACATCGCCTACGGTTCCAAGAGCACCGAATTCATGGCCCCGCCGGACTTCGCCTTCCGCCTCCTGCGCGAGGCGACGCTGCGCCTGGCGCTGGACGAACCCGCGGTGCGTTCGCTGATCAACCCGCGGCAGGTGGCGCCTGTCGCCTACGCCGATTCGCCGCTGAACGCGCCGGAGCAGGGTGCGTGGGCCTCCGCGCAGGCTGCGCCGGGCCAGCCCGCGCCGGAGGCGCTCGTGCGCGGCCCGGGGGGCGAGATCCACCTGACGCAGTGCTTCGGCACGGACTTCACCTGCCTGGTGTTCAGCGACGGGGCCGCCCCGCACGCGCTCGCGGACCTCGCGGCCAGGGGGGTCGCCGTCCTGGAGATCGCAACCGGGGCCGATGGGCACGGCCAGGCGCGCAACCGTTACGGCCTGCCGGGCGGGAAGGCCACGGGACTGGTGCTCGTGCGGCCGGACGGCTACGTGATGGGCCGCTGGCGCGGACTGGACCCGGCTCCCGTGCTGGGCTGCCTGCGGGAAAAGGGGATCGAACCATGACCGAAGCCGAACTGGATCGCATCTACACCGCCTTGTGCCAGGCGCTGGGCGATGTCGGGCAGGAGCACGCCGAGCTCCTGCTCGCGATGGTGGCGCTGGGCCTGATGGCGAAGGCGCCGGACGCCCAGGAGGTGCTCGCCCTGGTGGCCCGCTCGCGCCAGCGCTGCCTGGAAGGCTGAGGCAGCAATACCCATGGAAGGGCACGGATGGGTGCGAGTCCCTAAAATGGCGGGTTGCCCGAAACACGCATGAACGCTCCCGTCGACGTCTCCTTCTTCGCGCGCGCCGCCAAGCCGATCACCAGCTACCGCAAGTACTGGGCGCATCGCTTCGGCCCCGCTCCCTTCCTGCCGATGAGCCGGAAGGAGATGGACGCGCTCGGCTGGGACAGCTGCGACGTGATCCTGGTGACCGGCGACGCGTACGTGGACCACCCGAGCTTCGGCATGGCGGTGATCGGCCGCACGCTGGAAGCGCAGGGCTTCCGCGTGGGCATCATCTCCCAGCCGGACTGGCACAGCGCCGAAGCCTTCAAGGCGCTGGGCAAGCCCAACCTGTTCTGGGGCGTGACCGCCGGCAACATGGACTCCATGATCAACCGCTACACGGCGGACCGGAAAGTGCGCAGCGACGATGCGTACACGCCCGGGGACGTGGCGGGCAAGCGACCGGACCGCGCCGCGATCGTGTACAGCCAGCGCTGCCGCGAGGCCTTCAAGGACGTGCCCGTCATCCTGGGCGGCATCGAAGGAAGCCTGCGCCGCATCGCGCACTACGACTACTGGTCGGAGAAGGTGCGGCACAGCATCGTGCTGGATGCCAAGTGCGACCTGCTGCTCTATGGCAACGCCGAGCGCGCGATCATCGAGGTCGCTCACCGGCTGGCGGCCCGCGAGCCGGTCGAGAACATCACGGACGTGCGCGGCACCGCCTTCGTGCGCCGCTCCACGCCGCCAGGCTGGATGGAGGTCGACTCCACCAGCGTCGACGCGCCCGGCCGCGTCGAGGACCACGTCAACCCCTACATGACCATCGCCGAGCAGGCGAAGGCCCAGGGCGGGACCTGCGCGAAGGAAGAGGGCGGCGCCGCGCCGGTGCAAGGCAGCGTGCAGGCCCTGCAGTTCATGCCCAACCCGCGCGTGAAGCTCAATCGCGACCGCACCGTCATCCGCCTGCCTTCCTACGAAGCGGTGAAGTCGGATGCCGTCCTGTACGCCCACGCCAGCCGCGTGCTGCACCTGGAGACCAACCCGGGCAACGCGCGCGCCCTGGTGCAGGCGCACGCCGAACGCGACGTGTGGCTCACGGCGCCGCCCATCCCGCTGACGACGGCGGAGATGGACCACGTATTCGGGCTGCCGTACGCGCGCGCGCCGCACCCCTCCTACGGCAAGGCGAAGATCCCGGCCTGGGAGATGATCCGCTTCAGCGTGAACATCATGCGCGGCTGCTTCGGCGGCTGCACCTTCTGCTCCATCACCGAGCACGAGGGCCGCATCATCCAGAGCCGCAGCGAGGACTCCATCATCCGCGAGGTGGAGGAGATCCGCGACAAGGTCGAGGGCTTCACCGGCGTCGTCTCCGACCTCGGCGGCCCGACGGCCAACATGTACCGCATCGGCTGCAAGACGCCCGAGATCGAGGCGGCCTGCCGCAAGCCCAGCTGCGTCTACCCGGGCATCTGCCAGAACCTGAACACCGACCACGGCCCGCTGATCCAGATCTACCGGCGCGCGCGCGCGCTCAAGGGCATCAAGAAGATCCTGATCGGCTCGGGCCTGCGCTACGACCTCGCGGTGCAGTCGCCCGAGTACGTCAAGGAGCTGGTGCAGCACCACGTGGGCGGCTACCTGAAGATCGCCCCCGAGCACACCGAGCAGGGGCCGCTGTCGAAGATGATGAAGCCGGGCGTGGGCAGCTACGACCGCTTCAAGCAGATGTTCGACAAGTTCTCGAAGGAAGCGGGCAAGGAGCAGTACCTCATCCCGTACTTCATCGCCGCGCACCCCGGCACGAGCGACGAGGACATGATGAACCTGGCGATCTGGCTCAAGCGCAACGGCTTCCGTGCCGACCAGGTGCAGGCCTTCTACCCGAGCCCGATGGCCACGGCCACGGCCATGTACCACTCCGGCAAGAACACGCTGCGCAAGGTGACGCGCGACAGCGAGACGGTGGACATCGTGCGCGGCGAGCGCCGCCGGCGCCTGCACAAGGGCTTCCTGCGCTACCACGACCCGAACAACTGGCCGATGCTGCGCGACGCGCTCAAGGCCATGGGGCGCGCGGACCTGATCGGCAACGGCAAGCACCACCTCGTGCCGACCTACCAGCCGATCACGGACGGCACCTACGCGAGCCCTCGGCGCAAGAATTCGACGGGTCCCGTCAAGGGCCGGCTGCTCACGCAGCACACGGGCCTGCCGCCGCGCAAGACGAAGTAAGCGGGATGTCATTGCGGGCCCGCCCCGCAATCCCTGATCCCTGGGGCGCCCGGACAGGCGCCTCATGGCTGCCGGATCACACGCGGCATGGCATGGCCGGGTGTCACGCCATCGTGTGCAGCGGCAGGTCCTTCTCGACCGCCAGCCGGTCCAGCGCCGCCCGCGTCTGCGAAGCGAAGAACGCCGCCACCGCATCGTGCGTCCGCGGCGCGAACATCGTCTTCACGTCGCTGCCTTCCACGCCGGCCGCAGCACACAGCGCCGCGGCGAAATGCGGCTCCAGGGCCGCCACGGCCACGCGTCCATCCTTGCACGGGTACACGCGGTAGCCGGCGTGGGCGCCGCCCACGGAGCCGCTGGCTTGCGTCAGCCCCCAGCGCCGCGGCAAGGCGAGATACCCCGCCGCGTCCGCCAGGGCCACCTCCAGGTACAAGCCTTCCGGATGCGGGTCGCCGCCGCCCGCGTAACGCTCGTGCTTGCGCAGCGCGGCCTGCAGCACCGCTTCGGAGGCCATCAGCGAGCCGCCCATGTCGGCGTAGAGCGTGGCCGGCAGCTCCAGCCCCGGCACCAGGCCGTTGTCGGCGAGGTAGGTCAGGTCGTGGCCAGGCTCCTCGGCCCGCGCACCGGGCGCCCCGACGATCGCGACCTGGCTCAAGGCCGGATAGCGCGCATGCAGCGGCTTCCATCCAAGCCCGAGCTTCTCGAGCGCGGACGGCCGGAACGATGTCAGCAGGATGTCCGTGCGTGCGAGTTCGCGGTGCACCGCCTCCTGTCCCTGCGCAGTCTTCAGGTCCGCCTGCAGCACCTTCACGCCTTCGTGCAGCTGCGCGTAGGCCGCAGGGTTGTAGTGCCCCATGGGATCGCCCGACGGCGGCTCGAGCTTGGTGCAGCTGGCACCCATGCGCCGGCAGCGCATCAAGGCGGCGGGGCCGGGCAGGTTCAGCGCGAGGCTCAGGATGCGGATGCCGTGCAGGGGAGCGTGGGAGCGCGTCATGGCGACAAGGCTAGCAGAGCTAGGGAGGCCGCCGCTGGGGTACTTACCGATGCTGCGCCGGGCGTGTCTGGCTACCCTCCCGCCCATGCCGCAGTCCGGCATCCCTACCCAGGAGATACAACGATGAAGTTCAAGCGCACCCTCGCAGCGCTGCTGGCCCTAGGCGCGGCAGCGGTCGCCCAGGCGCAGGGCAACTGGCCCACCAAGCCCATCACGCTCGTCGTGCCCTTCGCCGCCGGCGGTCCCACCGACGTCGTGGCCCGCACGCTGGGCGCGGCCATGACCAAGTCGCTCGGCCAGACCGTGGTCGTCGAGAACAAGCTCGGTGCCGGCGGCACGGTGGCCGCGGCCTATGTCGCGAAGGCGCAGCCGGACGGCTACACCTTCTTCATCCACCACAACGGCATGGCGACGGCGCCCGCGCTGTACCGCAAGCTCTCCTTCGACCCGCTCAAGGACTTCGAGTTCGTGAGCCAGGCCGTGGAGGTGCCGATGACGCTGCTGGCGCGCAAGGACTTCCCCGCCAGCACCTTTCCCGAGATGGTCAGCTACATCCGCGCCAACAAGGACAAGATCAACCTGGCCAACGCGGGCCTGGGCGCGGTGTCGCAGCTGTGCGGCATGATGTTCCAGCGCGCCATCGGCGTGCAGTTGACCGAAGTCCCCTTCCAGGGCACGGCCCCCGCCATGAACGCGCTGCTCGGTGGCCAGGTCGACGTGCTGTGCGACCAGACCACGCAGACCGTGCCGCAGATCAAGGCCGGCAGCGTCAAGCTCTATGGCGTCACGACCAGGAACCGCGTGAAGGTGCTGCCGAACGCGCCGACGCTGGCCGAGCAGGGCCTCAAGGACTTCGAGGTCGTCGTGTGGCACGGCATCTACGCGCCCAAGGGCACGCCCAAGGCCATCGTCGACCGCATGAACGCCGCCGTGCGCACCGCGCTCAAGGACCCGGACGTGGTCAAGCGCATGGACGACCTCGGCGCCGAGATCGTGCCGGACAACACCAACACCCCCGAGGCGCTGCACGGCTGGCTGAAGTCCGAGATCGACAAGTGGGGCCCGGTGATCAGGGCGGGCGGCAAGTTCGCGGATTGATGCACCGTTCCAGCCAAGGACGAAGGGCCGCGATGCGGCCCTTTTTTCATTCCCCTGGCCCGGGCTCCAGCGGCGGGGGACGAGGTTACAGCGGCAGCCCCACGTAGTTCTCCGCCAGGGCGGTCGACGCCGCCCGCGAGTTCACCAGGTAGTCCAGTTCCGCCTCCTGCACGCGCTGGCCGAAGCCCTCGGTGTCCGGGAAGCGGTGCATCAGGTTGGTCAGCCACCAGGAGAAGCGCTCCGCCTTCCAGATGCGGCGCAGGCAGCGCTGCGAGTAGGTGTCTATGCCCGCCGCGCTGCGTTCCCGGAAGTGCTCGATCAACGCACCCGCGAGGTACTTCACGTCGGTGGCGGCCAGGTTCAGGCCTTTCGCGCCCGTGGGCGGGACGATGTGCCCGGCGTCGCCGGCCAGGAATAGCCGCCCGAAGCGCAGCGGCTCGGCGACGAAGCTGCGCAGCGGCGCGATGCTCTTCTCGATGCTGGGCCCGGTGACGATCTTGCGCGCCAGCTCGGGGTCGAGCCGGCGGCGCAGCTCGTCCCAGAAACGCTGGTCGCTCCAGTCCTCCACCTTGTCGTCGAGCGGGCACTGCACGTAGTAGCGGCTGCGCGTCAGGCTGCGCATGGAGCACAGGGAAAAGCCGCGGTCGCTGTTGCCGTAGACGATGGCGTGCGGGGACACGGGCGGCGTGTCCGACAGCACGCCCAGCCAGCCGAAGGGGTACACCCGTTCGAACTCCCTGACCTGGTCCTTGACCGTGGCCCGGCTCACGCCGTGGTAGCCGTCGCAGCCCGCGATGAAGTCGCAGCGCAGCTCGTGCTCCTGGCCGTCCTTCTGGTAGCGGAGCAGGGGCGCATCGCCGTCGAGTCCGTGCAGGCTGACGTTGGCCGCCTGGTACACGGTCTGCAGCCCTTCGGCAGCGCGCGCCTCCATGAGGTCGCGCGTCAGCTCCGTCTGGCCATAGGCGGTCACCACCTTGCCGCCGGTGAGGCCGTGCACGTCGATCGGATGGCGGCTGCCGGCGAACACCAGTTCGATCGTGTGGTGCACGATGCCTTCGTGCTGCACCCGCTCGCCCACGCCGGCTTCCTTGAGCAGGTCGACGGTGACCTGCTCGAGGATGCCGGCCCGGATGCGGCCCAGCACGTACTCGCCGCTCTGCCGTTCCACGATCACGTTGGCGATGCCTGCCTTGTGCAGCAGCTGCCCGAGCAGCAGGCCGGCGGGGCCGGCGCCGATGATGGCGACCTGGGTACGGGTGCTCATGGTTGTCTCCTGATGGCCGCCAGCTTAGGCCCGGGCGCCGCCGGCGAACAGGGGAGGGTGCGCGGTCCTGTGCGATGATTGCGCAGCTTGCGCGATGATCGCGCAGCAAACCCTCCCATGACGATCGCGCACGCGGACTACATCGCCGGCATGGCCAAGGGCCTGGCCGTGCTGGAGAGCTTCGACACCCAGCGCCAGCGGCTCAACGCGACGCTGGCCGCCGAGCGCGCGGGCCTGACCCGCGCGGCCGCGCGCCGGCACCTGCTGACGCTGGCGCACCTGGGCTATGTCGAGACCGACGGCAGCTGGTTCTGGCTGGCGCCGAAGGTGCTGCGCTTCTCCGGCAGTTACCTGGCCAGCGCCCGGCTGCCGCGCGCCGTGCAGCCCACCTTGAACCGGCTGGCGGCCCTCACGGGGGAATCCTTTTCGGCCGTCGTGCTGGACGGCGAGCATGTGGTGATCGTCGCGCGCAGCGGCTCGGCGCTGCTGGCCTATGGCCTGCACCTGGGGGCGCGCCTGCCGGCCCACGCCACGTCGACGGGACGGGTGCTGCTGGCCGCCAAGGGCCGCGGCGAGTTCGCCGCATGGATGAAAGGCCGCGAACTGCCTCGCCTGACGGGCCACACCGTGGCCGACCCGCGTTCCTTTCGCGCCCTGATCGACGAGGTCAGGCGGCAGGACTTCTGCGTGGCCAGCGAAGAGCACGAGCTGGGCGTGCATGCGCTCGCCGTGCCGCTGCGGGACATGGATGGCCGCACGGTGGCGGCGCTCAACGTCGTGTCGACCCGGCAACGGCTGGAGCCTGGCGCGCTGCGCAAGGACTTGCTGCCCCTGCTGCAGGACGCCGCGGGCGAGCTGCGGCCGCTTCTTTAGAGTGATCCGGCCATAAACAAACAACGACATATTCGTTGTGCACCTAAGGCAGGGTCCCCACAATCCCCTGTTCCCATCAAGAAGGAGAAGGCCATGACCTTGCGACTCGGCGACATCGCCCCCGATTTCGTCCAGGATTCCACCGCCGGCACCATCAGGTTCCACGAGTGGGCCGGCGATTCCTGGGTGGTCCTGTTCTCCCATCCCGCGGACTTCACGCCGGTGTGCACCACCGAACTGGGCAAGACGGCCGCCCTGTCGGGCGAGTTCGGCAAGCGCGGCGTCAAGCCGATCGCCGTGAGCGTCGACCCCGTGGAGTCGCACCACAGCTGGGTGAAGGACATCAACGAGACCCAGAACACGACGGTCAACTTCCCCATCCTCGCCGATGCGGACCGCAAGGTCGCGACGCTCTACGACATGATCCACCCGAACGCGCTGGCCAACGCCACCGTGCGCAGCGTGTTCATCATCGACCCCAAGAAGGTGATCCGCACGACGCTGACCTACCCCGCGTCCACGGGCCGCAACTTCGACGAGATCCTGCGCGTCATCGATTCCCTGCAGCTGACCGACAGCCACAAGGTCGCGACGCCGGCCAACTGGAAGCAGGGCGACGACGTGGTGATCGTGCCCAGCATCACGGATCCCAAGGAGCTGGCCGAGCGCTTCCCCAAGGGTTTCCAGGCCGTTCGCCCCTACCTGCGCCTCACGCCGCAGCCAAACAAATAAAATCGCGGATTCACAGCAAGGACGGGGCCTTAGGCCCCGTTTGCATCTCATGACCACCTCCAAGATCAAGATCCTCCTCGCCTCGCTCGCGCTGGCGGCCAGCGGCGCGGCCTCCGCGCAGCAAACCCTGCTGAACGTCTCCTACGACGTGGCGCGCGAGTTCTACAAGGACATCAATGCGGCCTTCGTGCCCTGGTACAAGAAGACCGCGGGCAAGGACGTCAAGATCGAGCAGTCGCACGCCGGCTCCAGCGCGCAGGCGCGTGCCGTGGCCGACGGGCTGGACGCCGACGTGGTGACCATGAACACCACCACGGACGTCGAATTCCTCGCCGACAAGGGCATCGTGGCCAAGGACTGGGCCAAGCGCTTCCCGCACGACGCGGCGCCGACCACGTCCACCATGCTGTTCCTGGTGCGCAACGGCAACCCCAAGGGCATCAAGGACTGGGACGACCTGGTCAAGCCGGGCGTGCAGGTCGTGGTGGTGAACCCCAAGACCGGCGGCAACGGGCGCTACGCCTACCTGGCTGCCTGGGGCTACGTGAAGAAGAAGGGCGGCACCGACGCCCAGGCCGCGGACTTCGTCGGCAAGTTGTACAAGAACGTGCCGGTGCTGGCCCGCGGTGGCCGCGACGCCACCAGCGCCTTCCTGCAGCGCAACACCGGCGACGTGCTCATTACCTTCGAATCGGAGGTCGAGTCGGTCAACCAGGAGTTCGGCGCCAACAAGGTGGACGTGGTGTATCCCTCCATGAGCATCATCGCGCAGAACCCGGTGGCCGTCGTGGAGCGCACGGTCGCCAAGAAGGGCACGGCTGACCTCGCCAAGGCCTACCTGAACTTCCTGTACTCGGAAGAAGGCCAGGAGATCGCGGCCAAGCACTACATCCGGCCCACCAACGAGGCCGTCCTGAAGAAGTACCCCAAGTTCAAGCAGATCAAGCTGTTCTCGGTGCAGGAGCTGTACGGCTCCCTGGCCGAGGCGCAGAAGGTGCACTTCAACGACGGCGGCCAGTTCGACAAGATCTACACCGTCAAGTAAGGACGACATGAGTGGCGCACTCGCGGCGCCGCTGCCGGGCACGGCGGCGGCGCCTTCTTCTTCGCGCGGCGGCGGCAGGAAGGTCCTTCCGGGGTTCCACCTGACCCTGGGCTACACGGTCCTGTACCTGTCCCTGATCGTGCTGATCCCGCTGGCGGCGCTGGTCTTCAAGACCTTCACGCTGTCCTGGGACCAGTTCTGGGCCGCCGTCGCATCGCCCCGCGTCCTCGCCTCCTACCGCCTCACCTTCGGCGCGTCCTTCATCGCCGCCTGCGTGAACGTGGTGTTCGGGCTGCTGGTCGCCTGGGTGCTGGTGCGCTACTCCTTTCCGGGCAAGCGCATCGTCGATGCGCTGGTGGACCTGCCGTTCGCGCTGCCGACGGCGGTGGCCGGCATCTCGCTGACCGCGCTGCTGGCCGGCAACGGCTGGATCGGCCAGTACCTGGAGCCGCTGGGCATCAAGCTGGCGTTCAACCCCAACGGCGTCGTGATCGCGCTGATCTTCATCGGGCTGCCTTTCGTGGTGCGCACGGTGCAGCCGGTGCTGGAGGAAAACGAGAAGGAGCTGGAAGAGGCCGCGATGTGCCTGGGCGCCACGCGCTGGCAGACCTTCCGCAAGGTGATCTTCCCGGCGATCGCGCCGGCCCTGGTCACCGGCTTTGCCATGGCTTTCGCGCGTGCCGTGGGCGAGTACGGCTCGGTGATCTTCATCGCCGGCAACATGCCTATGGTCTCGGAGATCACCCCGCTGATCATCATCGGCAAGCTGGAGCAGTACGACTACGCCGGCGCCACGGCCGTCGCCACGGTCATGCTGGTCATCTCCTTCCTGCTGCTGCTGGTGATCAACGCGCTGCAGACCTGGCAGCGCCGCCGCTCGGGAGGCCAGTGACGATGCACACGAAGTCATTTCTCACCGTCTCCCGCTCGCGGCAGAGGGCCGGGGTGAGGGCCTGATGGCGACCGACCTCACGCGCAAGCGCGTCACCACCACCGAACCGGCCTGGGTGCGCAACACCCTGATCGGACTGGCCCTCGTGTTCCTGCTGCTGTTCCTGGTGATGCCGCTCGCGGCGGTCTTCACCGAGGCCTTGCGCAAGGGCCTGGGCGCCTATCTCGAGGCGCTGAAGGAGCCCGACGCCTGGTCGGCGATCCGCCTGACGCTGATCACCGCCGCCATCGCGGTGCCGCTGAACCTCGTGTTCGGCGTCTGCGCGGCCTGGGCCATCGCCAAGTTCGACTTCCGCGGCAAGTCCTTCCTGACCACGCTGGTGGACCTGCCGTTCTCGGTGTCGCCGGTGGTGTCCGGCCTGATCTACGTGCTGGTCTTCGGCGCGCAGGGCTGGTTCGGGCCCTGGCTCGCCGAGCACAACGTGAAGATCATCTTCGCCGTGCCCGGCATCGTGCTGGCGACCATCTTCGTCACCTTCCCCTTCATCGCGCGCGAGCTGATCCCGCTGATGCAGGCGCAAGGCACCGACGAGGAGCAGGCCGCGATCGTGCTCGGCGCGACGGGCTGGCAGACCTTCTGGCGCGTGACCCTGCCCAACATCAAGTGGGGCCTGATCTACGGCGTGATCCTGTGCAACGCGCGCGCCATGGGCGAGTTCGGCGCCGTGTCGGTGGTGTCCGGCCACATCCGGGGGCAGACCAACACGATGCCGCTGCACGTGGAGATCCTCTACAACGAATACCAGTCGGTCGCGGCGTTCGCCGTGGCGTCGCTGCTGGCCTTGCTGGCCCTGGTCACCCTGGTGATCAAGTCCGCGGCCGAATGGCAGCAGGAACGTGAGATGAAGGCGGCGTCCGAGCTGCCGCCGGAGCGCCCCCTGGGCCTCCAAGGAAAGGCAAGCGCATGAGCATAGAGATCCGCGACGTCAGCAAGAACTTCGGCAGTTTCCGCGCGCTGAACGACGTCTCCCTGAACATCGATTCCGGCGAGCTGGTCGCCCTGCTGGGCCCGTCCGGCTGCGGCAAGACCACGCTGCTGCGCATCATCGCGGGGCTGGAAACCGCCGACGCCGGCAGCATCCTGTTCGCCGGCGAGGACACCACGGACGTGCACGTGCGCGAGCGCCAGGTGGGTTTCGTGTTCCAGCACTACGCGCTGTTCCGGCACATGACGGTGTTCGAGAACGTGGCCTTCGGCCTGCGCGTGAAGCCGCGCTCGCAGCGGCCGACCGAAGCGCAGATCAAGCAGAAGGTGCACGAGCTCCTGGGGCTGGTGCAGCTGGACTGGCTGGCCGACCGCTTCCCCTCGCAGCTCTCGGGCGGCCAGCGCCAGCGCATCGCGCTGGCCCGCGCGCTGGCGGTCGAACCCAAGGTGCTGCTGCTGGACGAGCCCTTCGGCGCGCTGGACGCGAAGGTGCGCAAGGAGCTGCGCCGCTGGCTGCGCCGCCTGCACGACGACCTGCACGTGACCTCCATCTTCGTCACGCACGACCAGGAGGAAGCGCTGGAAGTCGCGGACCGCGTCGTCCTGATGAACGCCGGCAACATCGAGCAGGTGGGCTCGCCGCAGGACGTCTGGGACCACCCGGCCAGCCCCTTCGTCTACGGCTTCCTGGGCGATGTGAACCTGTTCCACGGCCGCGCCCATGAAGGCGAGGTGCACTTCGAAGGCATGCAGATCGATTCGCCCGAGCTCGCGGGGGCGCAGAACGCCCGCGCCTCGGCCTACGTGCGGCCGCACGACCTGGAGGTGCGGCGCTGGGCGCCCGGCGCCACCGGCATCGTCGTCAAGCTCTCGCGCGCCATCGTCGTGGGTCCCGTGGCCCGGCTGGAACTTCAGCCGGTCGACGGCACCAAACAGGCGGACAATCGGGTGGGAACGGACTCGCTGATCGAGGCGCAGATCCCCGCCCAGCAGTTCCGGGAGATGGGCGTGCGCGAGGGCGACACGCTGGTGGCGACACCGCGGCAGGCCCGCGTGTTTCTGGAGAGCGGTGCCGGCATCTGAGGGCGCCGGCAGGGGCGAAAGGACGGAGAGGGAATGAGGAATCTGGACTGGTTCGATGCGGCGCCCCGGCGCGTGCTGGCCCTGGTGGCGCTGGCCTGCGTGGCCATGCTCGCCTTCGGGCTCTACCTGCAGCACGTCGTGGGGCTGGAGCCTTGCCCCATGTGCATCGTGCAGCGCTATGCACTGGTGCTGGTGGCCGTCGTCGCGGGCCTCACGGCGGCCTTCAAGTCGCGCGGTGCGCTGCTGGCGGGGGCAGGGCTGATGACGCTCTTCGCCGGCTTCGGCGCCTTCGTCGCGGCCCGCCAGAGCTGGCTGCAGTGGTACCCGCCGGAGACCGCGTCCTGCGGCCGGGACTTCTACGGGATGATCGAGACCTTCCCGCTCAAGCGCGCGATCCCCCTGATCTTCCGCGGCAGCGGCGACTGCACCAAGATCGACTGGACCTTCCTGGGTGGCTCGATCGCCAACTGGTCCTTCCTGTGCTTCGTCGCGCTGGCGCTGGTGGGCGCCGTGCTGTTCGCGCGCCAGCTGCGCCCGCGCGCCAGCGGCGGCGTCAGCGCGCCGATGGCGGCTTAGGCGCTGTCACCCCGGATGTCGTCCCGGGCTCGACCCGGGACCCATGCGGCGCCCGATCCCGCGCCCGAGGGATTGCGGCTCAGGCCGCCCGTGACGTTTTCACAGCCCCGTCGGATACGTCTCCGCCGTTTCCCCGGCGTGCCACGCCGGTTCCGGGACCAGCGGTTGCAGCGCCCGCGTCTGGTCGATGTGGATCATCGCGTCGAACTGCGCGGGCAGGCGCGTGTGGAAGTAGTGGCTGGCACGTTCCGACTGCGGCAGGTAGATCACGCCGATCGCGCGCTGCAGCAGCTTGTCCTTCAGCAGTTCGCCCAGCGCCGCGTTGCCCTTCAGCGGCAGCCAGAAGCGTTCCTCTCCGGCCTCGTGGAAGAGGGCTTCGCAGCTTCCCGGCAGGCCGGGGCGCACCTGCATGCGCTCGCCCGCCCCATCCCATTCCGAGGCGGCCGTGACGGTCCCCGCATGCGTGCTGAAGCCCACCAGCATCGCCTGCTCGCCCCAGCGCTCGCGCGCGAGCTGGCCCACGTTCCACTCGCCCATGTCGCCCATCTCGGTGGCGCTGGCGTCGCCCAGGTGCGAGTTGTGCGCCCACACCGCCATGCGCGCCTGGCCCGCGAGGCCGTCGATGCGCTTTTCCAGCGCCTGCAGCGTCTCCACCATGTGGCTGTCGCGCAGGTTCCAGGACGACACCCGCCGGTGGAACATGGTGCGGTAGTACTCCTCCGCGTTGCGGACCAGCCTGGCGTTCTGCTGTGCGTGGAACAGGTCCGCGCGCTCCTCGGTCGAGGCCGCGATCAGTTCCGCGGTGCGCCGGTTCATTTCGCGCAGCTGCTGGATCACCTCGTCCTCGCAGCTCGATTGCATGCCGAAGCTCGCCGCGTAGCCATAGGCCTGGCTGTCCCCGCCGAAGTGGTCGAAGCAGGCGTAGCGGCTGCGCGCGCGCTGCGCCGCCTCGGGATCGTGGCGGTCCAGGTAGTCCAGGACGGCCCGCATGGAGCCGTAGAGGCTGTACAGGTCCATGCCGTAGAAGCCCGCCTGCCGCGAAGGCGCGCGGTCGCGGTTGTGCTCGCGCAGCCATTCGACGAAATCGCGCACCACCGTGTTGCGCCACATCCAGGTGGGAAAGCGCTCGAAACCGGAGAGCGCCTCTTCGGCGCTGCGGTCGTCCGAGCGCCAGCGCACGTAGCGGTTGACGCGCCAGGCGTCCGGCCAGTCGGCCTCGACCACCACCGCGTTGAAGCCGTGGTCGCGGATCAGGCCTTGCGTGAGCAAGGCGCGCTCGGCGTAGAACTCGTGGCTGCCGTGGGTGGCTTCGCCCAGCAGCGCCAGCCTGGCGCCGGCGAGCCGGGACATGAGCAGCGCGTCGCCGGCCGCGGCGGCCGGCAGGGCGCGCAGGTGCGGGCGCAGCTGCTCCAGCAAGCGTCCCGCCCGGGTGGAAAACGCATTGGCCATGCTCGAAGGTAGAGCGCCGGCGCAGGACGCAGTGTCGGCGTGCGGCGCCGCCGGTGTAGGACCGGTGGCTCAGCGGGCCGCGAAGCAGCAGCTCAGGCGAGCTTCTTGACGAAGACCAGGCTCTTGCGGTCCCAGTTGTACTTGCGCTTGCGCGCCTCCGGCAGCCAGTCGGGGTCGACCTGGACGAAGCCGCGCTTGAGGAACCAGTGCATGGTGCGCGTGGTGAGCACGAAGATGCTCTCCAGGCCCATCGCGCGGGCGCGCTGCTCCACGCGCCGCAGGATCTTCTCGCCGTCGCCCTGGCCCTGGCTTTGCGGCGAGACCGTCAGCGCCGCCATCTCGCCGGTGCGCGCCTCGGGATAAGGGTAGAGCGCGGCGCAGGCGAAGATCACGCCGTCGTGTTCGACGATGGTGTAGTTGGCGATGTCGCGCTCGATCTCGGTGCGGTCGCGCTTGACCAGCGTGCCGTCCTTCTCGAAGGGTTCGATCAGCTGCAGGATGCCGCCCACGTCGTCGGCCGTCGCCTCGCGCAGTTCCTCCAGCTTCTCGTCCACCACCATGGTGCCGATGCCGTCGTGGACGTAGACCTCCAGCAGCAGCGAGCCGTCCACCGCGAAGGGGATGATGTGGCTGCGCTCCACGCCGGCCTTGCAGGCCTTCACGCAGTGCTGCAGGTAGAAGCCCGTATCCGTGGGGTTGCTCGCCGGCGGCAGGCTGGCGAGCAGTTGTTCGGCCGCCGCCAGCGGCAGCTCGGTGTCGATCGGGTTGTCCTCGCCCTCGGCTTCCAGCGGCTTGGTGCGCACGCCGGGGATCTCGGTCAGGAAGATCAGCTTGTCCGCCTGCAGCGCGATCGCGACGCTGGTGGTGACCTCTTCCATCGTCAGGTTGAAGGCCTCGCCGGTGGGCGAGAAACCGAAGGGCGACAGCAGCACCATGGCGCCCAGGTCGATCGTGCGGCGGATGCCGGCCGCGTCCACCTTGCGCACCAGCCCGGAGTGCTGGAAGTCGACGCCATCCACGACGCCGACCGGCCGGGCCGTGATGAAGTTGCCGGAGATCACGCGCACGGTGGAGCCGGCCATGGGCGTGTTCGGCAGGCCCTGGCTGAAGGCGGCTTCGATCTCGTAGCGCAGCTGGCCGGCGGCTTCCTGGGCGCTGTCCAGCGCCACTTCGTCGGTGATGCGCATGCCGTGCGAGTAGCGGGCGGCATGGCCCTTGGCCTTGAGCTGCTCGTTGACCTGCGGCCGGAAGCCGTGCACCAGGACCACCTTGACGCCCATGCTTTGGATCAGCGCGATGTCCTGGGCGATGTGCGGCAGCTTGCCCGCGGCGATCGCCTCGCCCGCCATGCCCACCACGAAGGTCTTGCCCCGGTGCATGTGGATGTAGGGCGCCACCGAGCGGAACCAGGGCACGAAGGTGAAGTTGAAGATGGCGGACATCGGCGGTGAGGACTCGGCGCGACAGTGTAAGGGAACCCCTTGGGGAGGCCCTTGCCGTTTGCGCTATCGTGCACGCCATGGATCCGATCGCCGCCGGCTTCTGGGGGGCCTTCTTCGGCACGGCGACCCTCATGCTCGGCATCTCCCTGGCTGCCTTCCTGCGCCTGCAGCGCCGCGTCGCGCTGACGGCGGGCCTGTCCGCGCTCGTCTCCGCCCTGTTCGTCGCGGCCTACCTGGGCTGCCTGCCGCTGCAGCCCGCGGTCGAAGCGCGCGTGCTCGCGCACCTGGCGCTGCTGGTGGCGAGCGTGCTGTCGCTGATGCTGCTGGCCCTGCTCGGACTGCTGCGCCAGCCGGGCGTCGCGCGCCGCGCCGGCATCGGCCTGGCCGTGCTGGACGCGGCGGCGCTCGGAACCGGCTGGGCCTTGCCGGCGCAGCAGGCGCTGGTCCTCAGTTCGGTGCTCGCTTTCGCGCTGGGCTGCTTCATGCTGGGCGTCGCCATGCGCAGCGCGCGGCGCGGCGACCGCCTGGCATGGGCGACGGTGGGCGGCATCTCGGTCATGCTGGTGTCGCTGGCGGGCCTGAGCTGGATCGCCGTGGACCGCGAGGTCGCCTGGCCGGTCCATGCGCTCAGCGCCCTGGCCGGCATGGGGTACCTGGCCGTCATGGCGGCCGCGCTCTGGATGCGCTATTCCTACTTGCTGGAGCTGTCGGAGGTGATGGCGCACGGCCCCAGCTACGACCCGGTCACGCGCATGCGCTCGCACAGCGAGACCGGCCAGCTGGTGGGCGACGTGTTCTTCCACCGCGAGGCCGAGGCGCGTCCGGTCGGCGTGCTGGCGGTGTGCATCGCCAACCTGTATGCGCTGGAAAACCTGCATGGCCGCGCGGCCTTCAACCACGCGCTGTTCATCTGCGCCGGCCGCCTGCGCCGCTGCGTGCCGCAGACGGTGGAGATGGGGCGCCTGGGCGAGGACGGCTTCCTGCTGCTCACGCGCAGCATGGAAGACATGCGCGCCCTGGACCAGCTCGCGCGCGAGCTGCGCGAGCGCCTGGCGCGGCCGGTGTCCCTGAGCATCAGCCGCGAGCCCGGGCGCATCGACGGGCGCGGCACGGGCTGGGCGGCGGACGTCGGCATCGGCGTGCTTTCCACCAGCACGCAGGTGCGGCCGGCGCAGGCGGTGGCCACGGTGCGCGCGATGGCGCGCACGGCCTGGAGCTACGGCAGCCGCATCGCCTTCTTCGACCCGCAGCAAGGGCAGATCGCGGAACTGCTGCCGACGCAGCCCTCGGCGCTGTCGATCTCCTAGCGCCCAAAGCAACACCCGTGTGGCGCCCGCTGGCGCCCTTTGCTATCGTCCCCCGCATGGACAACGTCGCGGCGGCGTTCTGGGGCGCCTTCTTCTGCACGGCGACGCTGATGCTGGTGATCTCGCTGGCCGCCTTCCTGCGTTCGCAGCGGCGCGTTGCGCTCATGGCGGCCCTGACCTCCCTGTTCTCTGCGGCCTTCGTGGTGGCCTACCTCGGGTGGCTGCCGCTGCAAGAGCCGGTGGAGGCGAGGGTGCTCGCGCACGTGGCCGTGCTCACCGCGGTGACGCTCGCCCTCATGCTGATGTCCACGCTGGGCATGCTGCGGCAGGCGGCGCTCGGTCGCCGCGCCGTGGCGGCGCTGCTGGGTGCGGGAGCACTGGTGCTGCTGGCGGGCTGGCTGCTGGAGCCGGCGCAGGCGCTGGCGCTCAGTTCCGTGGCCACCTTTGCCGTCGGCGCCGCGATGCTGGTGGTCGCCGCCCGCGGGGCCATCCGGGGCGACCGCGCCGGCTGGATGGCGGTGGCCGGCCTCGTCTTCATGCTGGTCGCCATCGCGGGCCTGGGGTGGATCGCACTGACCCGCACCACCGCCTGGCCGGTGCATGCGCTGAGCGCCAGCGCCGGCGTGGCCTACCTGTGCGTGATCGCGGCAGTGCTGTGGGCCCGCTATTCCTACCTGCTGGAGCTGTCGGAAGTGCTGGCCCACGGGCCCAGCTACGACCCGGTCACGCGCATGCGCTCGCACACCGAAACCGGCCAGATGGTCGGCGACGTGTTCTTCCAGCGCAATGCGGAGGCCCGGCCCATCGGGGTGCTGGCGGTCTGCGTGGCCAACCTGTATGCCCTGGAGAACCTGCACGGGCGCGCCGCCTTCAACCACGCCCTGTTCGTGTGCGCCGGGCGGCTGCGCCGCGTGGTGCCGCAGAACGTGGAAATGGGCCGTCTGGGCGAGGACGGTTTCCTGCTGCTGGTGCCCCATGCGCCCGACGTGCAGCGGCTGGCTCAGCTGGCCGTGCAGATCCGCGACCGGCTGGCCCGGCCGCTGGCCCTGAGCACCACGCGCGAGCCGGCCGGCCTGGAGCAGGCCGCGACGACCTGGGGCGCCGACGTCGGCATCGGCGTGCTGTGCACGAACACCCAGGTGCGCCCCTCGCAGGCGGTGGCGACCGCCCGCGCCATGGCGCGCACCGCCTGGAGCTACGGCAGCCGGCTGGCGTTCTTCGACCCGCAGGCAGGCCAGATCGCCGAGCTCGATACCCGGTCGCCGGGCTGGGTCGCCCACGCCTCGGCCGCAGCCTGAGCGCGAGGGGCGGATAATCACGGGCTTTTTCCCGTGCCGTCTTGCCTGCCCCGCTGAACATCACCTTTCCCGAGAACCTTCCGGTCTCCGCCCGGCGCGAGGAGATCATGGCCGCGATGGCCGCGCACCAGGTGGTGATCGTCTGCGGCGAAACCGGTTCCGGGAAGACCACGCAACTGCCCAAGATCGCCCTGGCCATGGGGCGGGGCAGGCGCAATGCCGCGGACGGCAAGGGCCGCCTGATCGGGCACACGCAGCCGCGCCGCATCGCGGCGTCCAGCGTGGCCAAGCGCATCGCGCAGGAACTGGACACGCCCCTGGGCGAGGTGGTGGGCTTCAAGGTCCGCTTCCAGGACCGGCTGCAGCGCGACGCCTCGGTCAAGCTGATGACCGACGGCATCCTGCTGGCCGAAACGCAGTCCGACCCGCTGCTCAACGCCTACGACACGATCATCATCGACGAGGCCCACGAGCGCAGCCTCAACATCGACTTCCTGCTGGGCTACCTGCGCCAGCTGCTGCCGCGCCGGCCCGACCTGAAGATCGTGGTGACCTCGGCGACCATCGACGCCGAGCGCTTCGCGCAGCACTTCGCATCGGCGAAAGGGCCGGCGCCGGTCCTGTACGTGTCGGGGCGCATGTTCCCGGTGGAACAGCGCTGGCACCCGTTCGAGGAATCGCGCGAGTTCGACCTGAACGACGCCATCGCGGAGGCGGTCGACGAGCTCTGGCGCGGCAACGCGCCGGGCGACATCCTGGTGTTCCTGCCCGGCGAGCGCGAGATCCGCGAGGCCGCCGACCACCTGCGCAAGCACCTGGCGCACGACGTGCTCACGCGCAGCGCCGAAGTGATCCCGCTGTTCGCGCGCCTGTCGCAGGCGGAGCAGGACCGGGTGTTCGACAGCCACGCCGGGCGGCGCATCGTGCTTGCCACCAACGTGGCCGAGACCTCGCTCACGGTGCCGGGCATCCGCTACGTGATCGACACGGGCACCGCGCGGGTCAAGCGCTACAGTTTCCGCAGCAAGGTGGAGCAGCTGCTGGTGGAGCCGGTGAGCCAGGCGGCGGCCAACCAGCGCGCGGGCCGCTGCGGCCGGGTGGCCAACGGCATCTGCATCCGCCTGTACGACGAGAAGGACTTCGCGGGCCGGCCGCGCTTCACGGACCCCGAGATCCTGCGCTCGTCGCTGGCCGGCGTGATCCTGCGCATGAAGTCCCTGCGCCTGGGCGTGGTGGAGGACTTCCCCTTCATCGACCCGCCTTCGCGCCGTGCGATCTCGGACGGCTACCAGCTGCTGAACGAACTGGGCGCGGTGGACGACGCCAACGAGCTCACGCCCATGGGCGCCGAACTGGCCCGCCTGCCGCTGGACCCGCGCGTGGGCCGCATCATCCTGGAGGCGCGCCAGCGCGGGGCGCTGCAGGAAGTGCTGGTCATCGCCTCGGCCCTGTCGCTGCAGGACGTGCGCGACCGGCCGATGGAGCTGCAGGCGCAGGCCGACCAGCAGCACGCCAAGTTCGACGACGAGAAAAGCGAGTTCTCCGGCTACCTGCGCCTGTGGCAGTGGCTGGAAGAGTCGCGCGGCGGCCATGGCACGGACCATCGGCTGTCCAACCGGCAGTACGAGCAGCTGCTGCGGCAGAACTTCATCAACGTGCGCCGGGTGCGGGAGTGGCGCGACGTGCACAGCCAGCTGCTCACGGTGGTCACCGAGCACAAGTGGCGGCTGAACGACCAACCCGCCAGCTACGAGCAACTGCACAAGGCGATGCTCTCCGGCCTGCTGGGCAACATCGGCTTCAAGCCGGAGGACGCCGGTGCCAGCACGGGGCAGGGTGGCGACGCCTATCTCGGCGCCCGCGGGATCAAGTTCTACCGCCATCCCGGCGCGCACCTGAAAAAGCGCCCGGGCCGCTGGGTGGTGTGCGCCGAACTGGTCGAGACGACGCGCCTGTTCGGCCGCGGCATCGCCAACATCGAGCCGCAGTGGGTGGAGGAGGTCGCCGGGCATCTGCTCAAGAAGCAGCTGCTGGACCCGCACTGGGAGAAGAAGGCGGCCGAAGTCGTGGCCCTGGAGCGGGCGACCCTGTACGGGCTGGTGATCTACAGCGGCCGCCGCGTGCCCTTCGCCCGCGCCGACCTGCAGGGCGCGCGCGAGATCTTCCTGCGCGAAGGCATGGTCGCCGGCGAGTGGGAGACGCGCCTGCCCTTCCTGGCGGCCAACCAGAAGCTGGTGCGGCAAGTCGAGGAGCTGGAACACAAGTCGCGCCGGCAGGACGTGCTGGTCGACGAGGAGCTGATCTACGCCTTCTACGACCAGCAGGTGCCGCGCGACGTGTACAGCGGGGCGAGCTTCGAGCGCTGGTACGCCGAGGCCAGCCGCGCCCGGCCGAACCTGCTCAAGCTCACGCGCGAGGAGCTGATGCGGCACGAGGCGGCGGGCATCACCAGCAATGCCTTCCCCAAGACCGTGAAGCTCGGCGGCGTGGACTGCAGCGCGACCTACCTGCACGAACCGGGCGACCCGCGCGACGGGCTGACCGTGAGCGTGCCGCTGTTCGTGCTCAACCAGGTGAGCGAGGACCGGACGGAGTGGCTGGTGCCGGGCATGCTGAAGGACAAGGTGCAGGCCTTGCTCAAAAGCCTGCCGCAGCGGCCGCGTTCGCGCTTCGTGCCCTTGCCGGAATCGGCCGCGCGCATCGCGGAGCTCTTCTCCCAGCCGGAGCGCTACGCCAACGGCGCCCTCACGGACGCCCTGCTGAAGCTGGTGCGCGAGGAGACCAGCCTGGACGTGAAGCGGACCGACTTCAAGCTGGACATGGTGCCCGCGCACCTGTTCATGAACATCCGCGTCGTGGACGAACACGGGCGGCAGCTCGGGATGGGGCGCAACCTGGGGGCGCTGAAGGCGGAACTGGGGGCGAAGGCGCGGGGTGCGTTCCAGGCGCTGGCCGGAATGAAGGTGCCCGCTTCTCTTACCCCCGTCGAGGGCGGGCAGGGTGGGGGCGCTGCGGCGCTGGCCAGAGACGGGGCGCGCCCCCGTCCCAGCCTGGCCCCGGAGGCGGGCGCAGCGCAAGCCGAACAGAAATACACCGCGTGGACCTTCGGCGAACTGCCGGAGCTGATGGAAATCCGCAAGGGGGGCACCAGCCTGGTCGGCTTCCCGGCGCTGATCGACAAGGGCGATGCGGTGACCATCGAGGTCTTCGACGAGCCGGACGTGGCCGCGGCCAGGCACCGCGGCGGCCTGCGCCGCCTGTTCGCGCTGCAGCTGCGCGAGGCGCTCAAGTACCTCGAGAAGAACCTGCCCGAGCTGCAGAAGATGGCGGTGGCCTTCATGCCGCTGGGCACGCTGGAGGAGCTGCGCGAGCAGATCCTCGAAGTGGCGCTGGACCGCGCTTTCCTGCTCGATCCGCTGCCGGCCAACGCCGCCGACTTCCAGCGCCGCCTCGACGAGGGCCGGGGCCGCCTCACGCTCATTGCCAACGAGGTGGCGCGGCTGGCGGCCACCATCCTGGCCGACCACGCCACTGCGGCCCGCAAGATCAAGGACACGAAGAACCAGCCGGAGGCCACGGCGGACGCCTTGCAGCAGCTGCAGCGGCTGGTTCCCAAGCGCTTTCTCGCCGCCACCCCCTGGCCGCGGCTGCAGCACCTGCCCCGCTACCTGAAGGGCATCGTGCTGCGGCTGGACAAGCTGCGCGCGGACCCCGCGCGCGACGCCGCCCGCGTGGCCGAACTGCGGCCGCAGGAACAGCGCTACTGGCGCCTCGTTGCCGAGCGCAAGGGCCAGGTCGACGAGCGGATGGAGGACTTCCGCTGGCTGCTGGAGGAGCTGCGGATCAGTTTCTTCGCGCAGGAGCTGCGCACGCCGCAGCCGGTCAGCGTGAAGCGGCTGGACAAGGTGTGGTCCCAGCTCAACGCCTGACGGCTGGGGCCTTTCGGCCGACACCCGCGTTGCAGTTCCACGGCCGGGGACCTGGGTTCACGGTACAAACCCCCGATAGGCAGCCGGCTCGGCAGCGGCTACCGTGATGCAGCAAACGGAGGTTCGCATGGATCGAAGGAATTTCCTGGAGTCGTGCACCGCCGGCGCCGCCTGCGTCTCCGCCGCGGCCGGTTTTCCCGCCTGGGCGGCCGACGCCAAGCCCAAGGCGTACGCACGGACCCTGCTGGTGGACGAGCGAGGCGACCCCTTGCGTGCGTCCTCGCTCAAGCCCGAGACCAACTACGTCTTCCTGTACCCCTTCGAAGCCACGCCGGTGTTCCTGCTGGACCTGGGCAAGGCGGTAGCGGGGACGACCGTGAGCACGCAGGACCGCAACTCCTACAGCTGGCCGGGCGGGGTGGGCCCCAGGCGCAGCATCGTCGCGTTTTCGGCGATCTGCGCCCACCAGCTGGTCTATCCGACGCGGGAAGTGAGCTTCATCAGCTTTCGCAAGAAGCGCGCGCAGCGCGGCGTGCAGGACGGGCTGATCCACTGCTGCGCGGAGCACAGCCAGTACGACCCGGCGCGCGGCGCCGAGGTCCTCTCCGGGCCGGCCAGGCAGCCGCTGTGCGCCGTGCTGCTGCAGCACGACCCGGCGGCCGACACCCTGACCGCCTATGCCACCCTGGGGGTGGAACTGTTCGACGAGTTCTTCCGCAAGTACGAGCTGAAACTGAGCCTCGACGTGGGCCCGAAAGCGCGCAACCCCGTCATGGCGCAGGCCGTGGTGCGGGAACTGGACAAGTACTGCAAGAACCCGGTCCAGTGCTGAAGCCATCGCCCTGAAAAGTCGCAAGCGACTTTTCAGAGGGAGCGCAGCGCCCCCGGTTCAGAGTTTCGCCAGCCGCTCCAGCGCGGTGCGCAGCGTCTCGTCCTTCTTGGCGAAGCAGAAGCGCACCACCCGCTGGTCGAAACCGTCCCCGTAGAACGCCGACAAGGGGATGGCGGCGACGCCGATCTCGCTGGTGAGCCACTTGCAGAATTCGGCTTCCTGCAGGTCGCTGACCTGCGAGATGTCCACGCACTGGAAGTAGGTGCCTTCGCTGGGCAGCAGCTTGAAGCGCGTCCGCGCCAGGCCGGCGCGGAACAGGTCCCGCTTGTGGGCATAGAACGCAGGCAGCTGCAGGTAAGGCTGCGGCGAAGCCATGTAGCTCGTGAGGCCGTACTGCATCGGCGTGTTCACGGTGAACACGTTGAACTGGTGCACCTTGCGGAATTCCGCGCTCAGGGCGGCCGGCGCGGCCACGTAGCCCACCTTCCAGCCGGTCACGTGGTAGGTCTTGCCGAAGCTGGAGACAATGAGCGAGCGTGCCGCCAGCCCCGGAAAGCGCGCCGCGCTCTGGTGCAGCTGCCCGTCGTACACCATGTGCTCGTAGACCTCGTCGCTGATGACGAACACGTCCGTGGGCGCCAGCAGCTCCTGCAGCTGCAGCATCTCTGCGCGCGTCCAGACCGTGCCGCTGGGGTTGTGCGGCGAGTTGACCAGGATGGCGCGGGTGCGCGGCGACAGTGCGGCGGCGATCTTCGGGAAGTCCGGCCGGAACGTCCCCGGCACCAGCGGCACGCGCACGACCTTGCCGCCGGCCAGCTCGATGTTGGGCACGTAGCTGTCGTAGCAGGGCTCCAGCACGATCACCTCGTCGCCCGGCTTCACCAGCGCGAGCACCGCGGTGATGATGGCTTGCGTGGCCCCGGCGGTCACGGTGATCTCGGACGCCGGGTCGTACTTGCGGCCGTAGATCGCTTCCACCTTGGCCGCGATGGCTTCGCGCAGCGGCGCGATGCCGGTCATGGGCGGGTACTGGTTCAGGCCCTTGCGCATGGCCTCGGTCACCGCGTCCAGCAGCGCGGGGTCGCAGTCGAAATCGGGGAAGCCCTGTCCGAGGTTCACCGCACCCTTTTCCGAGGCCAGTGCGGACATCACCGTGAAGATGGTGGTGCCCATGGTGGGGAATTTGGTGACGATCGGGGGTGTGCGTTCGTTGCTCATGGACATCACATTTCGTAATCGTTGCCGTGGCCGCTCATGGCCTTCGCGATGAGGTTGCGATCCAGTCGGTCGGACAGGAGTTCGGCGAAGCGGTAGACGAAGGTGCGCAGATACGCGCCGCGCTTGAACGCCACGCGCGCCAGGTTCTGCCCCAGCAGGTGGCCGAGGGGCCGCACGGCCAGGTCGCTGTTGCCGTTGAGGGGGTCTTCGCGCACGGCCATCTCCGCCACGATGCCGATGCCCAGCCCGAGGCGCACGTAGGTCTTGATCACGTCGGAGTCGATCGCCTCCAGCGCGATGCGCGGCTGCAGCTTCTTCTGGGCGAAGGCCGTGTCGATGCGGGTGCGGCCGGTGAAGGACGGGTGGTAGGTGACCAGCGGCTCGGACGCGAGGTCCTCCAGCGTGATGCGCTCCTTCTTGGCCAGCGGATGCGCCAGCGGCAGCACCAGCACGTGCTGCCACTCGTAGCAGGGCAGGGTCACCAGGTCCGGGTAGTCGGACAGCGATTCGGTCGCCATGCCGATCTCGGCGACCTCGTCCAGCACCATGCGCGCCACCTGGTCGGGCGAGCCCTGGTGCAGGCTGACGGACACCTTGGGATAGGCCTCGCGCAGCTTGGCCACCGGCACCGGCAGCACGTAGCGCGCCTGCGTGTGGGTCGTGGCGATCGACAGCGTGCCGCTGTCCTGCGCACTGAACTGCTCGCCGATGCGCTTGAGGTTGCCCACCTCGCGCATGATGAGTTCTATGCTCTTGAGGACGTGCTGGCCGGGTTCGGTGACACGCTTGAGGCGCTTGCCGTGGCGCGCGAAGATCTCCACGCCAAGCTCGTCTTCGAGTTCGATGATGGCCTTGGACACGCCGGGCTGGGACGTATGCAGGGCCTTGGCCGCTTCCGTGAGGTTGAGATTGCGCCGCACCGCTTCCTGCACGAAGCGAAACTGATGCAGGTTCATGCTGAATTTCTTCTAAGAGAGAAATTCATTATGCCCGCTCGCCTTATTCCAATGCAATCTGTGCGAGCAGGTCCAGCACCCGGACGTCTTCCCCGACGGGCTTCTGCAACCTGAACACCACGTACGGGTGCGCGCTGCGCAGGCCGTCCACCAGCGCCGGCAGGTCCTCGCGCGCATGGCGGCCGGTGCCCAGGAACATCGGCACGACCGTGATCTCCTGGGCACCGGCGGTGACCAGCTCCGCGGCAGCGGCGGGCAGGCTGGGTGCGTCGAGTTCCAGGTACGCACAGCGCACCGGCGTCTCCGGCTTCAGCGTGCGCAGGCGCGTCGCCACGGTTTCCATCGGCAGGCGCCACAGCGGGTCGCGCGAACCGTGGCCGAACAGGATGATGGCGCGGTCCATGGCTAGCGCCTCAACACGAGCCAGCCGAAGGCGCCCAGCGACATCAGGGTGTAGAGGAAGCCGGGCGCCCCGGCCGCCACCCAGGGTTGCCAGTTCTGCAGGTTGCCGATGTAGCCGAACACGTTGTTCAGGAGGAAGAAGCTGATGCCGATCAGCACGCCGCCGAACACGTAGCTGGTGATCCCTCCCGAGCGGAAGTGCAGGTAGGCGAAGGGCAGGGCGAGCACCACCATCACCAGGCAGGACAGGGGATAGAACACCTTGCGCCAGAACTCGATCTCGTAACGCTGCGAGGTCTGCGAATTGGCGGCGAGGTGCCGGATGTACTGGAACAGGTCGATGGTGCTCATGCGGTCCGGCTTGAGCAGCGCCACGGACACCATCTCCTGCGTGATCTCGGTCGGCCAGCGCAGGGTCGGCAGCTTCAGGCGCTCCACCCTGGTGGCCCCGCCCTCGGTCGCGAACTCGGTGCGGTCGACGTCGCGCAGCACCCAGGCACCATCGGCAAAGCTGGCCGTCGGCGCTTGCGTGAGGGAGACCAGGAAGCCGCGCGAATCCGCCTCGAAGATGCGTACCCGCTCCATGCCGCCTTGCGGCGTGAGGCGAAAGACGTTGACATTGTACGAGAGATAGCGTTGCCGCTCCTTGAGCCAGGCCCCGGTCGTGCCGACCGACAGGCCGCCGCTCATGCGCGCCTTGAGCAGCTGCGCGGTGCGGTCGGACAGGGGCGCCAGGTAGTCGCCCGTGGCGAAGGTCAGGATTGTGAAGCCCAGTCCGAGCAGGAGCAGCATGCGCATGGCTCGCCAGGGGCCGAGGCCGCTGGTGCGCAGGATCGTGTACTCCGAGCTCTGGGCGAAGCGCGCCATCACGAAGATGGTGCCGATCAGCACCGCGATCGGCAGCAGCTCGTACAGATGGCTGGGCATGCTCAGTGCCACGAAGACCAGCGCCTGCGTCAGGCGATAGGCCTGCACGCCGCGGCCGACGTTGCCCAGCTCGTCGACGAAATCGAAGAAGAAGAACAGCGCGAGGAAGCCGATGCTCACGAAGGCGACGGCGGAGAGGACCTCGGCGTAGATGAGGCGGCGGATGGTTTTCACGCCGGTTCCCGCCGGAAACGTTGCAGCAGCGGGCGCACGGCCCAGTTGTTGTGCTGCTTGGCGAGCCAGAGCGACGCCAGCAGGAAGGTGCCGCCGTGCACGAGGAGCAGGAAGCCCAGGAAGGGCACGCGTTCGGCGGCGATCCAGCCCTGGCCCAGGTTCAGCAGGTTGTAGTACACGATGAAGGCGAACAGCGCGAACACGAGGTTGCCGCTGCGCCCGACACGCGGGTTGACGCTGGAGACGGTGATGGCCAGCAGCACGAAGTTCAGGCCCGCCAGCGCCAGGCCGACGCGCCAGGCGAGCTCCGCGAGGTTGTTGGGTGTGGGGTTGCGCAGCAGGAAGAGGCTGGAGCGGGTCTTCGCCGGGCTGTCCTCGCCCGGCACCAGCGCGTTGTCGCGCACCCGGGTGCCATGCTCCTCGAACTCGATGATGCGCAGGCCCTCGCCCTTGAGCGAATTCTCCAGCCGCTGCCCGTTGGACAGCAGCACGTACTGGTCGTCATCGATGAATTCGACGCGGCCGCTGCGCGCCGAAGTGACCGTCTCCTTGTCCTTCTCCGTGGTCGAAATGAAGATGTTCTTGCCGGACTTGTTGTCCGGCGTGTCCTTGTCCAGGAAGAACACGCGGCGGCCGCTGGCCGATTCCTGGAACTGGCCGGGAGCCACGCGCTCGAGGTCGCCCCGGCGGCCGTAGCGGTCCTTGAGCTCCTGCGCCTGCTGGTTCGCCCAGGGCCACACCGCCAGCGCCATCAGGGCGGTGACCAGCAGCACCGGCCAGGCGAAAGCGAACAGGGGACGCACCAGCGAGGACAGGCCGCGCCCGGCGCTGAACCAGATCACCATCTCGCTGTCGCGGTACATGCGCGAGAGCGTGCCGACGATGGCGATGAACAGCGACAGCGTGAAGATGGTGGGCAGGTAACCCAGCACGACATAGCCCATCACCATCATCACTTCCTCGGGGTTCACGCTGCCGCGGCTGGCGAGGCTGAGCGTGCGGATCAGCGTCATCGTCATGACGATGGTGACCAGGACCACGAGGGAGGCCCCGAAACTGCGGGCCAGCTCCTTGCGTACTGTTGAATGGAATAACATCTGCGGCTTGGCGCGCGCCCCGGGGCGCGCTGGAGAACAACAAGGATTATGGACTTCGAACTCAAGACCCTCGACCTCGCGGGTGCGGCCAACGAGAAGGCCGACGTGCTGCTGGTCCTGGTGACGGAATCCTTTCAGGCCGGCAAGGACCCGCTGTCGCGGCTGGCCGCGGCCGCCCTGCAGGCGCGCGACCTGGAGCCCAAGCCGGGCAAGCTGCTGCACGCCTACCGGGCCGAAGGCGTCGCTGCCGCCCGCGTGATCTTCGCCGGGGCCGGTGACGGATCCGGCAAGCGGGTGCAGGCCGCGGTGCAGGCCGTCGCCGGCGTGCTGCGGTCGTCGGCCGCCAGGAAGCTCGCCATCCTGCTGCCCGCCGGCAGCGGTGACGACGCCGTGCGGGCCGCCGTGTGCGGCACCGCGGAGAGCAGCTATGTCTACGTCGCCACCAAGTCCAAGCCGGAAGGCCGCGAACTGAAGAAGGTCGTGGTCGGCGTGGCCGATGCGGCTGCCAGCAGGCAGGCCTTCCAGCGCGCCCGCGCGGCGGCGGTCGGCATCGAGTTCGCCCGGGAGCTGGGCAACCTGCCGCCCAACTACGCCACGCCCACGCGGCTGGGCGAAGAGGCGGGCAAGCTGGCCAGGACGCACGGCCTGCAGGTCGAGGTGCTCGGTCCCAAGGAGATCGCGCGCATCGGCATGGGCTCCTTCCTGAGCGTGGCCAAGGGCTCGGCCGAGCCGGCGCGCTTCATCACGCTGCGCTACGAAGGCGCCGGCAAGGGCCAGGCGCCCATCGTTCTGGTGGGCAAGGGCATCACCTTCGACACGGGCGGAATCTCGATCAAGCCGTCGGCCGAGATGGACGAGATGAAGTTCGACATGGGCGGCGCGGCGAGCGTGCTGGGCACCTTCCGCGCCCTGGCGGAGCTCAAGCCGAAGCTGAACGTGATCGGCCTGATCCCCAGCTGCGAGAACATGCCGGACGGCAGCGCCTACAAGCCGGGCGACATCCTCACCAGCCTCTCCGGCCAGACGATCGAAGTGCTGAACACGGACGCCGAAGGCCGGCTGATCCTGTGCGATGCGCTGACCTACGCCGAGCGCTTCAAGCCGCGCGCGGTGATCGACATCGCCACGCTCACGGGCGCCTGCGTGGTCGCACTGGGCAACGTCCGCAGCGGCCTGTTCGCCACCGATGACGACCTCGCGCAACAGCTGCTCGCTGCCGGCGACGCAGCGCTAGACCCTTGCTGGCGCCTGCCGCTGGACGACGAGTACGCCGAGGGCCTGAAGACCAATTTCGCCGACGTCGCGAACGTCGCCGGCCGCGCCGGCGGTGCCGTCGTGGCGGCCAAGTTCCTGCAGCGCTTCGCCCAGAACTATCCCTGGGCGCACCTGGACATCGCCGGCACCGCCTGGAAGGGCGGGGCGGCCAAGGGCTCCACCGGCCGCCCCGTCGGCCTGTTGCTCGAATACCTGTTGGCCGAGGAAGGCACGGCCGTGCCGCGCGCGGCCGAAGGCCGGTCCGCCGTGACGGCCAGGGGCAAGGGCAAGGGCAAGCCCAAGGGCGGGCGCAGCCGCGCGGCGGCCTGAGCCCGGCGCGCATGACCGAGGTCACGTTCCACTTCAACGTGCAGGACAAGCTGGCCTACGCGTGCCGGCTGCTGCGCAAGGCGACCGGCGCGGGGTTCCGCGTGGTGGTCACCGGCCAGCCCGAGCAGCTGCGCGGCCTCGATGTGGAGCTGTGGACCTTCTCGCCGCTGGAGTTCATCCCGCACTGCCATGCGGCATCGGCCGAGCCGCAGGTGCTCGCCGCCTCGCCCGTGGTGCTGGCCGATTCCCCGCGCGGCACGCCGCACGAGCAGGTGCTGGTGAACCTGGGAGGCCGCGTGCCGGAAGGCTTCGAGCGCTTCGAGCGCCTGAACGAGCTGGTGTCCACCGACGAGGAAGACCGCCTGCAGGCGCGCAGCCGCTGGAAGCACTATGCGGACCGCGGCTACGCCATCAAGCGCCACGACGTCGCGACGAAGGAGGGCAGCTGATGGCCAGCAACCGCCCGCCGCCGCGTTTCGTGCCGACGCTGACCGAAGTGGTGCAATCCGGTCCCGCGCCGCTGGGCCCCTCGGTGGTGCCGCCGCTGGACCAGCTCGCCGAGCGCGTGCTGCGCCGCGTGGACCTCGTGCTCGAACGGCGCTTGCGCGAGGAGATCGCCTCCGTCGTGCTCGAACAGACCGCCGCACTCGCGCCGCTGTTGCGCGAGCGGGTGGAGGACCTCGTGCGCGAAGTGGTGTCGCAAGCTGTCGCCGAGGAGATGCAGTCGCGTCAACGCAGCGGCGGCAGCAACGTTTGAGGTCTGCGCGCACGGCACTGCATCGAACGCGTCGTTCGTTGACGTCCTAACCCTAAAGCTTTCCCTATGGTTCGGGCCCGGAAATTGCGATAACGTGCCGCCCGTTGAGTTAATAAAACGGACCTCAACCCATCACCCTAATCGGAGGTTTCCCTATGCAATTCAAGCTGAAATTGACGGCTGCCATGGCCATCGCGGCGGTGTGCGGCCTCGCCGCTGCCCAGGACCAGGTCGTCAAGATCGGTCACGTCGCCCCGCTGTCCGGCCCGCAGGCCCACTACGGCAAGGACAACGAGAACGGCGTCCGCATGGCCATCGAGGACCTGAACGCCCAGGGCGTCACCATCGGCGGCAAGAAGGTGAAGTTCGAGATCCAGGCGGAAGACGATGCCGCCGACCCGAAGCAGGGCACCGCCGCGGCGCAGAAGCTGTGCGACGCCAAGGTCGCCGGCGTGGTCGGCCACCTGAACTCCGGCACCACCATCCCCGCGTCCAAGGTCTACCATGACTGCGGCATCGCGCACGTCACCGGTGCCGCGACGAACCCGGCGCTGACCAAGCCCGGCTACGACACCACCTACCGCATCATCGCGAACGACAACGCCCTGGGCTCCGCCCTGGCGCTGTACGCCGCCGACAAGCTGAAGCTGAAGAAGGTTGCGATCATCGACGACCGCACCGCCTACGGCCAGGGCGTCGCCGAAGTGTTCAAGAAGACCGCCGTGTCCAAGGGCATGCAGGTCGTCGACGAGCAGTTCACCAACGACAAGGCCACCGACTTCATGGCCATTCTGACCGCCATCAAGGCCAAGAACCCCGATGCGGTGTTCTACGGCGGCATGGACCCGCAAGCCGGCCCGATGCTGCGCCAGATGGAGCAGCTGGGCATGACCAAGGTCAAGTACTTCGGCGGCGACGGCATCTGCACCTCCGAGATCGCCAAGCTGTCCGCGGGCGCCAAGACGCTGGGCAACGTGATCTGCGCGGAAGGCGGCGCTTCGATCGCCAAGATGCCCGGTGGCACGGCGTGGAAGGACAAGTACGACAAGAAGTACCCGGGCCAGTTCCAGGTCTACAGCCCGTACACCTACGACGCCACCTTCGTGCTGGTCGACGCCATGAAGCGCGCCAACTCGATCGACCCGAAGAAGTACATCCCGATGCTGAAGAAGGCGAACTACAAGGGCGTCACCGCCAACATCGCCTTCGAGCCGAACGGCGAGCTGAAGAACGCCGCGACCACGCTGTACAACTACGTGGACGGCAAGAAGACGCCGCTGTGAGCTGCTGATCCGCGGTAACTCCGTGTATCCGAAAGAGCCGCCTCCGGGCGGCTTTTTCGTGCGCTATGCATTGGTCCAAAAGCGTTGCGGGCGCGCTTCGGCCATGTAGGTACTGCGGAGCTTTTCCTGTGGGACCCTTCCTACAGGCCACGCCGGCATTGGGTTTGCGGGGCACGGAGGGTTCCTGTCGTGTTGAAGGCTTGTTGCGAAGACAGTACCCTCCCAAGCTCTGTTTGACATGTCAACAGATGCTTACGAATGGGGAATCACATGGACGTTCTGGCGAAGCCGCCTGCTGCCGAGCATCGCGACGGGGATTTGAAGCTGGTGCTGAAGGCCTTGTCGGCCTTCCGACGCGGCGAGCAAGGGGTGACGCTGCCCACCGAATGGGATGGGCTGTACGGCAAGATCGCGGCCGAATTCAACGAGCTGTCCTCGCAGACGGCGCGGACCCATACCCGGCTCAAGTCGGTGGCGGCAGCGCCGCACAGCGGCTCCAAGGCGGGCCGCCGGGTGGCGGACGACAAGCTCACCGGCTTCTGGCAGGAGAACGTCGCCGCCGTCAACGGCGTGCTGGACGAAGTGGAACTGGTCAACGAGCGGACCAAGACGCTGCTGGCCAGCATCACCGAAGTGAAGAAGGGCAATGCGCGCGCGGAGCTGCCGCACGACTGGACCGGCCTGTTCGGCAAGGTCGCGGACGCCTTCAACGACGTGGTGGCGCAGAACGTGCGCATGTCGCAGGAGCTCGCGCGGCTGTCGCGGGTCGTCGGCAAGGAAGGCAAGCTCAAGGAGCGCGCCTCCATGCCGAGCAGCGACGGTTTCTGGCGCGACTCGGCCGAATCCATCAACTCGCTCATCTCCGACCTCGTGCACCCCACGTCGGAAGTGGCACGGGTGATCGGTGCCGTGGCGCAGGGCGACCTGTCCAAGTCCATGGCCCTGGAGGCCGACGGCCGCGCGCTGGAAGGCGAATTCCTGCGCACCGCCATGACCATCAACAAGATGGTGCAGCAGCTCGGGACCTTCTCCGCCGAAGTGACGCGCGTGGCGCGCGAGGTGGGTACGGAAGGCAAGCTGGGCGGCCAGGCGGAAGTGCAGGGCGTGGCCGGGACCTGGAAGGACCTGACGGACTCGGTGAACTCCATGGCCGGCAACCTGACGGCGCAGGTGCGCAACATCGCGGAGGTGACCAAGGCGGTGGCCGCCGGTGACCTGTCCAAGAAGATCACCGTGGACGTGAAGGGTGAGATCCTGGAGCTGAAGAACACCATCAACACGATGGTGGATCAGCTCCGATCGTTCGCCTCGGAAGTGACCCGCGTGGCGCGGGAAGTGGGCACCGAAGGCAAGCTGGGTGGTCAGGCGGACGTGCAAGGCGTGGCCGGGACCTGGAAAGACCTGACCGAGTCGGTGAACTTCATGGCCGGCAACCTGACCTCGCAGGTGCGCAACATCGCCGACGTGACCAAGGCGGTGGCCGCCGGTGACCTGTCCAAGAAGATCACCGTGGACGTGAAGGGTGAGATTCTCGAACTGAAGAACACCATCAACACGATGGTGGACCAGCTGCGAAGCTTCGCCTCGGAAGTGACGCGGGTGGCCCGTGAAGTGGGCACCGAAGGCAAGCTGGGGGGCCAGGCGGACGTGCAGGGCGTGGCCGGCACCTGGAAGGACCTGACGGACTCGGTGAACTCCATGGCCGGCAACCTGACGGCACAGGTGCGCAACATCGCGGACGTGACCAAGGCCGTGGCCGCCGGTGACCTGTCCAAGAAGATCACCGTGGACGTGAAGGGTGAGATCCTGGAGCTGAAGAACACCATCAACACGATGGTGGACCAGCTCCGATCCTTCGCTTCGGAAGTGACGCGGGTGGCGCGGGAAGTGGGTACCGAAGGCAAGCTGGGGGGCCAGGCCGACGTGCAGGGCGTGGCCGGCACCTGGAAGGACCTGACCGACTCGGTGAACTCCATGGCGGGCAACCTGACGGCGCAGGTGCGCAACATCGCCGAGGTGACGACCGCCGTGGCGGCGGGCGACCTGTCCAAGAAGATCACCGTGGAGGTGAAGGGCGAAATCCTCGAGCTGAAGAACACCATCAACATCATGGTGGACCAGCTCTCCTCCTTCGCCTCGGAAGTGACCCGCGTGGCGCGGGAAGTGGGCACCGAAGGCAAGCTGGGTGGCCAGGCCGACGTGCAGGGCGTGGCCGGCACCTGGAAGGACCTGACCGAGTCCGTGAACTTCATGGCCGGCAACCTGACCTCGCAGGTGCGCAACATCGCCGACGTGACCAAGGCGGTGGCCGCCGGTGACCTGTCCAAGAAGATCACCGTGGACGTCAAGGGTGAGATCCTGGAGCTGAAGAACACCATCAACACGATGGTGGACCAGCTCTCCTCCTTCGCCTCCGAAGTGACGCGGGTGGCCCGCGAAGTGGGCACCGAAGGCAAGCTGGGTGGCCAGGCGGACGTGCAAGGCGTGGCCGGCACCTGGAAGGACCTGACGGACTCGGTGAACTCCATGGCCGGCAACCTGACGGCACAGGTGCGCAACATCGCCGACGTGACCAAGGCCGTGGCCGCGGGTGACCTGTCCAAGAAGATCACCGTGGACGTGAAGGGTGAGATCCTGGAACTGAAGAACACCATCAACACGATGGTGGATCAGCTGCGAAGCTTCGCTTCGGAAGTGACGCGGGTGGCGCGGGAGGTGGGGACCGAGGGCAAGCTGGGCGGCCAGGCGGAAGTGCAGGGCGTCGCGGGCACCTGGAAGGACCTCACGGACAACGTGAACTCGATGGCCGGCAACCTGACGGCGCAGGTGCGCAACATCGCCGACGTGACCAAGGCGGTGGCGGCCGGCGACCTCTCCAAGAAGATCACCGTGGACGTGAAGGGTGAGATTCTCGAACTGAAGAACACCATCAACACCATGGTGGACCAGCTGCGAAGCTTCGCTTCGGAAGTGACGCGGGTGGCGCGGGAAGTGGGCACCGAAGGCAAGCTGGGGGGCCAGGCCGACGTGCAGGGCGTGGCCGGCACCTGGAAGGACCTGACGGACTCGGTGAACTCGATGGCCGGCAACCTGACGGCGCAGGTGCGCAACATCGCGGAAGTGACGACCGCCGTGGCCGCGGGCGACCTGTCCAAGAAGATCACTGTGGACGTGAAGGGTGAGATCCTGGAGCTGAAGAACACCATCAACACGATGGTGGACCAGCTGCGAAGCTTCGCCTCGGAAGTGACGCGGGTGGCGCGCGAAGTGGGCACCGAAGGCAAGCTGGGCGGCCAGGCCTACGTGCAGGGCGTGGCCGGCACCTGGAAGGACCTCACGGACAACGTGAACTTCATGGCCGGCAACCTGACCTCGCAGGTGCGCAACATCGCCGACGTGACCAAGGCGGTGGCCGCCGGCGACCTGTCCAAGAAGATCACCGTGGACGTGAAGGGCGAGATCTCGGAACTGAAGATCACCATCAACACGATGGTGGACCAGCTCTCCTCCTTCGCCTCCGAAGTGACGCGGGTGGCGCGCGAAGTGGGCACCGAAGGCAAGCTGGGCGGCCAGGCCTACGTGCAAGGCGTGGCCGGCACCTGGAAGGACCTCACGGACAACGTGAACTTCATGGCCGGCAACCTGACCTCGCAGGTGCGCGGTATCGCCAAGGTGGTGACCGCGGTGGCCAACGGCGACCTCGAACAGAAGCTGACCGTGGAAGCCAAGGGCGAGATCGCCTCGCTGGCCGACACGATCAACTCCATGACCGACACGCTCGCGACCTTCGCCGACCAGGTGACGACCGTCGCCCGTGAAGTGGGCGTGGAAGGCAAGCTGGGCGGCCAGGCCAAGGTGCCGGGCGCCGCGGGCACCTGGAAGGGCCTGACGGAGAACGTGAACCAGCTCGCCGCCAACCTGACCACCCAGGTGCGCGCGATCGCCGAAGTGGCGACCGCCGTGACCCAGGGTGACCTGACGCGCTCCATCACCGTGGAAGCCCAGGGCGAGGTGGCCGCGCTGAAGGACACGATCAACGAGATGATCCGCAACCTGCGCGACACCACGCAGGTGAACACGGAGCAGGACTGGCTCAAGACCAACCTGGCCAAGTTCTCGCGCATGCTGCAGGGCCAGCGCGACCTGGTCGCGGTGGGCCACCTGATCCTGTCCGAGCTGGCGCCCGTGGTGGGCGCGCAGCAGGCCGAGTTCTACGTGCTGCGCTACAACCAGGAGCAGCCCAAGCTGCGCCTGATGGCGTCGTACGCCTCGGACGGCCACGGCGCCTACGGCAAGGAAGTCGACCTGGGGCAGGGCCTCGTCGGCCAGTCGGCCTTCGACAAGAAGAAGATCATGCTGACCTCCAGCTTCCCGGACACGCTCAGGATCGTGTCCGGCCTGACGGAGTCGACGCCGCTGAACGTGCTGGTGCTGCCGATCATCTTCGAAGGCCAGGTGCGCGGCGTCATCGAGCTGGCCTCGGTGGAGCGCTTCAACCCGACCCACCAGGCCTTCCTGGACCAGCTGACGGAATCGATCGGCATCGTGATCAACACGATCGAGGCCAACATGCGGACGGAGGACCTGCTGGCGCAGTCCCAGTCGCTCGCCCAGGAGCTCCAGTCGCGCCAGGAAGAACTGCAGCAGACCAACGAGGAACTGCAGGAGAAGGCCCGCCTGCTGGCCCACCAGAACCAGGAGGTGGAGCGCAAGAACGCGGAAGTGGAACAGGCCCGGCAGGAGCTGGAGAACAAGGCCAAGCAGCTGGCCCTGACCTCCAAGTACAAGTCCGAGTTCCTGGCCAACATGTCGCACGAGCTGCGCACGCCGCTGAACTCGCTGCTGATCCTGTCCGACCAGCTGTGCAAGAACCCGGAAGGCAACCTCACGCCCAAGCAGGTGGAGTTCGCCAAGACGATCCACTCCTCCGGCAACGACCTGCTGATGCTGATCAACGACATCCTGGACCTGTCCAAGATCGAGTCCGGCACGGTGGTCGTGGACGTCAACGACCTGCGGCTGTCGGACCTGCAGCTGTACGTGGAGCGGACCTTCCGCCACGTCGCCGAGGCCAAGAACGTGGACTTCAGCGTCCGCAGCGGCCTCAACCTGCCGCCCTCCATGGTCACGGACGCCAAGCGCCTGCAGCAGATCCTGAAGAACCTGCTGTCCAACGCCTTCAAGTTCACCCACCAGGGCCACGTGGCGCTGACCATCGAGGAGGTCTTCGGCGGCTGGGCGACGGACAACGAGGACCTCAACCGCGCCCAGCAGGTGATCGCCTTCTCCGTGTCGGACACCGGCATCGGCATCTCGCCGGACAAGCAGCAGATCATCTTCGAGGCCTTCCAGCAGGCCGACGGCTCCACCAGCCGCAAGTACGGCGGCACGGGGCTGGGCCTGGCGATCTCGCGCGAGCTGTCCAAACTGCTGGGCGGCGAGATCCGCCTGACCTCGGCGCCGGGGCAGGGCTCCACCTTCACGCTGTACCTGCCGCTGGTCTACATGGCCACGCGCACCGCGCGCCGCGTGAGCACGGATTACCGCTCCGAGCCCACGCTCGCGCCGCAGGCCAGGCGCCTGCCGTCGCCGCCGCAGACCGGCGCCGCCGTGGCCGAACAGGTCACGGATATCGCCATCGAGGCGCCGGCGGAGAGCGAGGAGGCGCTGGCCGCGGACAACGTGGCCAACGACGACCGCGACAGCATCCACTCGGGCGACCAGGTGCTGCTGATCGTGGAGAACGACCTGGCCTTCGCCCGTTTCCTGCTCGATGCCGCGCGGGCCAAGGGCTTCAAGGGCTTGGTGAGCCCGACCGGGGCGGGGGCCTTGACGCTGGCCAACCAGCACAAGCCTTCGGCCGTGACGCTCGACATGCACCTGCCGGACATGGCCGGCTGGCGCGTGCTGGACCGGGTCAAGCACGACCTGGCCCTGCGCCACGTGCCGGTGTGCGTGATCTCCACCGACGACAGCAAGGACCGGGCCTTCAAGTCCGGCGCGCTGGCCTTCCTGGAAAAGCCGATCCGGTCCAAGGAGGTGCTGGACGGCATGCTGGACAAGCTGCACGCCTACGTCTCGCGGCAGGAGCGCAGCCTGCTGCTGGCCGTGGACGACCAGGTCGCCCGCAACGAGCTGCTCGCGCAGCTCGAAGGCGAGCAGGTCGACGTGACGGTGGTCGCTTCGGGGGCCCAGCTGCAACAGGCGCTGGAAGACGGCAAGTTCGACGCCGTGGTGCTGGAAGACGGCTTCGGCGGGCTGGACCCGCGCGACTATCGCCGGCAGATCGCGGGGCAGGCCGACATCGGCCCGGTGCCGCTGGTGCTCTACCGCGGCGAGGGCGGGGCACGCCACGCCTGGCACTCGGACGAGGGGATCACCGTGCAGGAAGTGCACGGCGGCGCCCGCCTGTTCGACGCCGCGCTGATCGCGCTGCACCGCAGCCTGGCGCGCCTGCCGGAGGAAAAGCGCAACGTCATCGACATGGTCTACGACACCGCCAAGCCGCTGGCCGGCAAGCGGGTGCTGATCGTGGACGACGACATGCGCAACATCTTCGCCCTGGCCACGGTGCTGGAAGAGCACGGCATGGACATCGTCTGGGCCGACAATGGCCGCGAGGCGATCAACCGGGTGGCCAACGACCCGGGAATCCAGGTCGTTCTGATGGACATCATGATGCCGGAGATGGACGGCATGGCGACGATGAAGGAGATCCGCAAGCTCCCGCAGGGCCGGAATCTGCCTATGATCGCCGTCACGGCCAAGGCCATGAAGGGGGACCGCGAGAAGTGCATCGAGGCAGGCGCCTGGGACTACCTGGCCAAGCCGGTGAACACGCCGGACCTGCTTGCGGTGCTGCGCGCATGGCTGCAGCAGTAAGGAGAGTTCATTGACGACCAGCACTGCGAGAACGCAGGAGGCTGCCGAGAAGGTCAACATCCTCGTGGTGGATGACCTGCCGGAAAAGCACGTCGTCTTCCGGACGATCCTGGACGAGCTGGACCAGAACATCGTCAGCGCCCGGTCCGGGCAGGAGGCGCTGAAGAACATCCTCGAGATGGAGTTCGCGGTCATCCTGCTGGACGTCAACATGCCGGACATCGACGGCCTGGAGACGGCGAGCCTGATCCGGCAGTACAAGAAGTCCGCGCAGACGCCCATCGTCTTCATCACGGCCTACGTCGACGAGCTCCAGGCCCGGCGCGGCTACGCCCTCGGTGCCGTGGACTACATCCCCTCGCCGGTGGTGCCGGAGGTGCTGCGCTCCAAGGTGCGGGTGTTCGTCGAGCTGTTCCGCATGAACCGCCAGCTGCAGAAGCAGGCCGTCCAGCGCGAGGAACTGGCGCGCTCGGAAGCCGCGCGGGCGGCAGCGGAAGACGCGATCCATCGGGCGGACTTCCTGGCCGAGGCCAGCCGCACGCTGTCCCGTTCGCTGAACCTGGACGACACGATCGCCGCGGTGCTTCAGCTGTGCGTGCCCATGCTGGCGGAACGGGCCGTCCTCGGCATCCCGGACGAGGAGGGCGGGGTGCGCCGGCTGGAGATGCACCCGGCGCCCCGCGCCGACGACGACGAGGTGTTCACGCCCGAATTGCGCGAGGCGGCCGACCAGGTGATCCGCACGCGCCAGTTCAACCTGTGGCAGAAGGACGGCCGGGTGGCCGCCATCTGCCCGCTGCTGGCCGGCGACGAGATCCGCGGCGCCCTGGCGCTGCTGGGGCCGTCCAGCCAGTTCGACTCGACGCGTATCGCGCTCCTGCGCGAATTCACCAGCCGCGCCTCCATCGCCATGGAGAACGCCCGCCTGTATTCCGCGGTGCAGGAGGCGGACCGGCGCAAGAACGAGTTCCTGGCCATGCTGGCCCACGAGCTGCGCAACCCGCTGGCGCCGATCCGCAACGCGGTCCACATCCTGGGCGGCGCGGCGGAACTGCCACCCAAGCTGGCCTGGGCGCGCGACGTCATCGGCCGCCAGGCCGACCACATGGCGCGGCTGATCGACGACCTGCTGGATGTCTCGCGCATCGTGCAGGGCAAGGTGACGGTCAAGCCCGAGAAGCTGCAGCTGTCCACGCTGATCGAGCGCTCGGTGGAGGCGAGCGCGCCCCGGCTGGGCGCGCGGGAGCAGGTGCTGGACGTGGTGCTGCCCAAGGAAGGCATCGAGCTGGAAGGCGACTCGGTGCGCCTGTCGCAGGTGCTGTCCAACCTGATCAACAACGCCAGCAAGTTCTCGCCGACGCGCAGCCGCATCCGGCTGGAGGCGGACTACCGGGACGGGGAACTGCACATCGCGGTCAAGGACCAGGGCGCGGGCATCGCGCCGGAGTTCCTGCCGCACATGTTCGAGCTGTTCGCGCAGGCGGACCAGTCGCTGGACCGCTCGCAGGGCGGCCTGGGCATCGGCCTGACCCTGGTCAAGCACCTCGTGGAACTGCACGGCGGCCGGGTCTGGGCGGCCAGCGAAGGCCTGGGCAAAGGGGCAGAGGTGAACCTGACGCTGCCCGCGCAGGTGGGGTCCGAAGTGGCGGAGCCGCTGCCGGCCGTTGCCGCGCGCAGCGGCACGGCGCCGGCCGGCGCAGCGCGCATCCTCGTGGTCGACGACCTGCAGGCCTCGGCCGAGACCCTGCTGACGCTGCTGGAGATGGAAGGCTTCGAGGTGCGCATGGCGCACGACGGGCAGGAGGCCCTGTCCGTCGCCCGCGAGTTCAAGCCGAACGTGGTGCTGCTCGATATCGGCCTGCCCGGCATGAACGGCTTCGAAGTGGCGCACGGGCTGCGCAGCCAGGAAGAATCGCGCGATGCCCTGCTGATCGCGCTGACCGGCTATGGCGAAGCCGAAAGCCGCATGCGCTCGGCCCAGGCCGGTTTCGACTTCCACATGGTCAAGCCGGCCGACGTGAACCTGCTGCTGTCGATGCTGGCCAATCCCCAGGAAGCGCGCAAAGCCGTCGCCACCGCGTGAGCTACAATCGCACGCTTGCTGGAGAGGTGGATGAGCGGTTTAAGTCGCACGCCTGGAAAGCGTGTGAGGGTTAATAGCCCTCCGCGGGTTCGAATCCCGCCCTCTCCGCCAGCATGAAAAAGACAAAACCCGCTTCGGCGGGTTTTCGTTTTTCTGGCGCGGTGAGGACGCGAAGAGGACCCGCGGGTTCGCTCATCCCGAGCCGGGCTGCCAGTTCAGGCGGTAGTTGAAGCTGATGCTGACGCGCGGCGTGTCACCGAGGTTCGGCTCGACGCCGTGGTACAGCCAGCTCGGAAACACGAGCATGCCGCCGGCGTGCGGCCGGTAGCTGACCTGCCGGATGGTCCAGGGCTGGAACTCCGTCACCGGGCAGGCCACCGTGTTCGCGCCCGGCCGGGGATCCTGGAAGAAGATGTTGCCGCTGTTGTCGCCCGCGCTCACGTAGTAGGCGCCGCTGAGGAAGGAGTTCGGGTGGCAGTGCAGGGCGCCCGAGGCCAGTTTCCCGTTCACCATGGCCCAGCAGGTGGCCAGTTCCACCGTCGCCTGCCGGGTGTCGAGCTTGTACGTGCGGGTCACCTCCCCCACGTTGCGCTCCAGGACCTCGACGAACTCCTTCATCTCGGGCCGCAGGTGCAGCTTGTCGCCGCTGTGCCATCCCAATACGGAGGAGCGGCCGATGCCGCCCGGGTCGCGGCTGCGCTCGGCCAGGATGAAGTGCAGCAGTTGCTCGTTCAGGGCCTCGCTGCCGGCGACGTTGAAGCGCCAGATCGAGGTGGGAAACCAGTCGATGCGCTCGCCCGCCGCGGCCGCCCCGCCCGGCGCGGGCTGTCTGGAGCCGTCACGCGTGTCCATCGGGACATGGTATCGGCCCGCAACCGATACAGCTCCTTGTCGAATGTTTGGCAGGGATGCCCCTGCGGATGCCTTCCGGCCACTCGGGCGCCACGGTTGTGCATGGAACACAACAGTGACCAACTGTCCAGAATGACTGTCCACTGACTTGGACAGTTGCTTAGACAGATATCTAGACAGATCAACTCATTGCATTAGGCAGTCTACCTATGGAAAACCTCAGCCACGGCCGTGCTCTAGACAGTTCAACACGTGTAAATTCAACAACTTGCATGGCACTTAGGGTTTGTCTGTGTATCTAACCTAAGACAGATGTAAGGCCATATGTTTGACGGTCCAGTTGAGTAACTGTACAGTCCGTCTGAACAGTCTACAGACGAGGCACTCGTTGCTCACCAGCAAAGAGATCATCGAGAGGACCGGCATCTCACGTGCCACTCTCAACAACTACATCGCCAGCGGCCTCGTGCCGCGGCCCCAGGTCCTGCCGCCGGGACCGGAGCACGGCGCTGCGCCTCGCATCGGCTTCTTCCCAGACGACACGATCGCCCGTGTCCAGGAGATCCAGCGCCTGAAGTCGCAGGGCTGGAGCATCGCCCGCATCGGCGAGCACCTGTCGGCCCATCCGCCCGCTGCCGCTCCGGCATCGGCCACCGGCGCGGCCCCCATGCCCGTCACGCCCGTGGCCGCGGCCATTGCCGCCTCCGCACGGGGGGAATCCGGTGCGGCGCTGGCCCTGAGCCTGCCGGCCGGCCCGCTCGGCCACCCCGCCTACCTGGTGAACGACGCCTTTCGCATCACCTGGGCGAACGAAGAGACCCGCTCCGATGCCCGTTCGCCGCTGGCGCAGCGCGCCGGCGTGCAAGGGACCAGCATCTTCAGCCAGCTGCTGTCGGTGGACGCCGCCAGGGGAGGCGACGCGATGCTGCGCTTTCACCTGCAGGTGGCGCGCGCCCGCGGGGCCACCGCCGGCGCCTTGTTCCAGGACCTGGCGCCGGACGAAGCAGCCCGCCTGCAGCGCCTGTACGACGAGCCGCGCCGGGGCGACACGGGCTTGCTGATGCAGGCCGGCATCCCGGCCGGCAACGGCCTGCCGGCGCGCACCGTCTACGCCGTGCAGTTCCGCGAAGGCGTGCTGTTCGCCTATGCAGCGCAGGACGACTACGGCTCCGTGGCCGTGCCGGTGCCGGCCCAGAAGCCCGCCGCCGCGCCCCTGGTCACGCCCGTGACGGTGCTCGTGAGCACCCTGGACGACGCGAGCGGCCTGTGGGTCCGGCTCACCGCCCAGGAGTACTTCGAGCTCCTCAACGAGATCTGGGCCGAGCTCGATCGCGTCTTCCGCAAGCACAAGGGCCGCGCCGGCCCGCAGGGCGGCGAGGTGCTGGTCTGCTATTTCCTCCCGCAGGAAGGCGGCAGCCACCTGTGGAATGCGCTCGCCGCCGCGCAGCAGGCCCGCGAGGCCATGCGCCAGGTGTCCGGGCGCTGGCAGGCGCGCAAGGGCTGGGAGCTCGAGCTGGCGATGAACGTCGGCATCGACGAAGGACAGGAATGGATGGGCGTCGTGGGAGCGACAGGGGAGGGAGCACTCCGCGTGGTCGGCGATACGGCCGACCACGCGGAGCAGCTTTCCCGGGTCAGCCGCGCCGGCGCGATCCTCGTGACGCGCAGCCTGCTGGGCAAGCTGCCCACCGAACAACGCCAGCGCCTGAAGTTCGGCGTGCCCCGGCTCGAGGGCACCCGCACGGAGGCGCCGCTTCTCTTCACGTTTGCGCGACTCGCCGACATCGCCGCCCCCCAGGCGGTGCCGGCCCGCGTGGCCGACCTTGCGGCGGCCGAATTGCTCGACTTGCACCCCCTCAACGGCAACACCCGCCCCCAAGAAGGCTGATCGGAAAGGATTTCCCCATGCGCTGGTTCAAGACCAAAGACCTCAGGAGCAGCATCTACGCGATGTTGAGCGTCAGCACGCGTGCGTCGCACGCCGAAGACGTGGCGACCATGGACCAGATCCGCGAGGCCATGCTGGCTCTCGCATCCGAGGATGCGACCGAGCGGGCCGCCGGACTGGTGCGCCGCATCCGCTACGCGACCGACCTGCAGGCGCTGTGGTTCATGCGCGGGGAAGTGATGCAGTTGCTGGCGCGCGAGCAGGGCGAAGCCATCGCGCGGGAGAAGGTCGACGAGCTCAGCTCGCTGTTCTCCGACCTGCTGCCCAGCGGACTGCGCTCGCGCCCGAGCCCGCTGAACGCCAGCTACCGCAACTCGCGCCCGCCGGAGGACTACCGGGCGTCGCGCCCCCACTCGGACGAGAGCTGAGAGGAGGGGGTGGGGGCAGGGGCCACCGTGCTGCCGGCCGGCGCGCGCGTCCCCTTGATCATTTGCATCGCCGAGGCGATGAGGCCGGAAACCTCGCTCATGTTCGCCGGGATGACGAGGGTCGTCGTCGAATCCTCGGCCACCTTGCCGAAGGCGTCCACCGCGCGCTCGGCCACCTTCAGTTGCACTGCCTGCTCGCCGCCCGGCTGGCGGATGGCGTCGGCAACCTTGCGGATCGCGTCCGCGTTGGCCTCTGCCACGGCGATGATCGCCGCCGCCTCGCCTTGGGCCTTGTTGATCTCGGCCTGCTTCTCGCCTTCGGAACGCGCAATGAACGCCTCGCGCTCGCCGGTGGCGATGTTGATCTGCTCCTGGCGCCGGCCTTCGGAGGCGGCGATCAGGGCGCGCTTTTCCCGTTCGGCCGTGATCTGCCGCTGCATGGCGTGCAGGATCTCCTTGGGCGGCGTCAGGTCCTTGATCTCGTAGCGCAGCACCTTCACGCCCCAGTTCAGGGCGGCCTCGTCGATGGCCTGCACCACCTGCGCGTTGATGATGTCGCGCTCCTCGAAGGTCTTGTCCAGCTCCAGCTTGCCGATCACGCTGCGCAGGGATGTCTGAGCAAGCTGGGTGACGGCAACGATGTAATTAGAACTTCCGTAGCTGGCTCTCGTCGGATCAGTAACCTGAAAGTACAAGATTCCATCCACTTGAAGTTGCGTATTGTCGCGGGTGATGCAGACTTGGCTGGGCACGTCCAGCGGGATCTCCTTCAGGCTGTGCTTGTAGGCGACGCGGTCGATGAAGGGGATGATGATGTTCAGGCCGGGCGTGAGCGTCCCGTGGTACTTGCCCAGGCGCTCCACCACCCAGGCGTTCTGCTGCGGGACGACCTTCACCCCCTGGATGACGAAGATCACGACGATCACCGCGAGGACGGCTGCGAATTCCATTGTTCTTTTCTCCTTCTCAGATCTTTTCGAGCACGAGGCGGCTGCCGTCGACATTGCGCACCCGGTGCAGCCCCGGGCCTTGCGCCGTGCCGCCCGCCGGCACCGCGGTCCAGACGCTGCCGCGGTAGCGCACGGATGCGGTCTGGTCGGCGGTCCAGGCATCCACGTGCACGTGCTCGCCGGCGTCGAAGTCCAGGTTGGTGCCGGGCATGCCGTCGGCCAAGCGGCGGCGCCGCACGAAGTGCCACCCGGCCATGGCCGCGACACCGACGATGGCGGCGAAGACCAGCTGGGTGGGGCGGGCCATGCCGGCATGGGCGGCGAGCGCGCCGGCGACCATGCCGATGCCCAGCATCAGCAGGTAGAAGGTCCCCGTCAGCAGTTCCACGGCCACGGCCGCGCCGGCCAGCAGCCACCACAGTGTCCAGTCAGCCATAAGTCCCCTTTGGCCGGATTGTGGGCGAAATCGGCGCCGGCGCACTTGCGCGCGCTGCGGATTTCATACACTTCGCCCCTGTTTGCCTTTTTCGCGCCTGGACCGTCCCCCAATGAAGTTCCGCTTCCCCATCGTCATCATCGACGAAGACTACCGCTCGGAGAACACCTCCGGTCTCGGCATCCGCGCCCTGGCGCAGGCGATCGAGGCCGAGGGCTTCGAGGTGCTGGGCGTCACCAGCTACGGCGACCTGTCGCAGTTCGCGCAGCAGCAAAGCCGTGCCAGCGCCTTCATCCTGTCGATCGACGACGAGGAGTTCACGGCCGGCCCCGACCTCGACCCGGCGGTGCTGAACCTGCGCAACTTCATCGTCGAAGTCCGCCGCCGCAACGCGGAGGTGCCTCTCTATATCTATGGGGAGACCAAGACCTCCCAGCACCTGCCCAACGACATCCTGCGGGAACTCCACGGCTTCATCCACGCCTACGAGGACACGCCGGAGTTCATGGCGCGCCACATCATCCGGGAAGCGCGCAGCTACCTGGAAGGCATCCAGCCCCCCTTCTTCAAGGCGCTGCTCGATTACGCCGAGGACGGCTCCTATTCCTGGCACTGCCCCGGCCACTCCGGCGGCGTCGCCTTCCTCAAGAGCCCGGTGGGGCAGATGTTCCACCAGTTCTTCGGCGAGAACATGCTGCGCGCGGACGTGTGCAACGCGGTGGACGAACTCGGCCAGCTCCTGGACCACACCGGGCCGGTCGCGGCCAGCGAGCGCAACGCCGCCCGCATCTTCAACGCCGACCACTGCTTCTTCGTCACCAACGGCACCAGCACGTCCAACAAGATGGTCTGGCACCACCAGGTGGCCCCCGGCGACGTGGTGGTGGTGGACCGCAACTGCCACAAGTCGATCCTGCACTCGATCATCATGACCGGGGCCATCCCCGTGTTCCTGAAGCCGACCCGCAACCACTTCGGCATCATCGGCCCGATCCCGCAAAGCGAGTTCTCGCCGGAGGCGATCAAGGCCAAGATCAAGGCCAACCCGCTCCTGAAGGGCGTGGACCCGGAGAAGGTCAAGCCGCGCATCCTGACGCTGACGCAGTCCACCTACGACGGTGTCCTGTACAACACCGAGACCATCAAGAACCTCCTGGACGGCTACGTCGACGCGCTGCACTTCGACGAGGCCTGGCTGCCGCACGCGGCCTTCCACCCGTTCTACGGCAGCTTCCACGCGATGGGGCGCAAGCGGGAGCGGACGACCAAGTCGGTGGTCTACGCGACCCAGTCCATCCACAAGCTGCTGGCCGGCATCAGCCAGGCCAGCCACGTGCTGGTGCAGGACGCCAAGGAACGCAAGCTGGACCGCCACCTGTTCAACGAGGCGTTCCTGATGCACACCTCGACCAGCCCGCAGTACGCGATCATCGCCAGCTGCGACGTGGCGGCCGCCATGATGGAGCCTCCCGGCGGCACGGCGCTGGTGGAAGAGTCGATCGCCGAAGCCCTGGACTTCCGCCGCGCCATGCGCAAGGTGGACCAGGAGTACGGCAAGGACTGGTGGTTCAAGGTCTGGGGGCCGGACAAGCTGGTGGAGCACGGCATAGGCCGGGCCGACGACTGGATCATCAAGGGCGAGGCGCGCACGGCCAAGTGGCACGGCTTCGGCAACCTGGCCGAAGGCTTCAACATGCTGGACCCGATCAAGTCCACCATCGTGACGCCCGGGCTGGACCTGAACGGCAAGTTCGCCAAGACCGGCATCCCGGCGGCCATCGTCACCAAGTTCCTGGCCGAACACGGCGTGATCGTGGAGAAGACCGGCCTGTACAGCTTCTTCATCATGTTCACCATCGGCATCACCAAGGGCCGCTGGAACACCATGCTGACGGCGCTGCAGCAGTTCAAGGACGACTACGCCAAGAACCAGCCGATGTGGCGCATCCTGCCGGAGTTCTGCCAGCAGTACCCGCGCTACGAGCGCATGGGCCTGGCGGACCTGTGCCAGTACGTGCACGAGCTGTATGCCAAGTACGACATCGCCAAGCTCTCGACGGACATCTACCTGAGCGAGCTGCAGCCGGCCATGAAACCGAGCGACGCCTTCGCCCACATCGCGCACCGCAAGACCGAGCGCGTGGAGATCGACCAGCTCGAAGGCCGCGTGACCACGGCGCTGATCACGCCGTACCCGCCGGGGATCCCGCTGCTCATCCCGGGCGAGGTCTTCAACAAGCGGATCGTGGAGTACCTGAAGTTCGCCCGCGCCTTCAACCAGGAGTGCCCCGGCTTCGAAACCGACATCCACGGCCTGGTCGCGGAGGAAGGCCCGGACGGCAAGCTGCGCTACTACGCCGACTGCGTGCAGGAGAACGGCGGCAGCGGGAAATAGGGGGCGGAAACCATGTCATCCCGGGCTTGCCCGGGATCCATGAGCCGCTCGATCAGCCGTCCATCGATTGCGGGTCAAGCCCCGCAAGGACATCGGCTGGCCGCTCAGTCCGCCGCCAGCGCCGTGTGGCTGAAGCCGCCGTCCACGTAGGTGATCTCCGCGGTCACCCCGCCGGCGAGGTCGCTGAGCAGGAAGGCGGCGACGTTGCCCACGTCGTCGACCGTCACGTTGCGGCGGATCGGGGCGATCTCTTCGACCACCTTCAGCAGCTTGCCGAAGTCCTTGATGCCGCTGGCCGCCAAGGTCTTGATGGGGCCCGCGCTGATGCCGTTGACCCGGATGCCCTTGGGCCCCAGCGAGCCGGCGAGGTAGCGCACGGACGCTTCCAGCGAGGCCTTGGCCAGGCCCATCGTGTTGTAGTTCGGGACGATGCGCAGGGCGCCCAGGTAGGTCAGCGTCAGCAGCGCGGACTTGTCGTTCAGGTAAGGCAGGGCGGCCTTGGCCATCGCGGGAAAGCTGAAGGCGCTGATGTCGTGCGCCACCTTGAAGGCCTCGCGCGACAGGCCTTCCAGGAAGTCGCCGGCGATCGCCTCGCGCGGGGCGAAGCCTATGCTGTGCACGAAGCCGTCGAACTTCGGCCAGGTGGCCGCCAGGTCCTGGAACAGCCTGGCGATCTGCGCGTCGTCGCCCACGTCGCAGTCGAACACCAGCTTCGAGTTGAACTCGGCCGCGAATTCGGTGATCCGATCCTTGAAGCGCTCGCCCACGTAGCTGAAGGCGAGTTCCGCGCCCTGCGCGTGGCACGCCCGGGCGATGCCGTAGGCGATGGACCGGTTCGACAGCACGCCGGTGATCAACAATTTCTTGCCCTGTAGGAATCCCATGGCCTTCTCGTCTGGAAAATGTCGGCAGAATTGTCGCATGCGAGGTTTGCCTCTACTGCTGGCCACCGCCTTCCTGAGCCCGGCCGCCTGGGCCGCTCACGGCTATGCGCTGTGGGGCGACCTGAAGTACCCCGCGGGCTTTGCCAATTTCAGCTACGTGAACCCGCAGGCGCCCAAGGGCGGCGAGCTGCGGCTGGTGAGCAACCTGCGGGTGTCCACCTTCGACAAGTACAACCCGTTCACGATCAAGGGCAACGCGCCGGCTTACCTGTCGGCGCTCATGTTCGACAGCCTGCTGGCCGGCGCCCAGGACGAGGTGGGCTCGGGCTACGGCCTGCTCGCCGAGGACGTGGAGGTGGCGGCGGACGGCCTGGCTGCGACCTTCCGCCTGCGCCCGCAGGCGCGCTTCCACAACGGCGAGCCGGTGCTCGCCGCGGACGTCAAGCACACCTTCGACACCTTGCTGGGGCCCTACACCTCGCCCGCCTACAAGACGGCGCTGGAGGACCTGGCGGGGCTGGACGTGGTGGACGAACGCACGGTGCGCTTCCGCTTCAAGCGGCCCAACCGCGAGCTGCCGCTGACCGTGGGCGGCTTTCCCATCTTCAGCCGCAAGTGGGGCATGGAAAACGGCAAGGCCAAGCGCTTCGACGAGGTGGTCATGGACGTGCCGATCGGCAGCGGCCCCTACAAGGTGGGGCCGGTGCGCTTCGGCAAGGACATCACCTACGTGCGCGACCCGAACTACTGGGCGCGCGAGCTGAACGTGCGCCGCGGCACGGCGAACTTCGACCGCATCACGGTCAAGATCTACAAGGACAACACCGCACGGCTGGAGGCGCTCAAGGCCGGCGAGTTCGACCTGATGCGCTTCTTCTCCGCCGGCGACTGGGCGCGGCGGGTGGACGGCAAGAAGTTCAAGACCGGCGAGCTGGTCAAGGGGGAGTTCAGGCACCGGCTGCCGGCGGGCTTTCAGAGCTACGTTCTGAACACCCGCAATCCCAAGCTCCAGGACCCGCGCGTGCGCCAGGCCCTGGGCCTGGCCGTCGACTACGAGTGGATGAACCGGCAGATGTTCTACAACTCGTACCAGCGGGTGAAGGGCCTGTTCATGAACACGGACTGCGCCGCCAGCGGCACGCCGTCCGCCGAGGAACTTGCCATCCTGGCGCCCTGGCGCGGCAAGATTCCGGAGGCGGCGTTCGGCCCGATGTACGAACCCCCGCGGACCGACCAGGGACGCACGCTGCGCGACAACCTGCGCCAGGCGCGCGAGTTGCTGAAGCAGGCGGGCTGGGAGGTCAAGGACGGCGCCTTGCGCAACGCGAAGGGCGAGGCGATGGTGCTCGAGTACCTCGATAGCAACGAGGGCGGCGCCCGCACGGTGTCGCCCTGGGCCCGCAACCTGGAGAAGCTGGGCATCACCCTGAACTTCCGGCCGGTGGACTTCGCGCTGTACCAGCAGCGCCTGCAGAAGTTCCAGTTCGAGATCACCACCATCGCCTACCAGGGCACCCACACGCCCGGCCAGGAGTACGTGGACATCTTCGGCAGCAAGGCCGCCGACACCGAGGACTCCGGCAACCTCACCGGCACCAAGAACCCGGCGGTCGACGACATACTGCAGAAGATGACCGGCGCGCGGACCAAGGCGGAACTGCTGCCGGCCTGCCGCTCGCTCGAGCGGGTGATCGCCCATTCGCACGTCCTCATCCCGCAGTGGACCGCGGGCACGCACCGCATCGCCTACAACGCCTGGCGCCTGCAGCCCACCGCCACCATGCCGATCTACACCCAGGGCGAGGGCTGGGCGATCGACACCTGGTGGGCCAGGCAGGGAGGGCCCCTCTAGGCATGGCTGCGTACATCCTCAAGCGCCTGCTGCTCATGCTGCCCACGCTGCTGGGCGTGCTGCTGGTGACCTTCGTCGTGACCCAGTTCGTGCCGGGCGGCCCGGTGGAGCAGTACCTGGCCGAGGCGCGCGCGGGCACGGGCGGCGAGGGCGGGGCCTTCGCCTACCGCGGCAACCAGGGCGTCGACCCCAAGCGCATCGCCCAGATCAAGGCCCTGTACGGTTTCGACAAGCCGCCGCACGAGCGCTTCGTGCAGATGCTGGGGCAGTACGCCCGCTTCGACCTCGGGCGCAGCTTCTTCCAGAACAAGGACGTGTGGTCGCTGATCGTGGAGAAGCTGCCGGTGTCCGTCAGCCTGGGCCTGTGGACCTTCTTCATCAGTTACCTGATCGCCGTGCCGCTCGGCGTGGCCAAGGCGGTGCGGGCCGGATCGCGCTTCGACCTGGCGACCACGCTGCTGGTGCTGGTGGGCTATGCGATCCCCGGCTTCGTGCTCGGGGTGGCCATGCTGGTGATCTTCGGCGGCCAGCTGCAATGGTTTCCCTTGCGCGGCCTGACCTCGGGCAACTGGGAGGAGCTGTCGGTGGGCGGCAAGGTGGTCGACTACCTCTGGCACATCACCTTGCCGGTCACCGCCATGGTGGTGGGCAGTTTCGCGGTCACCACCATGCTGACCAAGAACTCCTTCCTGGAGGAGATCCGCAAGCAATACGTGCTCACCGCGCGCGCCAAGGGCCTGGACGAGCGCCGGGTGCTGTGGAAGCACGTGTTCCGCAATGCGCTGATGCCCATCATCGCCGGCTTCCCGGCCGCCTTCCTGGGCGCCTTCTTCACCGGCTCGCTGCTGATCGAGACCCTGTTCTCGCTCGACGGCCTGGGCCTCCTGAGCTACGAGAGCGTGATCCGGCGCGACTACCCGGTGGTGCTGGGCACGCTGTACCTCTTTACCTTGATCGGCCTGCTGACCAAGTTGATCAGCGACCTCATGTACGTCTGGGTGGACCCGCGTGTCAAGTTCGACTAGCCGCGACCTGATGGCCGAGCCGACGGCGGTCGGCCAGACCGAAGCCGGGTCCGCGGCGGCGGCGCCCGCGGCGATCGCCCTCCCGGTGCACGTCACGCCGCGCGTGCGGGCCTGGCGCCGGTTCCGGCGCAACAAGCTGGGCCTGTGGAGCCTGGTGCTCTTCACCACGCTGGTCGTCCTGAGCCTGTTCGCCGAAGTGCTCTCCAACGACCGGCCGCTGGTGGTGCGCTACGAGGGCCAGTTCTACTTCCCGATGGTGAACTCCTATCCGGAGACGACTTTCGGCGGCGACTTCCAGACCGAGACGGACTACCTCGACCCCTTCATCCGGCAGCAATTGACCAAGGGCGGCAACTGGGCGCTGTACGCACCGAACCCCTACGGCGCCAAGACGCTGAACTACTTCGCCAAGGAGCCCAATCCGTCCCGGCCCACGCGCGACAACCTGCTGGGCACCGACGACCGCGGCCGCGACATGCTGGCGCAACTCATTTACGGCTTCCGCCTCTCGGTGCTGTTCGCGCTGGCGCTGACCGTGCTCGGCGTGGTGATCGGCGTCGTCACCGGCGCGATCCAGGGCTTCTTCGCCGGCCGCACCGACCTCGCGTTCCAGCGCTTCATCGAGATCTGGGACTCCATGCCGGAGCTGTACCTGCTGATCATCTTCAGCGCCATCTTCGCGCCCAGCGTGGCGCTGCTGCTGATCCTGCTGTCGCTCTTCGGCTGGATGGGGCTGTCGCAGTACGTGCGGGCGGAGTTCCTGCGCAACCGGCAGATGGACTACGTGCGCGCCGCCAAGGCGCTGGGCGTGGGCAACGGCCGGATCATGTGGAAGCACATCCTGCCCAACAGCATGACCCCGGTGATCACCTTCCTGCCGTTCCGCATGAGCGCCTCCATCCTGGCCCTGACCTCGCTCGACTTCCTGGGCCTGGGGGTGCCGCCGGGCACCCCGTCGCTCGGAGAACTGCTCTCGCAGGGCAAGAACAACATCGACGCCTGGTGGATCTCGCTGTCCACCTTCGCGGTGCTGGTGATCACGCTGCTGCTGCTGACGTTCATGGGCGACGCGTTGCGCGACGCGCTGGATCCGCGGAAGGCGGATTCATGAGCCATGCGCAGCACCGTTCTCACCCTCTCCCCCTGGGAGAGGGCCGGGGTGAGGGCACGCGATGAACCAGCAGCAAACCCCCGTGCCGCCGCTGCTGGAAGTCAAGGACCTGCACGTCGCCTTCGGCGGCAAGGAAGTCGTGCGCGGCGTGGATTTCTCCATCGCCCCGGGCGAGAAGCTGGCGCTGGTCGGCGAGTCGGGCTCGGGCAAGACGGTGACGGCCCTGAGCCTGGTGCGCCTGGTGCACAACGCGCGCATCACCGGCTCGGCGCGCCTGGCGCCGGCGAAACCCGGCGAGCAGCCCGTCGAACTCCTGCAGGCCTCCGAGCGCCAGCTCCTGGGCATCCGCGGCGACGACATCGCGATGATCTTCCAGGAGCCGATGACGGCCTTGAACCCGGTGTACACCGTGGGCGACCAGATCGCGGAGGTGCTCCAGCTCAAGCAGGGCCTGAGCGCCAGGCAGGCCTGGGACGCGGCCGTCGAGGCGCTGGCGGCGACCGGCATTCCCGAGCCGGCGCGGCGCGCGGCGACCTACCCGCACCAGCTCTCGGGCGGCCAGCGCCAGCGCGCCATGATCGCCATGGCGCTCGCCTGCCGGCCGCGGCTGCTGCTGGCCGACGAGCCGACCACGGCGCTGGATGTCACTCTGCGCCAGCAGATCCTGGAACTGCTCGCCGACCTGCAGCGCCAGACCGGGATGGCGGTGCTGCTGATCACGCACGACCTGAACCTGGTGCGGCGCTTCGCCGACCGCGTGGCGGTCATGGAAGGCGGCCACCTGGTGGAGCAGGGCACGGTCGGCGGCGTGTTCGCGCAGCCGCAGCATCCTTACACCCGCAAGCTGATCGAAAGCCGGCCCACGCGCGACGTGCAGGACCCGCAGCCCGGCGCCGCGCCGCTGATGCGGGCCGATGCGCTGCGCGTGAGCTACCCCGTCCCCATCCCCGGCGTCAAGGGCTGGTTCCGCAAGGGCGCCTTCGTGGCGGTGCAGGGCGCGAAGTTCGCAGTCCCCACCGGCGGCACGCTGGGCATCGTGGGCGAATCGGGCTCGGGCAAGTCGACGATGGCACTGGCCGCGCTGGGCCTGATCCCGCACGAGGGCGCGCTGGAGGTGGTCGGCCAGCACTGGGGGCCGGACAGTGCCCGCAACCGCGGCATCCGCCGGCTGGTGCAGGTGGTGTTCCAGGACCCGTTCTCCTCGCTCTCGCCGCGCATGACGGTGGAAGAGATCGTCGGCGAAGGCCTGCTGGTGCACGAACCGGCGCTGCCGGAGCAGCAGCGGCGCGAGCGCGTCTACCGCGTGCTGGAGGAGGTGGGCCTGACGGAGGCCCAGTTCCCCGGCCTGCTGGGACGCTACCCGCATGAGTTTTCCGGCGGCCAGCGCCAGCGCCTGGCGATCGCCCGGGCGCTGATCGTGGAGCCGCAGTTGCTGGTGCTGGACGAACCCACCAGCGCGCTGGACGTGACGATCCAGAAGCAGGTCCTGAAGCTGCTGCAGCGGCTGCAGCGCGAACGCGGCCTGTCCTACCTGCTGATCACGCACGACGTGGACGTGATCTGGGCCATGGCCCACGAGGTGCTGGTGATGAAGGACGGCCAGGTGCTGGAGGCCGGGACGGTGCAGGAGGTCCTGCGCAACCCGCGCAATCCGTACACGCAGACCCTGGTGGCCGCGGCCGCTTAAAGCGCCATCCAGATGCCGGCGGCGCCGGCGAGGATCAGGCTCGCCGCCCAGGCCAGGTCCAGGTTGAACCAGGCGCGGCGCAGGAACTGCAGCCCGAGGTAGCGGTACACGGCCCAGGCCATCGCCAGGCCCGCCAGCCCCATCGCGAGCGTGTGCACCGCGGCGATCAGCAAGGCGGTGGCCAGGTCCGAGCGCGCCAGGGCCTGTTCGACGCGCGCATGCGCATCCGCCTGCGACGGCCCGCACAGTCCCAGCATGAAGGGCACCAGCATCAGCCCCGCGCCGTGCGCGGTCGCCATCAGGAAGGACCACCAGGCGAGCCGGCTGGGCGGGATGCGGGCGAGCGAGCGCGGATGGCGCCGCCACAGCAGGCGGGCGAGGCCGAACAGCAGCACGAGGGTGGCCGCGGCCACGCGGATGACGGTGCTCCACTGCACCAGCCAGCCGAGCAGGGCGACGGGCACCAGCACCACCGCCATGGCGGCGAAATGGCCGCCGCCCAGGGGCAGCAGCGTGCGGAAGACGGCGGCGGAGCGCCGCTCCGTCAGGCCGTTGGCCACCGCCAGCGGCCAGCCCATCGCCGGACTCAGCCCGTGGTACAGGCCGAGTCCGACGACCGTGAGCCAGAGCGCCGCCGCGCCGCTCAAGCCGAGGGGTAGCAGAAGGAGTCGGTGGAGCAGTCGCCGCCCTGCAGCCGCACCTGGTGCGCGCCGTAGTCCGGCCCGAAGTCCACGAAGAACTCCTTGTCCAGCGTGAAGCTCCCGTTGGCATTGCACATGGCCTGCACGCCCGCGATGCCGTCCGGATAGAACTGCGTGTCCCAGCTGCTGTACAGGGAGTTGGTGAAGTACACCCGCTTGGCGTCGCGGCTGATCTCGATCATCTGCGGTCCGCCGGCGAAGGGCTTGCCGTTGGCGTGCGGCGCATGCTGCACGATCCCGCCCACGCGCACGCTGCCGGTCTGCCTGGGCTCCATCGGGTCGCTCACGTCGTAGCGGCGCAGCTCGCCGGTGCCCCAGCAGGCGACGTACAGGTGCTTGTCGTCCAGCGACAGGTCGATGTCGCTCACCAGCGGCGGCACGGCGCCGAAGCCCTTGAGCAGCGGCGGCAGGGCGTCGGCCTTGGCCGGCTCGGGCGGGATGGTGATGGTCTTGCGCGCCTGGAATTTCCCGTTTTCGCGGTACCAGGTCCAGATCGACGCTTCCAGGTTGGTCGTGTCGACGACCACGCCGAGGAAGCCGTATTCACGCGAGGGGTCGTGGGCCGGACGCAGTTCCAGCGCCATCTGGTGGTTGGCGCCCAGGTCGATCGTCTGCACGTGCTTGCGGTCCCGCAGGTCCCAGAAGTGCAGCGCATGGCCGTACTTGTTGCCCAGCAGGTCCTCGGGAACGATGCCGTTCTCGAACTGCGGCGGCAGCGCCCATTCGCTGGACACCATGTAGTCGCGCGGCAGGTTCCACCAGAAATCGTAGTGCAGCTTCTGCAGGCCGCGGTCGATCTCCCAGCGCCCCAGCACCTCGAAGGTCTGGCAGTCCATGATGAAGATGCCGGGCGGGCCTTGCGTGCCGTCGGGGCCGGCGCCGCCGAGCGTGCTCACGTAGATGCCTTCGGGCCCGCAGTGCACGGTGTGGGGCCGCGAGTAGCCCGTCTTGCGCAGGATCTCCTCCGGCTCGATCGTCTTGATGAGCTTGGGCTGCGCCGGGTCCGGCTGCGTGTCGAAGATGTACATGCGCGAGGACCGCATGCCCGGCACCACCAGGTAGCGCCGCTGCAGGAAGGCATGGCCGGTCAGGGGCGAGAGCGCCGAGCTGCAGGCGTTCCAGCCGAAGTGGTGCAGCTCGTCGCCCTTGTTCGGCAGCGCCACCTTCGTGAGCACCTGGCCGTATTTCTTGGAGGCGGGGTCGAGGTCGACCACGGCGATCGCATCCGGCCGCGAGCGATCCGGCGAGAGCAGGGCGGTGTAGCACAGGTGTTCAGGCTCGGCCTCCATCGCCAGCCGGGGCGAGGGATGGAAGGTCGGGTCCGGGCGCAGGGTTTCCATCATGGCGGCTCCTCGGACAGTGGGACTCGGATACTGGACGCTTCGCGCCCGGAGTCAAGCCCGCCGCGTGGCGCAAGGAGGGGGCCGCAGGGCTTGAAAAAGTCGCGCCCACTGCCAGTTGCAGGTGCTGCCCCGGACCCTGATCCAGTGCGCGCGAAGTGTGCGTAGCCTTGCAGCACCAGGCTTTCCTCGTTACAATACTGGTCTCACGACCAAACGGGCGGGTACTTACCGCCCGTTTTTTTTGGCTGATCGACTTTACGCACTTGGCTCTGCAGGACATCGTCGCGCAAACCGTGGCCGGACTCGGCTACGAACTGGTGGAACTGGAGCGTTCCGCCGGGGGGACTTTGCGCGTGACCATCGACTTTCCCTGGGAACCGGGGGAGGAGAAGGCGGTGAACGTGGAGGACTGCGAGCGCGTGACGCGTCAGCTGCAGTACACGCTGGAAGTCGAGGAAGTCGACTACAAGCGCCTCGAGGTGTCGTCGCCGGGCATCGATCGTCCGTTGCGCAACGAGAAGGACTTCGAGCGCTACGTGGGCGAGGTGGTCGACGTCACGCTGAAGGCGCCCATGGGTGCCGCCGCGGCCGGCCAGGTCGCCGCCAACCGACGCAAGTTCCGGGGCACCCTGGAGCAGGCGCCTGACGGAGCAGGCTGGCAGCTGGCGTGGAGCGACGAGCCGCCGCCGGTTCCCGGCAAGAAGGTCTCGAAGAAGAAGAAGGAACCCGTCGCCCTGCAGGTGCTGGGTTTCACGCTGGACGAGCTGAAGGAGGCGCGTCTGGCACCGATTGTTGATTTCAAGGGGCGCAAGCGCGCCGGGGTTCAGGAGCAAGGGAAATGAATCGCGAACTGTTGATGCTGGTGGACGCCATCTCGCGCGAGAAGAACGTCGAGCGCGACGTGGTCTTCGGCGCCGTCGAAGCCGCCCTTGCCCAGGCCACCAAGAAGCTGTACCAGGGCGAGGTCGACATCCGTGTCGCCGTCGACCGTGACACGGGCAACTACGAGACCTTCCGCCGCTGGCTGGTCGTGCCCGACGAACAGGGCCTGCAGAACCCGGACGCCGAGGAACTGCTGATGGACGCCAGGGAGCGCGTGGGCGACGTGGAGACCGGCGAGCACATCGAGGAAGGCATCGAATCGCTGCCGATCGGCCGCATCGGCGCCATGGCCGCCAAGCAGGTGATCCTGCAGAAGATCCGCGACGCCGAGCGCGAGATGCTGCTCAACGACTTCATGTCGCGCGGCGACAAGATCTTCGTGGGCACCGTCAAGCGCATGGACAAGGGCGACATCATCGTCGAGAGCGGCCGCGTGGAAGGGCGCCTCCGACGGGGCGAGATGATCCCCAAGGAAAACCTGCGCAACGGCGACCGCGTGCGCGCCATGATCATGGAGGTGGACCTGACGCTGCGCGGCGCGCCCATCATCCTGTCGCGCGCGGCACCCGAATTCATGATCGAGCTGTTCCGCCAGGAAGTGCCCGAGATCGAGCAGGGCCTGCTGGAGATCAAGAGCTGCGCGCGCGACGCCGGTTCGCGCGCCAAGATCGCCGTGGTCTCGCACGACAAGCGCGTCGACCCCATCGGCACCTGCGTCGGCGTGCGCGGTTCGCGCGTCAACGCCGTGACCAATGAACTGGCCGGCGAGCGCGTGGACATCGTGCTGTGGTCCGAAGACCCGGCGCAGTTCGTGATCGGCGCGCTGGCGCCCGCCAACGTCAGCTCCATCGTGGTGGACGAGGAGAAGCACGCCATGGACGTGGTGGTCGACGAGGAGAACCTCGCCATCGCCATCGGCCGCGGCGGCCAGAACGTGCGCCTGGCTTCCGAGCTCACGGGCTGGAAGATCAACATCATGGACGCCAACGAGTCGGCGCAGAAGCAGGCCGAGGAGCAGAGCGGCATCCGCCAGCTGTTCATGGAAAAACTGGACGTCGACGAGGAAATCGCCGACATCCTGATCGTCGAGGGCTTCACCAGCCTGGAGGAAGTGGCGTACGTGCCGATCTCCGAGATGCTGGAGATCGAATCCTTCGACGAGGACACGGTCAACGAATTGCGCGCCCGCGCCAAGGATGCGCTGCTGACCATGGAAATCGCACGCGAGGAAAGCGTCGAGGAAGTCTCGCAGGACCTGCGCGACCTCGACGGGCTGAACCCGCAACTCATTGCCAAGCTCGCCGACCACGGCGTGCACACCCGGGACGACCTGGCCGACCTGGCCGTGGACGAGCTCACCGATATCACCGGCCAGTCCGCCGAAGAGGCCAGGACCCTGATCATGAAGGCGCGCGAGCACTGGTTCACCAACCAGCCTGCTGCGGCGGCCCATGAGTAAAGGGAGGGGGACGAACAGAACATGTCTAGTACCACCGTCGCCGAGTTCGCGAACGAACTCAAGAAATCGACCGATACGCTGCTGGAACAGCTCCGCAGCGCCGGCGTCTCCAAGTCGGCTCCCACCGACTCCCTGACCGACGCCGACAAGCAGAAGCTCCTGGGCTACCTCCAGGCGAGCCATGGCACCGCCACGCCCGAACGCAAGAAGATCACCCTGGTGAAGAAGTCCACCAGCGAGATCAAGCAGGCGGACTCCAGCGGCAAGGCACGCACCATCCAGGTGGAAGTGCGCAAGAAGCGCACCTTCATCAAGCGGGACGAGGGCAGCGACACCGCCGTCGTCGAGGCGCCGGAAACGGCGCACTCGCCCGCTGCCGGCGGCGCCGACGAAACCGAACTGGCCCGCCGCGAGGAAGAAGCGCGCCGCCAGGCCGAACTGATCCGCCGCCAGGAAGAAGAACTGGCCGCCAAGCGCCGCGAGCGCGAGGAGCAGGAAGCCCGCCAGCGCGCCGCCGAGGAAGCCAATGCCGCGGCCGAACGCGAGCGGGAGCGCGAGCGCGAAGCCGAGGTGCGCGCCGAGGCCTATTCGAACGCCCGGGCTGGCGCCACCGCCGCCCGCGCCGCCGAAGCGGAGGCCGCGCAGGCCGTCGCCAAGGCGCAAACCGAGGCGCGCGAGCGCGCCGCTGCCGAAGCGCGCGAGAAGGCCGCTGCCGAATCGAAGGCCCGCGCCGACGAGGAAGCGCTGCGTGCGCGCGACCTGCAGGACCGCCGCCGCAAGGCCGAGGCCGAGGCCGCCGCGATCCGCTCGATGATGAGCGCGCCCAAGAAGGTGATGGTCGCCAAGGCGCCGGAGAAGCCGGTGGCCAAGGCGCCGGAACCCGCCAAGCCGGGCGTCAAGGGCACGCTGCACAAGCCGCCGGCGCAGCCTGGCCGTCCGGCCGCCCCCGGAGCCGCACCCGCGCCCGCGGGCCCGGGCGCCGGCAAGGAAGTGAAGTCCGCCAAGCTGTCGTCCAGTTGGGCGAACGATCCGGCCAAGAAGAAGGAAATCAAGACCCGCGGCGACTCGTCCGGCGGCGTCGGCCGCAATTCGTGGCGCGGCGGCCCCCGTGGCGGCCGCAGGGACCACCGCGACCGCGACGATCGCCAGACCGCCTCCGCACCGACGGAGCAGCGCATCCTCGAGGTGCACGTGCCCGAGACCATCACGGTCTCCGAGCTCGCGCACAAGATGGCCATCAAGGCCTCCGAGGTGATCAAGGCCCTGATGAAGATGGGCCAGCTGGTGACCATCAACCAGTCGCTGGACCAGGACACGGCCATGATCGTGGTCGAGGAAATGGGCCACAAGGCGCTCACCGCCGCCCTGGACGACCCGGAAGCCTTCACCGAGGAAGACACCGCGGCGCAGACGGCGGAATCGCTGCCGCGCGCGCCGGTCGTGACCGTCATGGGCCACGTCGACCACGGCAAGACCTCTCTGCTGGACTACATCCGCCGCGCCAAGGTGGCAGCGGGCGAAGCCGGCGGCATCACGCAGCACATCGGCGCCTACCACGTCGAAACGCCGCGCGGCGTCATCTCCTTCCTGGACACCCCGGGCCACGAGGCGTTCACCGCCATGCGTGCCCGCGGCGCCCAGGCGACCGACATCGTGATCCTGGTGGTGGCCGCGGACGACGGCGTCATGCCGCAGACCCGCGAAGCCATCAAGCACGCGAAGGCGGCGGGCGTGCCCATCGTCGTGGCGATCAACAAGATCGACAAGCCCGACTCCAACACCGACCGCGTGCGGCAGGAACTGGTGGTCGAGGAAGTGGTGCCGGAAGAATACGGCGGCGAATCGCCGTTCGTGCCGGTGTCCGCCAAGACCGGCCAGGGCGTGGACGAGCTGCTGGAGCAGGTGCTGCTGCAGGCCGAGGTGCTGGAACTGAAGGCGCCGGTGGATGCGATGGCCAAGGGCCTGGTGATCGAAGCGCAGTTGGACAAGGGCCGCGGCCCCGTGGCCACGGTGCTGGTGCAGTCCGGCACGCTGAAGGTCGGCGACGTCGTGCTGGCCGGCCAGACCTTCGGCCGGGTGCGCGCCATGCTGGACGAGAACGGCAAGAGCATCAAGTCCGCGGGTCCCTCCATTCCGGTGGAGATCCAGGGCCTGACCGAGGTGCCGCAGGCCGGCGACGAGTTCATGGTGATGACCGACGAGCGCCGTGCGCGCGAGATCGCGACCTACCGCGCGGGCAAGTTCCGCAACACCAAGCTGGCCAAGCAGCAGGCGGCGAAGCTCGAGAACATGTTCGCGGACATCGGTGCGGGCGAGGTCAAGACCGTGCCCATCATCGTCAAGGCGGACGTGCAGGGCTCGCAGGAAGCGCTGGCGCAGTCGCTGCAGAAGCTGTCCAACGATGAGGTCAAGGTGCAGATGGTGTATGCCGCCGTGGGCGGCATCAGCGAGTCGGACGTCAACCTGGCGATCGCCTCCAAGGCCATCATCATCGGCTTCAACGTGCGCGCCGACGCGGGTGCGCGCAAGCTGGCCGAAGGCAACGGGGTCGAGCTGCGCTACTACAACATCATCTACGACGCGGTCGACGAGCTGAAGGCGGCGATGTCCGGGATGCTGGCGCCGGAGAAGCGGGAAGAAGTCATCGGCTCGGCCGAGATCCGCACGGTGTTCGTGGCGTCCAAGATCGGCACGGTCGCGGGCTGCTACGTCACCTCGGGCACGGTCACCCGCAGCGCGCACTTCCGCCTGCTGCGCGACAACGTGGTGATCTACACCGGCGAACTCGAGTCGCTCAAGCGGATGAAGGACGACGTGCGCGAGGTCAAGGAAGGCTTCGAGTGCGGCATCAAGCTGAAGAACTACAACGACATCAAGGAAGGCGACCAGCTCGAATTCTTCGAAGTCAAGGAGATCGCTCGTACCCTGTAAGAGCGAACACCTTCACCGCAGGGGCGCGCAGTACGCAGGGCAAGAGGAGGTCATTCGATGATCGCTCTGCCTTGCTTTGCGAACCCTGCGCCGCTGTGGTGAACTGAATCCCTATGCCCAAGAAATCGACCAAGCCGAATCGCTCCTTCCAGATCGCGGACCAGATCCAGCGCGACCTGACGGAGCTGATCGCCCGCGAGTTGAAGGACCCGCGGGTGGGCATGGTCACGGTCAGTGCGGTGGAGGTCACGGCCGACTACGCGCATGCCAAGGTGTTCTTCAGCATCCTCGTCGGGGACCCGCAGGAAACCGAGGACGCGCTGAACCAGGCGGCCGGCTTCCTGCGCAACCACCTGTTCAAGCGGCTGCACATCCACACGGTGCCCACGCTGCACTTCCATTTCGACCGCACCACCGAGCGCGCGGCCGACATGAACGCCTTGATCGCCAAGGCGGTTTCTTCCCGGTCGAAGGACGACTAGCCCGTGAACGCGCCACGCACCAGGGTGCAGCGGCGCCCTGTGCATGGGGTGTTGCTGCTCGACAAACCGCTGGGACTCTCCAGCAACGACGCACTGCAGAAGGCCAAGTGGCTGCTGCGGGCGGAAAAGGCCGGCCATACCGGCACGCTGGACCCCATGGCCACCGGCGTGCTGCCGCTGTGCTTCGGCGCCGCGACCAAGTTCAGCCAGTTGCACCTGGAGGCCGACAAGGCCTACGAGGCGCTGGCGCAGCTGGGTGTGCGCACCGCCTCCGGCGACAGCGAGGGCGAGGTCACCGAGCGGCGCGAGGTGCCGGCAATCACGCCCGAACGGCTCGCCCAAGTGCAGGCGCAGTTCATCGGCGGCATCGTGCAGGTGCCGCCCATGCACAGCGCCCTGAAGAAGGACGGCAAGCCGCTGTACGAGTACGCCCGGGCCGGCGTCGAGGTGGAGCGCGAGGCGCGCCAGCTGCGCGTCCTCGAGTTGCGCCTGGAACTGCTGGAGCCCGCGCTGCTGAAGATCGTGGCCAAGGTCAGCAAGGGGACTTACATCCGCACCCTGGGCGAGGACATCGGCGCCGCCCTCGGCTGCGGCGCCCACCTGCGCTCCCTGCGAAGAATTGCCACCGGGCCCTTCGATCTTTCGCAATGCCTGACGCTCGCGGAACTCGAGGCGCTGCCGGAGTCTGACCGTGTTGGCCGGCTGCTGCCGGTGCAGGCCCTGCTGCCCGGCCACGTGCCGGTCACGCTGGGCGCGGAAGACGCGGCGCGCTTTCTCAGCGGGCTGCGCAGGCGCGGCGGCTGGCGCGACGCCGAACAGATCGCAGTCTTCGGGGAGGCTCCGCGCGCGCTCCTCGGCACCGCTCACGCAAAGGCGGGGGAACTGATTCCCTCCCGCCTGTTGAGCCCCATCGAAATCCAGCAAATCCTCGGCGTGGCCGAGCCAGAGAACGTATGACGCAAATCCGAAACATCGCCATCATCGCCCACGTCGACCATGGCAAGACGACCATGGTGGACCAGCTGCTGCGCCAGTCCGGCACCTTCGCCGAGCACGAGAAGGTGCAGGACACCGTGATGGACAACAACGCCATCGAACGCGAGCGGGGCATCACCATCCTGGCCAAGAACTGCGCCGTGAGCTGGAAGGGCACGCACATCAACATCGTCGACACCCCCGGACACGCGGACTTCGGCGGCGAAGTCGAACGCGCGCTGTCCATGGTCGACGGCGTGGTGCTGCTGATCGATGCCCAGGAAGGGCCGATGCCCCAGACCCGCTTCGTGACCAAGAAGGCGCTCGCGCTGGGCTTGCGTCCGATCCTGGTCGTGAACAAGGTCGACAAGCCGGGTGCCAATCCGGACAAGGTGGTCAACGCGGCCTTCGACCTGTTCGACAAGCTCGGCGCGACCAACGAACAACTGGACTTCCCCGTGGTCTACGCCTCCGGCATCAACGGCTGGTCGTCCATGACCGAGGGTGCGCCGGGCGAGCAGTGGGGCCCGGACATGTCGGCCCTGTTCGACACCATCCTGGCGCACGTGCCCCAGCACGAAGGCGACCCGGAAGCGCCGTTGCAGCTGCAAATTTCCGCGCTGGACTATTCCAGCTTCGTCGGCCGCATCGGCGTCGGCCGGGTCAACACCGGCACCATCCGTCCCATGATGGAAGTGATGGTGATGGAAGGGCCGGACGGCAAGGCGGTGCGGGGCAAGGTCAACCAGGTGCTCACCTTCGAAGGCCTCACGCGTGTGCAGGTCAAGGAGGCCGGCCCCGGCGACATCGTGCTGATCAACGGCATCGAGGACCTCGGGATCGGCGTGACGGTGACCGACCCGGTGAACCCGGCGCCGCTGCCGATGCTGAAGATCGACGAGCCCACGCTGACGATGAACTTCTGCGTCAACACCAGCCCGCTGGCCGGCCGCGAAGGCAAGTACGTCACCAGCCGCCAGATCTGGGACCGCCTGCAGAAGGAACTGCAGTCCAACGTCGCCCTGCGCGTTGCCGAGACCGACGAGGAAGGCGTGTTCGAGGTCATGGGCCGCGGCGAACTGCACCTGACCATCCTGGTGGAGAACATGCGCCGGGAAGGCTACGAGCTGGCCGTGTCCAAGCCGCGCGTAGTCTTCAAGAACGTCGGCGGCGAGCGCCACGAGCCGATCGAGCTGGTGACGGCCGACATCGAGGAACAGCACCAGGGCGGCGTGATGCAGGCCCTGGGCGAGCGCAAGGGCGAGCTGGTCAACATGGAGCCGGACGGCCGCGGCCGCGTGCGCCTGGAGTACCGCATCCCGGCCCGCGGCCTGATCGGCTTCTCCAACGAGTTCATGAACCTGACCCGCGGCTCGGGCCTGATCTCGAACATCTTCGACGGCTACGAGCCGCACAAGGGCGAGATCGGCGGCCGCAAGAACGGCGTGCTGATCTCCATGGACGACGGCGAGATCTTCACCTACGCGCTGGGCAAGCTGGACGACCGCGGCCGCATGTTCGTCAAGGCGAACGACCCGGTGTACGAGGGCATGATCGTCGGCGTGCACAACCGCGACAACGACCTGGTGGTGAACGCCACCCGCACCAAGCAGCTGACCAACTTCCGCGTCTCCGGCAAGGAAGACGCGATCAAGGTCACGCCGCCGATCGACCTCACGCTGGAATACGGCGTGGAGTTCATCGAGGACGACGAACTGGTGGAGATCACCCCCAAGTCCATCCGCCTGCGCAAGCGCCACCTCAAGGAGCACGAGCGCAAGCGTGCGCTGCGGGAAGCGGCTTAAGATCCGAAGCGGGCGCCAGGCCCGCTTTTTTTCGCCCACAAGAACAATGAGACCGACCCACACCCAGGCCGTCTTCCTCATGGTGGCGGTGACCCTCATGTGGTCCATCGCCGGCGTGATCACGCGCCAGCTCGAACACGCGCGCAGCTTCGAGGTGACCTTCTGGCGCAGCTTCTTCACGGTGCTGTCGCTGCTGGTGATCCTGCCGTTCTTCCAGGGCAGGGTGGTGTTCGCCAAGATCCGCCGCGGCGGCGCTGCCCTGTGGCTCTCGGGCCTGTGCTGGGCCGTCATGTTCACCGCCTTCATGGTGGCGCTGACGCTCACCAGCGTGGCCAACGTGCTAGTCACGATGGCGATCGGCCCCTTCCTCACCGCACTGCTGGCGCGCGTCTTCATCGGGCATCGCATCCCGGTTCGCACCTGGCTGGCCATCCTGGTGGCCGGCGCGGGGATTGCCTGGATGTACGGCGCGCAGCTCGAAGGCGGGCAGCTCACCGGCACGCTGGTGGCGCTGCTGGTGCCGCTCGCCAGCGGCGTGAACTGGACGATCTCGCAGCGCGCCCACGCCCACGGCGAGGAGGTCGACCTGGTCCCGGCCGTGCTGGTGGGCGCGGCCGTTTCCGCGCTGGTGACGCTGCCGCTGGCCATGCCCTTGCGCGCCTCGATGCACGACGTCGGCCTGCTGGCGTTGCTGGGCCTGGTGCAGCTGGCGATCCCGTGCGCGCTGGCCGTGGTCTGTGCGCGCGTGCTCAAGGCGCCCGAGATCGCGCTGCTGGCGCTGCTGGAGGTGATCTTCGGCATCGTGCTGGCCTGGGTCGGCGCCGACGAAGTGCCGGGCGAAGCCGTGCTCGCCGGCGGTGCCCTGGTCATCGGGGCGCTGCTCGCGAACACACTGGTGGGCTGGCGGCAACGGGCTTGAGCGCCGCCCGGCCCACGAAGGTCGCGCAAGCGCTGCATGCCGCCACGCGGGGAAGCCGCTGCGCGCACCGCTGGGGTCCACTTCGACGGCCCCAACCTACGGGTGAGGGGCGTGAGGTGTAGGCTGGCGGTGCGAAGCAACCCCAGCGATGCGCGCAGCGTTTCCTACAGCTGCTTGTAGACCGCGTCGGCCAGCGCCAGCAGCCCCTGGCGCGGAAGCTTGCCGGACAGGGCGTAGCCGAAGCCCTGGTCCACCCAGTAGAAGGTCGACACGCTGCCCTCGGTGGCATAGCGGAACGCGGTTTCCTCCATGCCGCGCTGCTTGGCGCCGTCGACGGAGCCGATATAGAGCGTGATGCGTTCGCCGGCGGCGTTCTGGAACATGAACTGCGCGCGCGCGCCGCCGGTGTCGCCGGGCAACAGCCGCCCGCCCACGAGCTCGTAGCCGTTGGCCGACAGGTTGGGCACCTTCAGCGGCCGGTTCAGCCGCTTGGACAGCCACTGCACCAGGTGCTGCTGCTGCGCCGCCTCCACTTCCACGGGGTGCCGGACCTCGGGCATGTACACCACGTGCGCGACGGCGGCCTGGTGCGCGAAAGTCATCGTGGGCCGCAGGTTGCCGGCGCCGTAGCCGTTGGTCTGCCACTGCACGTGCCCGGCCCAGCCGAGCGCGAAGGCGAGCAGCACCGAAGCGGCCATGCCGCCCCAGCGCTGCCACTGCGAGAAGCGCGTGCTGCGTTGCTGCAGCCTCTCGGCCACGTGCAGCAGGTGCTCGGGGACCGGTTCGTCCCGGACCTGGGTGTGGAGCGCGCGCAGGGCCTCGCGCTGGATGCGCCAGGCGCGCACGCGCTCCGCCGCCTCGGCATCGGCGGCCAGGCGGCTCTTGACCGCGGCACGCCCGGCAGAGTCGAGGCGGCCGTCGACGTAGGCGTGCAGTTCGGCCTCGCCGGGCAGCAGTTGGGTGTCTTCCTTCATGTTCATCACTTCAATCGGCGCAGGGCCGGCGCGGACGGCGTGGCGGGCATGGGTTTGCCTTCCATCAGGTCGCGCAACCGGGCTCTCGCCCGCGACAGGCGCGACATCACGGTGCCTATGGGCACCCCCGTGATGCGCGCGGCTTCCTCGTATCCCAGGTCCTGCAACGTCACCAGCAGCAGCACCTCGCGTTGTTCCACCGGCAGGCGCAGCAGGCAGCGCTGCAGGTCCAGCGCCTGGTCCGGCACGCCGGCCGGTGCCTGGAGTTCATTCGCCACGTCGTCCACGTCCACACGGTGGGCGGCCTGCTGGCGCACGGCGCGCCGCGCCCCGTCCACGAACAGGTTGTGCATCAGCGTGAACAGCCACGCCCGCAGGTCGCTGCCCGCGGCCCACAACTGCCAGCGCTGGCAGGCGCGCTCCAGCGTGTCCTGCACCAGGTCGTCCGCCGCCCACGCGTCGCCGGTGAGCGAACGTGCATAGCGGCGCAGGTCCGGGATGTGCCCGACGAGGCTGGTGGTGGCGGAGGACGGCATGCCGCAAGCCTACCCGAGCTCCGTGAAACGCGATACAGGGGCGTCGGGCCAGCCCTGGCGAATCAGCAGGTCGAGTTCCGCCAGGGATTCCCGTGCCCCGGACTCGCCGCGGGTCGTGGCCAGGGCCTGCATCAGGGGCGAGCGCAGGAACCACAGCGCCTGCAGGTCGTCCGCCCGTTCGATCGCGCCCATCAGGCGGGCGGTGGTGGCGCCGGGCACTTCCTGCACCCGTTCGCGCATCGCCTGCCGCACATCCTCCAGCGGCGAGGCCGTCAGCAACGGAGCCGACTCCAGGAAGCGCGGACGCGCCCAGCGCGCGAACGACCATGCCAGCTTCATCGGTCAGGGGCGGGCGAGGCGCCATGCGTTGTTGACGCCGTCGCCGGTGCGGTCGCCGGGCTTGCTGTCGCGGGCCCAGTAGTAGACGGGCTTGCCACGGTAGGCCCACTGGCGGCTGCCGTCGTCGCGCACCACGATTGCCCAGTCGCCGCTGGACGTGTCGCTGGCGCTGGCCATCAGCGGCGGCCACGCGGTCGCGCACTGGCCATTGCACACCGATTTGCCGGCGCCCATGGTGTCGCGGTCGAAGGTGTAGAGCGTCATGCCGTTCGGGCCGACGAACACGCCGTCGGCCACCGTGGCCGGCGCGCGCGACCAGGGCATGGAGGAGCACGCCACCAGCAGGGCGGCGCCTGCGAGGGAGGCGAGGCGGATGGACGAGGGCATGGCGTTCTCCGTTGGAATGGCTTTGACGGATGAACGTGCCCCGGGCCCGGTTTATTCCGGCCGGGCTGGCCGGCGGGGGATCAGCGGTGCCGTTCCTTCATGGCGCGCTCCACCTCGCGCTTGCCTTCGCGGTCCTTGATGGTGTGCCGCTTGTCGTGCGTGGCCTTGCCCTTGGCCAGCGCGATTTCGACCTTGACCTTGCCCGCCTTCCAGTAAAGCTGGATCGGGACCAGGGTGTGGCCCTTCTGTTCCACCTTGCCGATGAGGCGCCGGATCTCGTCCTTGTGCATCAGCAGCTTGCGGGTGCGGGCGGCCTCCGGGTTCACGTGGGTGGAGGCCGTCTTCAGCGGGTCGATGTGGCAACCGATGAGGAACAGCTCGCCGTCGCGGATCACCACGTAGCCCTCGGTGATCCGCGCCTTGCCCTCGCGGGCGGCCTTGACTTCCCAGCCTTGCAGGACCAGGCCGGCCTCGTGCCGCTCCTCGAAGAAGTAGTCGAAGGCGGCTTTCTTGTTGTCCGCGATGCGGGAGGGAGTTTCTTTCTTTTGCGCCATGGAAGGGTCTGGCCCAGAAAAGAGGCGGCAGCGACCTTTTCGGAGATCGCTGACAGATGGGGCCGGCAACGGCTCTCTACAATGCCCGCGCGGGTCCGCATTCTCCTATGAAAACCGTCCACAAAAGCGTCCTCATCTGGTACAGCGCCGAGGAGATGTACGCGCTCGTCACCGACGTGGCGAAGTACTGCGAGTTCCTGCCCTGGTGCGACCGCTCCAAGGTCATCGCACTGGAGCCGGACGGCATGAAGGCGGAGGTGGGGATCAGCTTCTCGGGCATCCACCAGACTTTCACCACGCGCAATACGCACGTGCCCGGGCGCGAGGTGCGCATGAAGCTGGTCGACGGCCCGTTCTCCAACCTCGATGGCTGCTGGAAATTCCAGGCGCTGGGCCAGGACCAGCGCGCCTGCAAGGTCTCGCTGGAGCTGCAGTACGCCTTCAAGAACGCCGCGCTGGCGGCGCTCGTGGGCCCCGTGTTCGACCGCATCGCCGGCAACCTGGTCGACGCCTTCGTCAAGCGCGCCGAGCAGGTCTACGGCTGAAGCCATGCCCTGCGTGACCGTGCTCTATTCGCCGGCGCCGCGCCAGGTGCTGGAGTGGACCGTGCAACTGCCCGAAGGGGCCACCGTGCGCGACGCGGTGCTGGCGAGCGGCTGGCGCGCGGCCGCCCCGGCAGGGGAAGTGCCGGAGGTCGGCATCTGGGGCCGTCGCTGCGCGGCGCAGCAGCCCGTGCGGGAAGGGGACCGGGTGGAGGTGTACCGGGCCCTGAAGGTGGACCCGAAAGTGGCGCGGCGCGAGCGCTTCCGCAAGCAGGGCGCGCGCGCCGCCGGCCTGTTCGCGCAGCGGCGGCCGGGAGCGAAACCGGGTTACTGACGCGGCGGGCAGTCGCGGGCGATCACGGCTTCGAGCATCCGCGTCTCCTTGGCGCGCGCCTCGTCGTCCAGGATTTCACGCTCGCCCTTGTCGTTCACGCGCGCGAGGCGGATGCCGGAGTCGTAGTTCGCCTTGGAGGACTTCGCCTTGCTGCAGTTCTCGCTGCGCGCCTGGGCGAGCTTTTGCTCCTCGGCCTTCTTCTTCTCGGCCTCGGCGGCCTCGACCTGCTTCTTGCGCTCTTCCAGCGCCTTGTCCTTGCCGGCCACCTTGGGCAGCGCGGGCGCGTTGTCGCCGACCGGCGCGGCCACCGGCGCCGCGGCCTGCGTGGCAGCGGACTCGGTGGCAGCCGCGGGCATCATGCCCCTGGGACCCTTGAGGATCTTCTCCGCGGGCACTTCGGCCGGCGGCGCCTGGTCGCTGAAGACCTTGTGTCCGCTCTTGTCCACCCACTGCCATTGCGCGGCGGCGGCCAGGGGCAGGGTGCAGGCGAGGGCGAGCAGGGCGAGTCGGGCAGCTTTCATGGTTTCAGTTTAGCTCGGCGGCCTGCGGCGGACCTGGTGCGAATCCCTGTCCGTGGCGCCGTTGCCCCAGCCGTCCTGTGCGAAATTGCACGCGGGTACAATCCTTTTTTTGGAGCCTCAAGAATGCGTTTGCTCGGAAAAGCGCTCACCTTCGACGACGTGTTGCTGGTGCCGGCGTTCTCCCAGGTCCTGCCCAAGGACACCTCCCTCGCAACCCAGCTCTCGCGCAACATCCAGCTGAACCTCCCGCTCGTGTCCGCCGCCATGGACACGGTGACCGAGGCGCGCCTGGCGATCGCCATCGCGCAGGAAGGCGGGATGGGCATCGTGCACAAGAACCTCACGCCGCAGCAGCAGGCCGCCGAAGTCGCGCGCGTCAAGCGCTACGAGTCCGGCGTGCTGCGCGATCCCGTGGTGATCACCCCGCAGCACACGGTGCGCCAGGTCATCGCCATGCAGGAGCAGCTGGGCATCTCGGGCTTCCCGGTGCTCGATGGCGGCAAGGTCGTCGGCATCGTCACCGGCCGCGACCTGCGCTTCGAGACCCGCTACGAAGTGCCGGTCAGCCAGATCATGACGCCGCGCGACAAGCTGATCACGGTGAAGGAGGGCACCAGCCCCGCCGAGGCCAAGGCGCTGTTGAACAAGCACCGGCTGGAGCGCCTGCTGGTGCTCAACGACGCTTCGGAGCTCAAGGGCCTGATCACCGTCAAGGACATCACCAAGCAGACCAGTTTCCCCAATGCCGCGCGCGACGCGTCCGGCCGCCTGCGCGTCGGCGCCGCGGTGGGCGTGGGCGAGGGCACCGAGGAACGCGTGGAGGCGCTGGTCAAGGCCGGCGTCGACGCCATCGTGGTCGACACGGCGCACGGGCACAGCAAGGGCGTGATCGACCGCGTGCGCTGGGTCAAGCAGAACTATCCGCAGGTCGAAGTGATCGGCGGCAACATCGCCACCGGCGCGGCCGCGAAGGCCCTGGTCGAGGCAGGCGCGGACGCGGTCAAGGTCGGCATCGGCCCGGGCTCCATCTGCACCACGCGCATCGTGGCCGGCGTGGGCGTGCCGCAGATCACGGCGATCGACAACGTCGCCACCGCCCTGGCCGGCAGCGGCGTGCCGCTGATCGCGGACGGCGGCATCCGCTACTCGGGCGACATCGCCAAGGCCATCGCCGCCGGCGCGAGCACCGTGATGATGGGCGGCATGTTCGCCGGCACCGAGGAAGCACCGGGCGAGATCGTGCTGTACCAGGGCCGCAGCTACAAGAGCTACCGCGGCATGGGCTCCATCGGCGCGATGCAGCAGGGCAGCGCCGACCGCTACTTCCAGGAGTCCACCACCGGCAACCCCAACGCCGACAAGCTGGTGCCCGAAGGCATCGAGGGCCGCGTGCCGTACAAGGGTTCGCTCATCTCCATCGTCTTCCAGATGGCGGGCGGGGTGCGGGCCGCCATGGGCTACTGCGGGTGCGCCAGCATCGAGGAAATGCGCTCGAAGGCCGAATTCGTCCAGATCACCGCCGCCGGCATGCGCGAGAGCCACGTGCACGACGTGCAGATCACCAAGGAAGCGCCGAACTACCGCGCCGACTGACCCCCGCTCACCCCCTTAAAAGGGCCAGAATTTTCTGGCCCTTTTTTCTTCTCCGGGCTAAAATATGGCCAGTTCATATTCCAGTCGGGCCATAAATTGCAGACTGTTCCCATCCACCAAGCCAAGAGCCAGCTCTCCGAACTCATCCGTGCCGTGGAGCAGGGCGAGGAGGTCGTGCTCACGCGCCACGGCAAGCGCGTCATCCGCCTCATCAAGGAGCCGGAAAGCGAGCAGCCCAGCATCGAAGGCCGGCGCCAGGCGATCCTGGCGGAACTCGAAGCCTTGCGTGCGAAGGTGGGGCGAGGCGAGCCGGCCTTCCAGGAACTCTGGGAAGAGCACAAGCGCGAGCGCGATGCGCGCGGTGACGCCTGGACCGACGAACCCAAGGTGCCCCGTGCTGGTCGTTGACGCATCCGCCTTTGCCAGCTGGGCGTTTCCCGACGAGGCCGGCGACAAGGTGTCGCAGGCGCTGATCCGGGTGATGACCGAGGAGGAGAGCGCCACCAGCGCCGCCATCTTCCCGCTGGAGGCCCTGCATGCTGCGGGCCGTGCACTCGCGCGCGGGCGCTTCACCCCCAGCGCGCACCAGCACGTGCTGCGCCTGTTGAGCCGGCTGCCGGTGGCGCTCGCGCCGCTGCGCGTGTCGCCGCTGGAGTTCTGGAACTGGTCGCAGTCGCTGGAACTCACCCCTTACGACGCGGCCTACCTGAAGGTCGCGGTGGACCTGAAGGCGCCGCTGGTCACCATGGACCGCGCGCTGCAACGCGCCTGCCTCCAGCTCGAACATCCCCTGATCACCGACCTGGCCTGATCCTCATGCAACACGACAAGATCCTCATCCTCGACTTCGGCTCGCAGGTCACGCAACTGATCGCCCGCCGCGTGCGCGAGGCGCACGTGCTTTCCGAAGTCCACCCTTGCGACGTGTCGGACGAGTGGGTGCGCCAGTACGCGGCCGACGGCAGCCTCAAGGGCGTGATCCTCTCCGGCAGCCATGCCAGCGTCTACGAGGAGTCCACGGACAAGGCACCGCAGGCCGTGTTCGAACTGGGCGTGCCGGTGCTGGGCATCTGCTACGGCATGCAGACCATGGCGCAGCAGCTCGGTGGCAAGGTGGAGCCCGGGCACAAGCGCGAGTTCGGTTTCGCCGCCGTGCGCGCGCGCGGCCACACCGAGCTGCTGCGCGACATCGCCGACTTCACCACGGCCGAAGGCCACGGCATGTTGAACGTCTGGATGTCGCACGGCGACAAGGTCGTCGAGATGCCCCCCGGCTTCAAGCTGATGGCCTCCACCGAGAGCTGCCCGATCGCCGGCATGGCGGACGAGGCGCGGCGCTTCTATGCCGTGCAGTTCCACCCCGAGGTCACCCACACCGTGCAGGGCCGCGCGCTGCTGGAGCGCTTCGTGCTGGGCATCTGCCGGGCGCGTCCGGACTGGGTGATGCGCGACCACGTCGCCGAAGCCGTGGAAGCGATCCGCAGGCAGGTCGGCGACGAGGAAGTGATCCTGGGCCTGTCCGGCGGCGTCGACTCCTCGGTGGCCGCGGCGCTGATCCACCGCGCCATCGGCGACCAGCTCACCTGCGTCTTCGTCGACCACGGCCTGCTGCGGCTGGACGAAGGCGACATGGTGATGGACATGTTCGCCGGCAAGCTGCACGCGAAGGTGGTGCGCGTCGACGCCAGCGAGCTCTTCCTGGGAAAGCTCGCGGGCGTGAGCGAACCGGAACAGAAGCGCAAGATCATCGGCGGGCTGTTCGTCGACGTCTTCAAGGCCGAAGCGGCGAAGATCAAGCAGACGCACCAGCGCCACGTGGCCTGGCTGGCCCAGGGCACCATCTATCCCGACGTGATCGAGTCCGGCGGCGCCAAGAGCAAGAAGGCCGTGACCATCAAGAGCCACCACAACGTCGGCGGGCTGCCGGAGCAACTGGGCCTGAAGCTGCTGGAGCCGCTGCGCGACCTGTTCAAGGACGAAGTGCGCGAGCTCGGCGTGGCCCTGGGCCTGCCGCCGGAGATGGTCTACCGCCATCCTTTCCCCGGGCCGGGCCTGGGCGTGCGCATCCTGGGCGAGGTGAAGAAGGAGTATGCGGACCTGCTGCGGCGGGCCGACGCCATCTTCATCCAGGAGCTGCGCAACTTCCGCGACGAGCCCACCGGCAAGACCTGGTACGAGCTCACCAGCCAGGCCTTCACCGTGTTCCTGCCGGTCAAGAGCGTGGGCGTGATGGGCGACGGCCGCACGTACGACTACGTGGTGGCGCTGCGTGCGGTGCAGACCAGCGACTTCATGACCGCCGACTGGGCGGAGCTGCCTTACGCGCTGCTCAAGAAGGTCTCCAGCCGCATCATCAACGAGGTGCGCGGCATCAACCGCGTGACCTACGACGTGAGCAGCAAGCCGCCCGCCACGATCGAGTGGGAGTGAAGACGGGATGCGCACCAACCTGAGCGTGCCGTACGCGGAAAAGGACGAAGCCAAGGCGCTGGGCGCCCGCTGGGATCCGGCGCGCAAGTGCTGGTACGTCCAGGACGCGCGCGACCTGGCGCCCTTCGCACGCTGGCTGGCGCCAGAGGGGGGCACCGCGCCGACAGGCGCTGCCGCGAAAGTTCCGCGCACCGGGCCTGCGCAGCCGCCGGCCCATTGCGGATGCGACGTGCGGCCCTGGGAGCCCTGCGTCCACACGCCATCGGGGCGCTGAAGCGCCGCCTGCGGGGTACGCGGCACAATGCGCCCATGTACCAGCCGCCCCAGTTCCGCTCGCAGGACCCCGCCATCGCGGCGCAGCTGATGCGCGCGTATCCCTTCGCCAGCCTGGTCTCCACGGACGACGGCGGGTTTCCCTTCGTCTCCCACCTGCCGCTGCACCTGGAGGAGGCCGACGGCCGCTTCATGCTCTGGGGCCATTGTGCGAAGCCCAACCCGCACTGGCGCTACCTGCAGGCGCGGCCCGAGGCGCTGGTCACCTTCCTCGGCCCCCACGCGTACCTCTCGCCGCAGGTCTATCCGGACCGCTCCCGCGTCCCGAGCTGGAACTACCTGGCCGTGCACTGCAAGGTCCGCGCGCAGCTGGTGGAGGACGGCGAGGGCAAGGATGGCCTCCTGAAGAAGCTCATTGGCGACCACGAGCCCTCATACGTGCAACAGTGGCGTGACCTCGGCGCCGAGTACCAGCAGAAGATGCTGGCCGGCATCGTCGGCTTCCGGCTCGACGTGGTGGAATGGGCGTGCAAGCTCAAGCTCAACCAGCACCGGCCGGAGGCGCACGCGAAGATGCGCTCGGAATACGCGGCCGGCGGCGAGCAGGAGCGCGCACTCGGCGCCTGGATGGCGCGGCTGGGGATGGAGGGCAAGCAATGAGGGCTGTGTTCAGTATCGTGGGGTTGCTGGTCGTGCTGGCGATCGTCGGCGTGCTGGTGAAGAAGCAGGTGAGCGCGGGCGTGGCGCCCACGGCCAGCGGCGCACCGGCCGCGGCGACGCCGCAGCAGCAGGTGCAGCAGTTCCAGAAGGCTGCGGAAAGCGCCATGCAGCAGGCGCGTCCCATGCCCGAAGAGCCCAAGTGACCGGGGCCGCCGAGCGCGACGCGCACTTCATGCGCGAGGCGCTCGCGCAGGCGCAGCGCGCGCTGGCGGCCGGCGAGGTGCCGGTCGGCGCCGTGATCGTGCACGGGGACCGCGTCGTGGGCCGCGGCCACAACGCGCCCGTGGGCAGCCACGATCCCACGGCGCACGCCGAGATCCGCGCGCTGCGCGAGGCGGCCCAGGCCCTGGGCAACTACCGCCTCGACGGCTGTGAGCTGTTCGTGACCCTGGAGCCCTGCGCCATGTGCAGCGGCGCCATGCTCCACGCCCGGCTCGCCCGCGTCGTGTACGGGGCGGCCGACCCCAAGACCGGCGCCGCGGGCTCTACCCTGGACCTGTTCGCGCAGGGGCGCCTGAACCACCAGACCGCGATCGCAGGCGGCGTTCTCGGCGCCGAATGCGGTGCGCTGCTCACCGAGTTCTTCCGCCGCCGCCGGCAGGAGACGCGGGCGAAGGCCCAACCCCTGCGCGACGACGCGCTCCGTACGCCGGAGGAGCGCTTCCGTGGCCTGCCGGACTACCCGTGGGCGCCGCACTACGTGAACGACCTGCCGTCGCTGGCCGGCTTGCGCATGCACTACCTGGACGAGGGTCCGCGCGAGGCACCGGTGACCTGGCTGTGCCTGCATGGCAACCCGGCCTGGAGCTATCTGTACCGCCGCATGGTGCCCGTCTTCCTCGCGGACCGCGGCCGCGTGGTCGCCCCCGACCTGGTCGGCTTCGGCAAGAGCGACAAGCCCAAGCGCGAAAGCGCGCACGGCTTCGAATGGCACCGGCAGGTGCTGCTCGAGTTCGTGGAGCGCCTGGACCTGCGCGGCATCGTCCTGGTGGTGCAGGACTGGGGCGGGCTGCTCGGGCTCACGCTGCCGATGGAAGACCCGGCGCGCTACCGCGGCCTGCTGGTGATGAACACGGCGCTCGGAACCGGCGACGCGCCGCTGCCCCCTGGTTTCCTTGCCTGGCGCGAGATGTGCGCGAAGAACCCGGACTTCGGTGTCGGGCGGCTGTTCGCGCGCGGCAACCCGCACCTGCGGCCGCAGGAGTGTGCCGCATACGACGCACCGTTCCCGGACGCCGGCCACCGCGCGGCGCTGCGCGCCTTTCCTGCCATGGTGCCCGACCATCCCGAAGCCGACGGCGCCGCCGTCTCGCGGCAGGCGCGCAACTTCCTCGCCACGCGCTGGGAAGGCCGCACGATGATGGCGATCGGCGCGCAGGACCCGGTGCTCGGCGTGCCCGTGATGCAGGCGCTGCGCGCGCAGATCCGCAACTGTCCTGAGCCCTTGCTGCTGCCGCACGCCGGCCACTTCGTGCAGGAGCACGGCGAGCAGATCGCCCGCTCGGCGGTGGGATACTTCCGGGCGTGACGCAACGCATCTACATCTTTTCCCCCTCGAGCGCCGTGCGCAACAAGGCCGCCGTGCGGCGCGGCATCGCGCGCCTGAAGGCACTCGGACACGAGGTCGAACTCGACCCGTCCGTGTTCTCCACGCACATGCGCTTCGCCGGGGACGACGCCACGCGCCTGGGCGCCATCGAGCGTGCCACCGCCAGCGGCGCCGACATCGCCATCATCACCCGCGGAGGCTACGGCCTGACGCGCCTGCTGCCCGCCATCCCGTACAAGAAGGTCGCCAAGGCGATCGACCGGGGCATGAAATTCGTCGGCCTGAGCGATTTCACCGCCTTCCAGAACGCGGTGCTGGTCGAAACGGGCCGCGTGACCTGGTCGGGGCCGGCCGTGGGCGAGGACTTCGGCGTCGAGGCCGAACCCGACGAGATCATGCAGGCCTGCTTCGAGGACCTCGCGAGCGGGCAGGGCGAGGGAGCGGGCTGGCAGTTGCCGGCCGCCGAGGGCTTCGCGCGTCCGATGCAGGCCAAGGGGGTGCTGTGGGGCGGCAACCTGGCGATCGTCTCCGCGCTCGCCGGCACGCCCTGGCTTCCCCAGGTCAAGGGCGGCATCCTGTTCCTGGAGGATGTGCACGAGCATCCCTACCGCGTCGAGCGCATGCTGACGCAGCTCCTGTACACCGGCGTGCTGCAGAAGCAGAAGGCGATCGTGCTCGGACACTTCACCAACTGGGTGCCGGTGCCGCACGACAAGGGCTTCAAGCTCAAGACGGTGATCGACTGGCTGCGCACGCAGGTCAAGGCTCCCGTCCTGACCGGGCTGCCCTTCGGCCACGTGCCGACCAAGGTGTGCCTGCCGGTCGGTGCCGAGGTGACGCTCGCCGCGGAAGGGCGCGACGCCCTGCTGTTCTGGGGCCACGCGCACGCGCACTGAGGCATGAAAAAAGCGCGGCGATGCCGCGCTGGTCGTCGGGCGCCGGAGGCCCTCAGTTCATCAGGGGGCTGGGGCGCGAGGTCAGGCTGCCGGGAAGCAGGCCCTGGAACATGCGCGTCACGCGCTGCACCTGCTGGCGGGCCCCCATCTCACCGTGCACGGTCGCCAGGGTGGCGAGCAGGTCGCCGCGCAGGTACCAGAGCGCCTGGACGTCGCTGGCATAGCGCACCCGGCGCGTCACGTTGGCGAATTGCCGGCCGCCGGCTTGCGTGAGCAGCGCCAGCATCGCTTCGCGGATGTCCTCGGTGCCCGAATCGAGCACGGACTCGCTCGGATCCAGGGGGTTGCCCAGGAGGCCATAGATGCTTTGCCGCAGAGTGCCTTTGAACCAGCGCATGTTGTTCCCACCGACTTGTATTGGCCTGTGACCGGTCCTGCCAAAGGTATGCCGGGCGGCCGGGGCTGACAAGCCTGGCAAGGTGACGGACTTCACGGAAGGCCGCCGGGCAAGGCGACCTATTCGTAACCGAAGGTCAACAATACGACCTAAGCGTGCGTTTGCCTGGCGGGTGTCGGCTCAGGCCGGCGGCGGGTCGCTGCGGACGGCCAGGACGGGCACCGGCGCCATGCGCAGAACCTGCTCCGCCCCGCTTCCCAGCAGGACCCGGCTCACACCGCGGCGACCGTGGGTGCCGACGACCACCAGGTCGGCCTCCCAGGACCGCGCCTCCGCCGCGATGTCTTCGCCGATGCGCGCCCCCGGGGCGTCCAGCAACTTCGTGTCCGCGGGCACGCCGGCGGCCCGGGCGATCTCCAGGGCGTCGGCCAGCACCTTGGCGGCCCCCTTCTTGCCGACATCCAGCAAGTCCACCACCGGCCCGTAGCCGGTGCTGATGAAAGCCATCGGATCGAGCACGTGCACCAGCCGCACGCGGCCGCCGCCCTCGCGCGCCAGCTGCAAGCCGGCGACCAGGGCCTTGTTCGAGGTGTCGCTGCCGTCCACCGGCACGAGGATGCGCTTGTACATGGCTTGCCTTCCGTTCGCATTGAGATCCCCCATGGTGGGACGACGCAGCGCGCGACCGCTTGATGCGGATCAAGCCAGGCGGCTAGGACGATTCCTAGGGACCCTAGTCCCGCGCGCCGCGGCGATTCGGACTCCTCCGAGCCAGCGATTCAGCCGGCTCCGATGTCGCGAATCCGGCCGGATGCCCATAGTGCAGGCATGACCCCGAACGGCTGCATCAAGGTGTTCCTCGCCGACGATTCGCTGCAGATCCGCGAGCGCGTCAACGCGCTGCTCGGGGCGGCCGACATCGCCATCGTGGGCGAGGCCGCCACGCCGGAGAGCTGCATCGCCGGCATCCTGCGTTGCCACCCCGACGTCGTCGTGCTGGACGTGCAGCTGGAAGGCGGCAGCGGATTGCAGGTGCTCAAGGCCGTGCGCCTGGCGGACCCGCAGGTCGCCTTCGTCGTCTTCAGCAACAACTCCGCCCCGGCCTACCGCAAGCGCTACCTGGGCGAGGGCGCCGTGAGCTTCCTGGACAAGAGCACCGAATTCGACCAGCTGGCCCGTGCCGTGGAAACGGCAGGGCGGCACGCGGTCCATTGAACAAGCCAGAAGGAGGGAACATGACCACCGCCACCGCTTCCGTCGCCACCATCCACTTCATCGACCGGGCGCACGCCGGCGACGCCGCCTGCACGCCGGCGCCGCTGGTGACGCAGTGCTCCAGCTGCCACCTGAAGGACCTGTGCCTGCCCTGCGGCCTGACGGGCAGCGACGTCGAGCGGCTGGACGGCCTGAGGTTCGCGCGCCGCCGGATCAAGGAGGGCCAGGCGCTGTACCACGAGGGCGACCGTTTCCAGTGCATGTACGCGGTGCGCAGCGGCACCTTCAAGTCCACCCTGAACCTGAAGGACGGGCGCGAGCAGGTCACCGGCTTCCAGATGGCCGGCGAGCTGCTCGGGTTCGATGGCCTGGCCTCGGGCAAGCACGCCAGCAGCGCCGTGGCGCTGGAGGATGCCGAGATCTGCGCGATCCCCTACGCCCACCTGAGCGAACTGGCCGCCACCAGCGTCGACCTGCAGCACGTGATCTCCCGTCTCATGAGCCGCGAGATCGTGCGCGAGCACAGCCTGATGATGCTGCTCGGGTCGATGAACGCCGAAGAGCGCCTGGCCGCCTTCCTCCTCAACATCTCGCAACGGATGAAGGCCCGCGGCTACTCCGCGAGCGAATTCCACCTGCGCATGTCGCGGGCGGAGATCGGCAGCTACCTGGGCATGAAACTGGAGACCGTCAGCCGCACTTTCTCCGCCTTCGCCCAGCAGCGCCTGCTGGAAGTGGACAAGAAGCACGTGCGGATCACGGACCTGGCGGGCCTGCAGCGCGCGTTCGACCTGCGTGTCCAGTGATCGGGGCGGCCCCCTGGATGGCGCGGCACGGCGTAAGCTGTGCCGGTGCGCGCGCGGCCTTGCGCGCCACTCCTGCGAAGGAGGCCTGCCATGGCCACTGAAATTCCCGACCTGACCTGGCTCGACCCGCTGCGCCGCATCGGCCAGGATGAACTCGCGCTGATCTGCAGCATGAGCACGGCGCAGCTGGACGAACTGGTGGAATACGGCTCGCTGGTGCCGGCGATGGGGGGGCCCGGCAGCCGGGAGTACAGTGCTGCCTGCGTGCCCCCGCTGCTCGAGGCGGCGCGCCTGCACTCCCATTACGACCTGGACCTGTTCACCGTCAGCCTGCTCCTGGGCTATCTGCAGCGCATCGCGCAGCTGGAGCATCAATTGCGCGCGCTCAACGTGCACGTCCCGCACCCGCACACCCTGCCGCGTGAGGGGCCTACGCCCTGGCGCGAGCCGCACGCCTGACGCGCGCGTTTCAGGCGGACAGCTGCCCGCGGAGGGCTTCGGCCAGCAGCGGGGCCACCGCGATGGCATTGGTCGCGTGCGGCACCGTGTCGCAGCTGGCAATGCGCGCGATGCCGGCGCGGTGCAGCATGTCGACCCCCGGGGGATCGAGCAAGGCATGCACGCCCACGCACCAGGGCCGGGCCCAGCCCGCCTCCCGCAGCACCTTCGCCGCGGTCGCCATGGTGTGGCCGCTGGAGATGATGTCGTCCACCAGCACCGGGGTGCGACCGTCGTGCGCGGCGCCTTCGGGCAGCGTCACCTGCACGTCCCGGTCGCCGCGGCGGACCTTGCTCATGACGACGTGCGGCGCGCCCAGCCGGCGCGCCACGTCCGCGACCCACTGCTCGCTCTCGCTGTCGGGGCCGACCAGGATCGGCCGCTCCACTTCGCGCCGCACCCAGGCGGCGATCGCCGGCGCCGCGGCGACCACGCGGGTGGGAATCGTGTAGATCGCGTCCAGGCTGGGCAGGCGGTGCAGGTGCGGGTCGATGGTGAGCAGGAAATCGACCGTCGAGGACAGCAGTCGCGCGTAGCTGCGCGAGGTGATCGCCTCGCCCGCCCGGAAACGCTCGTCCTGCCGCATGTAGGGTAGGTAGGGCGCCACCAGGCCCAGCTCGCGCGCGCCCAGCTCCCGTGCGGCGTCGGCGGCGAACAGCAGCGGCAGCGTCTTGTCATCGGGCCGATCGAGGTGCGCCACCAGCAGCACGCGGCGGCCGTCGACGCCGGTGCGCAGCCGCACGACACCTTCGCCGTCGGGGAAGCGGTGCAGCTCGAGCGTGCTGGCGCCGCAATGCAGTTGCTGCGCGAGTGTTTCGGCCAGCCTTTCCGCGCCGGGCAGGGCCAGGATGATGGTGTCCATGCGTCGTCTCCGCGCGCCACCCTGGGTGGGCGGCGCCGCAGGCGCAAGGTTACGCCAGTTCGCGGAAGCGACCGGGGGCGCGGCCGAAGTCTGCAAGCACAAGCCGGGAAGCCTGCCTCGGCAGGCGGGGAATTGCGTTTTCACACGTCGCCTTCGCGCGCAGCGCCTATCGTTGCGTGATGAACAAGAAACCCTGGATGGCGCTGCTCGCGCTCGCCCTGTCGCTTCCCTTGCTTGCGCACTCCGCGGGCGCGCTCGGACCCGCCGCGCTGCAGGGCCGCCATGCCGCGCTGGCCCCGGAACTGGCGAGCAACGCCTTCGGCGGCCCGCTGGTGCTCAAGTCGGAGCAGGCCTCGCGCCGCGTCGACGGCGAGGTGTATGCGATCCTCGATCACCCGTTCCCCAAGGTCGCGGCCGCGCTGTCGGACCCGGGCCAGTGGTGCGAGATCCTGATCCTGCACCTGAACACCAAGTACTGCCGGCGCGTGCAGGAGCAGGCCGGCACGACCCTGGACGTGCGCATCGGCAAGAAGGACCCGCAGTCCCTCGAGTCCGCCTCGCGCCTGGCCTTCAGCTGGCGCCCCCCGGTCGTGAAGCCGGACTATGTCGCCGCGACGCTGGAGTCCGGCGACGGACCCTACGACACGCGGGACTACCGGCTGCTGGCCGAGGCGGTGCCGCTGGACTCCAATCGCACCTTCCTGCACATGGGCTATGCGCTCAGCCATGGCCTGGCCAGCGAGCTCGCCATCAAGGTGTATCTGGGCACCACGGGGCGGGACAAGGTGGGCTTCACGCGCCTGGATGCGTCGCGGTCGGATGACGACGCCTTCGTCGGCGGCATGCGGGGCGTCGTGGAGCGCAACACCATGCGCTACTACCTCGCCATCGATGCCTACCTGGATTCGCTGGCGGCGCCGCCGCAGCAGCAGCTCGAGCGGCGGCTGCAGGCCTGGTTCGAGGCGACCGAAAAGTACCCGCGCCAGCTGCACGAAGTCGAACGCGACGCCTACCTGCGCATGAAGCGCGGCGAGGTGGAGCGGCAGGCCGCGGCGCGCTGAGCGTCAGCGCCTGGGCGCGGGCCGCTCGTGCGCGGCCTGGCAGCCGGTGCAGAAGGCGGTGGCCGGCAGCGCCCGCAGGCGGCGCTCGTCGATGCGGTCGCCGCAATCCGCGCATTCCCCGTAGGTGCCGGCGTCCACCCGCCGCAGGGCGGCCGCGATCTGTTCGAGTTCGTCGGCCGCGTGGGCGCGCGTCACCTCGTCGACCACGGCCCGCGTGTCCTGCGCTGCCATGTCCTTGAAGTCGGTCACCTCGCCGGGGGCGTCCAGCGTGATGCCGGCGACGGCGGCCGCTTGCAGCAGCCCCTGCAGCTCGCTTGCCCGCTCGCGCAGACGCGCCGCGAATTGCTGGACCAGCAGGGGAGAGGAGGCGCTCGGGTTCATGGCGGGGCCCGGAGGACGATGCCGTTCATTTTGGTCCGTCGACGGGCGGCCGCCTTGATCTGGAGCAAACGGCTGCGTCTGCAAGCCGCCGTCCATCGTCGTGCCAGCGACGTTACACGGACCAGCACGGCGCCTTATCGCTGAGTGCCCGATGCAGCAACTTTCGTGTGCCCGCAAGCTCGGCGCGGTAAGAGGCCGTAAAGGCGCCGGCAGGGGCTGGGAAGCCACGCGTCGATCCCAAAAATGGGAGGCACGGACGGCGAGATGGTCTTGCCGCCGCGACCCGATCCAGTACACACGGAGGTGAATCATGAAAGTGAAATCCATGGCGGCCGTTCTCGGCCTCGGCGCAGTCCTTGCGACCGGCGCGTTCGCGCAGCAGTCCGGCCTCGTCAACGTCGATGTTCACAATGTCGCGAACAACATCGCCAAGAACATCAACGTGGACGTGAGCCAGATCCCGGTCACGGTGCAGGTCCCGATCGGCATCGCTGCCACCGTCTGCGGCGTGGGCGCGAACGTCCTCGGGCAGCAACGTAACAGCGGCACCGCGGCCTGCACGGCGAGCAGCACCTCGAGCGCCCTCGACCAACTGGTGCAACGACAGCTCAAGGGAGGCACGCAAGGCTGACCGCAGCCTCGCGCTTATCGACAAGGCCGCTCCACGAGCGGCCTTCGTGCGCGTCGGGGGAAGTTCAGCTGCGATCCGTCTCCCGCACGTCGCCGTCCTTGGCCATGGCGCGCTCGCCCATGCGCGGCATGCGGCCCGCCGCCGTGCTGCGGTTGGAGCTCCTGCGATCGGCGCGCCAGGGATCGTTCGTCGCCGCCGCCGACGCCTCTTCTTGCGTGTGGACGGCGACGCCTTTGAGGTACACCATCTTCCCGCCCAACCAACCGGACACCAGCAGCAGGGCGATCCCGACCAGCGACAGGCCCAGCGCCATGCCGGGCGAGGCGGAATCGCTCGCGCGCGTCCACGCATTCACCACGTAGAGCGTCACCACGACCAGGTTGATCGCCATGTGCGTCAGGACTGGATAGAGGTCCAGTCTGCGCCGGCCGTGGACCCGGCCGGGTAGGACGGAAGCCGACGAAGACTGGCTTGCCGACGGATGGGAAGCGGCCGGGAACGCCGGCCGGAGTCGCGGCGTCCATACCCTCGCAACCCACAAAGGAGTTCCCCATGCGCGCGCGCATCCTCGCAGCCGGGCTGATCGCCGGCTTCACCGCCTTCGGCCTGCATGCCCAGACCGGCCCCAGCGATCCGCAGATCGCCCACATCGTGGTCACGGCCAACCAGGTCGACATCGACGCCGGCAAGCTGGCCGAGAAGAAAGCTTCGTCCAGGGACGTGCGCGCGTTCGGCAAGCAGATGGTCACCGACCACACCGCGGTCAACAAGTCGGCCACCGCCCTGGTGAAGAAGCTGAAGGTCAAGCCCGAGGGCAACGACACGAGCGCGAGCCTGAAGAAGGGCGGCGATGCGAATGTCGCGAAGCTGAAGAAGCTCAAGGGCAAGGAATTCGACAAGGCCTACGTCGACCAGGAGGTCACCTACCACCAGGCCGTGATCGACGCGGTGGACAAGACGCTGCTGCCGTCGGCGAAGAACGACGAGCTCAAGGCGCTGATCGAGAAGGTGCGGCCGGCCCTGGTGCAGCACCTCGAGCACGCCAAGCAGCTGCAGGCGCAACTGAAATGAGAAGAGCCGTCGTTGGCATCGCCGCCGCCGCCTGCCTCCTGCCGGGGCTGGCGGCGGCCGGCACCCGCGTGGTGACCATCGAGGGGATGGCCTTCCAGCCCGCCGAACTCACGGTCCAGCCGGGCGACAAGGTGGTCTGGCAGAACAAGGACGTGGTGCCGCACACGGCGACCGCCAAGGGCGCCTTCGACTCCGGCGCCATTGCTCCGGGCAAGAGCTGGACCTGGACGGCCCGCGGCAAGGGCTCGCACGGCTATGTCTGCATCTACCATCCGGGCATGAAGGCAACGGTGAAGCTGCCATGAACGTCGCCCCGAAGATCGCCACGGCACCGGCGGACGAGGAACTGCTGCCGCGCCTGCGCGCGGGCGACCCCGCCGCCTTCGAGCTGCTGATGCGCCGCCACAACCGGCGCCTGTACCGCATGGCCCGCTCGCTGCTGGGCGACGCCGGCGACGCGGAGGATGCGGTGCAGGAGGCCTACATCGCGGGCTTCCGCTCGCTTGCGGACTTCCGCGGCGAGGCGTCGCTGGCCACCTGGCTGTCACGCATCGTCGTCAACGAGTGCATGACGCGGCTGCGCAGGCAGGCCCGGCGCGACAACATCGTTCCCATCGTGGCGGTGGATGCCTTGCCGCTGGAGGAGGGCGAAGCGATGCAGAACCAGGAAGACAACTCCGCCCGGCCGGAGCCGCCGGACCGGCTGCTGTGGCGGGCCGAAATGCGGGCGCTGCTGGAACGCCGCATCGACCAGCTGCCTGGCCCGTTCCGGGTCGTCTTCGTGATGCGCGCCGTGGAGGAACTGAGCGTGGAGGAAACGGCCCAGGCGCTGCGCATCCCCGAGGCGACGGTGCGCAGCCGCCTGTTCCGCGCGCGCAGCCTGCTGCGCGAGGCGATCGCGCAGGACCTGGACCTGGCCCAGGGCGACGTCTTCGATTTCGACGGCGAGCGCTGCGACCGCATCGTGGCGCAGACGCTGCGCGCGATCACCTGAGATCAGGCCCGCTGCAGCGTCAGCGGGATGGTCGCGGCGGCGCGCGCGCGCAGCTGCCCGCAGCCGCCGTCCACGTCCTGCCCGGCGGAGTGCCGCAGCTTGGTGAGGATGCCGCGGCGGTGCAAGGTGCGCGCGATCTCGGCGGCCCGCTCCCAGGACGGACGGCGGAAGTCCAGGCCTTCCACCTTGTTGAACGGGATCATGTTCAGCACGCCGTACTTGCCCGAGAGCAGCTGCACGATGCCTTCGATCTCGTCCTCGCCGTCGTTGACGCCCTCCAGCAAGGTCCACTGGTACTGGATCGGATAGCCGGTCGCACGCGCATAGCGCTCGCCCGCGTCGACCAGTTCCGCGGGCGTCATGCGCGGAGCCCGCGGAAGCAATTGATCGCGCAGCTCCTTCTTCGTCGTGTGCAGCGAGAGGGCCAGCGCGGGCTTGACGGGGCAGGCGGGCAGGCGCTCGAACACGCGCGGGTCGCCCACGGTGGAGAACACCAGGTTCTTGTGGCCGATGTTGCCCGCGGTTCCCAGCAGCTCGATCGCTTCGAGCACGTTGTCGAGGTTGTGCGCCGGCTCGCCCATGCCCATGAAGACGACCTTCTTCACGGCGCGGCGCTTGCGCGCCAGTGCCACCTGCGCGACCATCTCCGCGCTTCCCAGCTGCCGGATCAGGCCGTCGCGTCCCGTCATGCAGAACACGCACTTGACTGCGCAGCCCACCTGCGAGGAGATGCACAGGCCGTCGCGGGGCAGCAGCACGCTTTCGACCGTCTGGCCGTCGCCGAGCTGCACGAGCAGGCGTTCGGAGCCGTCCTGCGCGGGATGGGCGGAGTGCAGGCGCGCGAGACCGGCGAGGTCCTGCTCGATGGAGGGCAGGGCGGCCAGCAGGGAAGAGGGCAGGAAGTGCTCCGGCCGGCGCTTGCCCCCGGACTGCGGCAGGGCGTTGGCCCACAGGCGCAGCACGCGGTAGGCATGGCTGGGCCCGGCGCCCGCGGCGCGCAGCCGTTCGCGCAGCTGCGAAACCTGCATCAGGACGGGTTGAGTTCGCGCGCCAGCTTCACGAAGAAGTCCAGGCTCGCGGGATTGGCCATCGCGTCCGGACTCGCGACCTTTTGCGGCGCGGCGCCGAGCAGGAGCTTGCGCACGGGCACTTCCATCTTCTTGCCCGTGAGCGTGCGCGGCACCTCGGCGACGGCATACGCCTCGTTGGGCACGTGGCGGGCCGACGCCTTGGTCCGGATCTGGTCGAAGATCTTCTTCTTCAGCGCCTCGTCCAGCACGTGGCCGGGCTGCAGCACGACGAAGAGCGCGAGGAAGGAGGGCCGCCCGAGGTATTCGAGGTCCACCACCAGGCTGTCGCGCACCTCGGGCAGTTCCTCGACGACACGGTAGATCTCCGCCGTGCCCATGCGGATGCCGAAGCGGTTGATCGTGCTGTCGGAACGGCCGTAGATGACCGCGGTGCCGCGCTGCGTGAAGCGGATCCAGTCGCCATGCCGCCAGACACCCGGGAAGGTCTCGAAGTAACTCTCGCGGTAGCGCTGTCCTTGCGGGTCGTTCCAGAAGAACAGGGGCATGGACGGCATGGGCTGGGTGACCACCAGTTCACCGACCTCCTCGACGACCGGCTTGCCGGCCTCGTCGAAGGCATAGGCCGCGACACCGAGTTCGCGGCACTGGATCTCTCCCGCCGTGACCGGCAGCGAGGGTGCGCAGGCCACGAAGCCCGAGGCGATGTCGGTGCCGCCGCTGATGGAGGCAAGCCACAGGTCCGGCTTCACCGCGTCGTACACCCAGAGGTAAGCGTCGATGGGCAGCGGCGACCCGGTGGAGTTGATCGCCCGCAGCTGGTCGAAGCGCGCGAACTCGCGCGGCCGCACGCCCTCCTTCATGCAGTTGACCAGTAAGGCCGCGCCGCAGCCGAGGAGGGTGACGCCCTGCTGGTCGACAAAGCGCCACAGCGCCTGCGCGTCGGGCCAGGCGGGGTTGCCGTCGTACAGGACCACCGATGCGCCCATGAGCAGCGCGCCCACCTGCAGGTTCCAGACGATCCAGCCGGTGCTGCCCAGGAACATCATGCGGTCGCCGGGCCGCACGTCGTGCTGCAGCGCCATGGTCTTCAGGTGCGTGAGCACGATGCCGCCGTGCCCGTGGACCATGGCCTTGGGCAGCCCGGTGGTCCCCGAGGAATAGACGATCCACAAGGGGTGATCGAACGGCAGGCGCTCGAAGCGCAGTTCGGCCGGCGTGCCGATCGCGTCCTGCCAGTCGATGCGATCACGCCAGGTGGCCGGACGCTGGGTCGCCAGCGGACCGGGCACGTGGATCACGTGCTGGACACCCGGCAACTCGCGCAGGAGCTGCGTCACCACTGCTTCGCGGTCGTGCGTCTTGCCGTTGTAGCGGTAGCTGTCGGAGGCCAGCAGCAGCCGGGGTTCGATCTGCTTGAGGCGATCCAGCACCACGGACGGGCCCATGTCCGTCGCGCAACTGGACCAGACCGCGCCCAGGCTGGCGCAGGCCAGGAAGGCAACGACGGTTTCCGGCTGGTTCGGCAAGTAGGCCGCGACGCGGTCGCCGGCCCGGATGCCCAGGGACCGCAATTTCGCGGCGAGCGCGCCGACCTGGTCCTGCAGCGCCTGCCAGGAGACTTCGCGCACGCCGGCTTCGTCGCGCGCCACGATCGCCGGCCTGGACTGCGTGGCATTGCGAAAGACGTGTTCGGCGTAGTTCAGCCGCGCGTTCGGGAACCACTGCGCACCGGGCATCGCGCGTGCGGCGAGCACGGGCTCGGGCGAGCCATCCGCCTGCACGGCAAAGAAGTCCCAGACCGTGCGCCAGAAGGTGTCGAGTTCGGCGACCGACCATTGCCACAGCGATTCGTAGCCATCGAAGCGCAGGCCACGTTGCTGCGCGAGCCAGCGCTGGTAGTCGGCCAGGCGGGAAGCAGCGACGCGGTCGGCGGAGGGCGTCCACAGGACTTCGCCTTCCTGGACGGCCGTACGCTCGGTCTCTTGTTGATTTGACATAATACGCATCGTATCAGTGTGGCGGGTGGTTACGGCGAGCCCCCAAGCACTGCAATTCCTTGTAAAAACCCGGTCGCTGGTCTCGTATGGTCATCCGACCGCCACAAGGGAGATTCCCATGCTGCTGCCCACCCGACTTTCCATCGTCGTCCTCTTCGCGGTCCTCGCAGGCTGTGCTTCGCAGTCGACCGCCCCGGCCGGTCCGCCCGGCAAGCATCTGGTCTACCGCGACAGCAGCGGCAACGCCATCCGCGAGTTCGAGTATCCGGACGACGCGTTCTGCCGCCGCGTCGAGGCGCTGGCCGGCCGCGCCGCGCGCTGCCAGGCCGAACCGGCCGCAGGCCTGCAGGCTCGCGCCACGCTGCGCTACAACCCGCCCGGCGTCCTGGTCCAGGGCCGCTATGCCGACATGGCGCGCTGCCGCGCCGACACCAGCACCATGTCCGCGGGGGTCGAGCTGATCAACGCCTGCAGCGGCCAATGAGCCTCCCGCGCGGCCCGCGAGCCGCATGAAGTTCCCAGGGCAAGTGCCTGTCACCACTTGCCTTTTGGCTGCCGATCGCGGATCGCCGCGGCGATAAGCTGGGCCGCGTCCGGCCGGTTGGCGCGCTGGGCGAAGTCCACGGCGGACATGCCCAGCTCGTTGCGCATCATCGGGTCCGCCCCGGCTTCCAGCAGCAGCCGCACGGCCGGGGTCGAGCCGTACATGGCCGCCATCATCAGCGGCGTCGACTTGTTGGGCGACTGCGCGTCGATGAAGGCGTGCTCTTCCAGCAGCATCAGCATGATCTCCAGGTGGCCGCCCGTGGCCGCGTAGTGCAGCGGCGCCCAACCCGGCTTGTTGACGTCCGCGTCGCGGGCGATCAGCTTGCGCACCAGCTCCTTGTGGCCCTTCAGGGCCGCCAGCATCAGCGGGCTTTCGTCCTTGGCGTTGCGCCACTCCACCTTGGTCTTGGGCCAGTCGACCAGGGCGTCCGCGGCTTTCAGCGCGCCTTCCTGCAGGGCGATGAACAGGCCGGGACGGCCCGACGGATCGATCGTGTTGGGATCGAAACCGCGCCGCAGCAGCTCGTTGATCTGCCTGGCGTCGTCGCGCTTGACGGCCTGGAAGAAGTCCTCGTACGAGCCTGCATGTGCGATGGAAAGTGCAAGCGCCAGAAGGTGATAGAAGGCGAACTTCAGGTGCTTTCTCATGATTTGACCCCACTGAACAGCGTCTCGAAATTGCGGCTGGTGAGCGCGCCGACGGCCTCCGCGCTCAGGCCGCGCAACTCGCCGATCTGGCGCGCGACATGGGGCACGTACGACGGGTTGTTCACCTTGCCGCGGTAGGGCACCGGCGCGAGGTAAGGGCTGTCGGTCTCGATCAGCATCCGGTCCAGGGGCACGAACCTGGCCACCTCGCGCAGGTCGGCCGCGCTCTTGAACGTGAGGATGCCGGAAAAGGAGATGTGGAAGCCCAGGTCCAGCGCCGCCCGCGCGACCTCCATGGTCTCGGTGAAGCAGTGGAAGACGCCGCCGGCCGCGCCCGCGGAGCCGTCCTCGCCCTCCTCCTTCAGGATCGCCACCGTGTCCTCCGAGGCCGAGCGCGTGTGGATGATCAGCGGCTTGCGGCAGGCCTGGGCCGCGCGGATGTGCACGCGAAAGCGTTCGCGCTGCCACTCCATGTCGGCCACCGTGCGGCCGCCCTTGCGGCCTTCCATGTCGTAGTAGTCCAGGCCGGTCTCGCCGATGCCCACCACCTTGGGGCGTGCCGCCAGTTGCAGCAAGGTCTCCACCGAGGGCTCGGCCAGGTTCTCGGTGTCCGGGTGCACGCCCGCCGAAGCCCAGAAATTGTCGTAGCCCATCGCCAGCGCATGGACGTCCTCGAACTCCTCCAGCGTCGTGCAGATGCACAGGGCCCGGTCGACCTGCGCCTCGGCCATGGCCTGGCGGATTTGCGGCAGCTGGGACTGGAGCTCGGGGAAGCTGAGGTGGCAGTGGGAGTCGACGAACATGGCGGCAAAAGCAGGCGCGCCGCGCGGCGGAGCCGGGCGGCGCTGCTGGAAACCCCGATTCTAGGGAATCAGATGGTCTGCGTCGGGCGCTCGGAAGCGAGGTGGCCGCCGAGGATCTCCTCGATCTTCACCTTCAGCAGCTTGGACTTGTCGTCCGAAGGGAACCGCACGCCCACGCCCTGGGTGCGGTTGGCCGCGGCGCGCGCCGGCGTGACCCAGGCGACCTTGCCGGCCACGGGGTAGCGCTGCGGGTCGTCCGGCAGCGACAGCAGCACGTACACGTCGTCGCCGAGCTTGTAGTCGCGCGTCGTCGGGATGAACACGCCGCCGTCCGCGAACAGCGGGATGTACGCGGCATAGAGCGCCGCCTTTTCCTTGATCGCGAGCTGGATGACGCTCGGACGCGGGGTGGCGCCGGCGAGGACGGGAGCGGGTGTGGTGGCCATGGTCAGGCTTTCGAGTGTAGAGCTGCCCTCGCCTGCGCCACAAGGTCTTCCAGCATCAGTCCGGCGTTGAAAGGATGGTCGACCGTGCGGGATGTCGCGGCCAGGCTGCGCCACCACGCCGTCAGGGCCGGCAGCGAAGCGGCCGCAGGCAGGTCGTTCGCCTCGAAAAAGCGTGGTTGCGCCCCGGAACGCAGCGCCAGCAGGTCGTGGCACAGTTTCTGGAAGGCCTCCACCACCTGCGGCGGACCCCAGTTCGCCAGCGGCCCGATGTCGCCCCGAACCAACGCCTTGGGCCATTGCGACCAGGTGCGGGCATCCAGTCCGGCCGCGTGCAGGCGCAAGGCGTCTTCCGGCCGGCCGCCGGAGGCCTTCAGCAAGCCGGGTGCGGCGGCGGGGGCGACGCCCTGCTGCTGCAGCCAGGCCACCGCTTCGTCCGCCTCCGGCCATGCAAGCGTGTGGCCCAGGCAGCGGCTGCGGATGGTGGGCAGCAGCTGGTGCGCCGCCTCGGTCGCCAGCACGAAGCGCACGTCGCCCGGCGGCTCCTCCAGGGTCTTGAGCAGCGCGTTGGCCGTCACCTGGTTCATGCGTTCGGCCGGATAGACCATCACCACCTTGCCGCGGCCGCGGCCGCTGGTGCGCTGCGCGAATTCGAGCGCGTCGCGCATGGCGTCCACGCGGATCTCGCGGCTTGGCTTGCGCTTCTTGTCGTCGATGTCGGCCTGGGCCTTCTCGCCCAGCGGCCAGCCCAGCTCCAGCATCACGGTCTCGGGCATGAGCACCGCGAGGTCGGTGTGCGAGCGCACCTCCACCTGGTGGCAGCTGTCGCAGTGGCCGCAGGCGCCATCGGCCGTGGGCCGGTCGCACAGCCAGGCCTGGGCGAGCGCGAGGGCCAGCTTGTACTGTCCAAGTCCGGACGGCCCGTGCAGCAGCCACGCATGACCGCGCTGTGCCAGCAGCTGGCGCAGCTGCGCCTGGATCCAGGGCGCGTTCACAGCACCCCCCTCTTCCGCAATCCCTCTTCCACGTCCTTCCAGACGGACTCGCGCGGCTGGTCGGCCGCCACGCGCAGGAAGCGCCCGGGATCGGCCTGCGCGCGCGCGGCGTAGCCCGCGGCGACCCGCTCGAAGAAGGCCTGCGGCTGTGCCTCGAACTTGTCCGGCACCCGGGCGCCGGCCAGGCGCTGGGCCGCCACGGCGGCGGGCAGGTCGAACCAGACGGTCACATCGGGCTGGCGGATGCGCGGCGCTGCCAGCAGCGGCACCGACTGCACCCAGCGCTCCAGCGTGCCGAGCACCTCCAGGTCGAAGCCGCGGCCCGCGCCCTGGTAGGCGAAGGTGGCGTCGGTGAAGCGGTCGCACAGCACGGCATCGCCGCGGGCGAGCGCCGGCTCGATCACCTGCTGCAGGTGGTCGCGGCGGGCGGCGAACATCACCAGGGCTTCGGTGAGCGGGTCCATCGGCTCCTTGAGGGCCAGCGCGCGCAGCTTCTCCGCCAGCGGCGTGCCACCGGGTTCGCGCGTGAGCACCACCGTGCGTCCCTTCGCGCGCAGCGCCTGCGCCAGCGCCTCGATGTGCGTCGACTTGCCCGCGCCGTCGATGCCTTCGAAGCTGATGAACAGCCCGCTCATTGCCCGCGCTGGTACTTGTTGACCGCCCGGTTGTGCTCGTCGAGCGAGGCGCTGAAATGGCTGCTGCCGTCGCCCCGGGCCACGAAATAGAGGAAGTTGCCGGCGGCCGGCTGCACCGCCGCCAGCAGCGAAGCCTTGCCCGGCATGGCGATCGGCGTGGGCGGCAGGCCCGGGCGCAGGTAGGTGTTGTAGGGCGAGTCGGTCTGCAGGTCCACCTTGCGCAGGTTGCCGTCGAAGCGCTCGCCCAGGCCGTAGATGACGGTCGGGTCGGTCTGCAGCGGCATGCCCACGCGCAGCCGGTTCTGGAACACGGCGGCGATCAGCGTGCGGTCGGCGGCCTTGCCCGTTTCCTTCTCCACGATGCTGGCGAGGACCAGCGCCTCCTCCGGCGTCTTCAGGATCGATCGCTGGCTGCGATGCGTCCAGGCGTCGGCCAGGCGCTTGTCCATGGCACGCAGCGCGCGCTGCAGCACCTTCACGTCGCTGGAGCCCCTGGAATAGGTGTACGTGTCCGGGAAGAAGCGGCCTTCGGGCGCCACGCCGGGACGGCCCAGAGTCTTCATCAGGTCGGCGTCGCTCAGCTGCGCGGTGTCCGGGCGCAGCTGGTCGGCCTTGGCAAGCGCGGCGCGCACCTGCCGCCAGTTCCAGCCTTCCACCAGCGTGACGGCGCGCAGCGACTCCTCGCCGCGCGCGAGCTTGTCCAGCAGCCGCTGCGGGGTGATGCCGCGCTCCAGCTCGTAGCTGCCGGCCTTGATCTTGTGGGCCTGGCCCGAGAGGCGGAACCAGGCGAACAGCAGCCGCGGGTCGACGGCCACGCCGGCGTCGCGCACCGCCTGCGCCACGCCGCGGGGCAGCGTGCCCGGCTCGATCGACAGGTCGACCGAAGGGCTGTTCGCGGGCAGCGGCAGTGGATGCTGCAGCCACCACCAGCCGGCCGCGCCGGCGCCGAGGGCGGCGAGCAGGGCCAGCAGAAAGACGGTTCTGAAAAAGCGGCGCACGTCCCTGCTTCGTCCTTGGTATGTCCGGGCCATGATAATTCAGGCCATGTCGCATCCCTTCCACGGTGTCGCTTCCCTGCCCCACCTCGGCGTCATCCGCGCCCAGGGCGAGGAGGCGGCCAAGTTCCTGCACGGCCAGCTGACCCAGGATTTCGCCCTGCTCGGGCCGGGCGAGGCCCGGCTGGCCGCCTTCTGCAACGCCAAGGGCCGCATGCTGGCCAGCTTCGTGGCCTTCAAGCGCGCCGACGACGAGATCCTGCTGGTATGCAGCCGCGACGTGCTGCCGGCCACGCTCAAGCGCCTGTCCATGTTCGTGCTGCGGGCCAAGGCGAAGCTCAGCGACGCCAGTACGGAGTTCGCCCTGCACGGCATCGCGGGAGAACCGGCCGGCAGCGCGCCCTGGTCGCTCACGCGCGAAGGCGAGGCCGTGCGCGTCCAGCTCTATCCGGCCGATGGCCGGTCGCGCGCCTTGTGGGTCGCGCCGGCAGGCACGCCCGCACCGTCCGGTCCCGCGCTGGATCCGGCCTCGTGGCTGTGGGGCGAGGTGCGCAGCGGCATCGCGCGCATCACTGCGCCCGTGGTCGAAGCCTTCGTGCCGCAGATGCTCAATTACGAATCGGTGGGCGGCGTGAACTTCAAGAAGGGCTGCTATCCCGGCCAGGAAGTGGTGGCGCGCAGCCAGTTCCGCGGCACGCTCAAGCGCCGCGCCTTCATCGTGCATGCGGATGCGGAGCTCGCGGCCGGCCAGGAAGTGTTCCAGGCGGCCGATGCGGAGCAACCCGTGGGCCTGGTCGCGCTGGCGGCACCGGCGCCGAATGGCGGCTGGGATGCGATCGTCTCGCTGCAGGTGTCGGCGGCCGAAGCCGGCGACCTGCATGCGCAGCGCGCCGAGGGCCCCGCGCTCACCCTGCTGCCCCTGCCCTACCTGCTGCTCGCGGACGTCTGAAGGCGTTCGCGATAGCTCGCGGGCACCAGTTGCAGCAGTTGCGGCCGCTCGGCGGGCGAAGCCGTCGTGATGCCGAGGCGAAAGGCCGCCAGCGCCTTGTCCGCATCGCCGGAGGCCTGCAGGTGCAGCAGGCCCAGTTCGACCAATCCGCGCGCGCGGCTCTCCGGCCAGTCGCGCATGCGCCGCTGCAGCATCGCCTGCGCCAGCGCAAGGTCGCCCGCGCGCAAGGCCAGCACGTAGCACGTGTTCACCAGGTCGTAGTCGAAGACGCCCTCGGCCAGCGTCGCCTGCGCGCGTTGCAGCGCCAGCGGCTCCTGTCCTGAGCGCGCCAGCAGGAGCACTTCGAGGGAACGCACCGACGCGGCGCGCGGCTGCACCGCCCGTGCGCGCTCCAGGGCCGCCATGGCCTCGTCGTGCCGGCCCAGCATGTCGTACCCGCGCGCCACGTTCGTGAGCAGCGCCACCACCTGCGGGCGCGAAGCCAGCACGCTTTGCCACACCCAGATCGCATCGGCCCAGTCGCCCCAGCGCGCCATTTCGTCACCGACGATGGGCGTGACCTTGCGGTAGTGCGGATGGAGGGCGACGCCTTCCTGCACGAGGCGCAGCACCTGCGCCCTGGCGGGCGCCAGGCGCGGGTCCTGCGGATGGCCGGACGCCGTGATGCCCATCGCCAGCCGTGCCGCGCCCACCAGCTTGCTTTCCGCGCGGACGGCCTGCACGGTGACATGGCTCGCAAGCACGAGGCCTGCCGCGCAGGCGAATGCGGCCCCGGACGCGATCGCCGGCGACCAGCGCAGCGGGCGGGCGAGCCAGCGCGAAACCGGCGCGAGCCGCGCCTGCGACGCCGCAAGCCCGCCGACGCAGACCGCGAACAGCAGGCCTGTCGCGGCCAGCCGCCAGGGAAAGCCGATGGTGCTGACCACCATCAAGGCCAGCAGGCTCGCCAGGAAAACGACGCGTGCCGGCCGTTCCGCTTCGGCCTCGTCGCCCTGATCGCGCCAGGTCCGCCACGCCGCGTGCAGCAGCCACCCGGCCAGGAGGAGCAGGAAGATCCAGCCGGCAAGGCCGTACTCGGCCACCAGCTGCAGGAACTCGTTGTGCACGTAGTAGTCGGTCTCGACCTGCGCGCCTTCGGACTGGTAAGGCGGCACCGCGCTTTCCCACGCACCCGCGCCCACGCCCGCCAGCGGCCGGGCCTGGATCATGCGCAGCGTGTCGCGCCACATCACCATGCGGATGTTCAGCGAGTGGTCCGAGGGCCCGATGGACTGCGCGCGGTGCAGGCCACGCGAGATCGCGGTCACCCCATGGCCCTCTTCCACGATCGCGCTGTTGCCGCTGGGGATGCTCCCGAGCAGGAGCACGGTTCCCAGCAGAACGCCAAGCGCCGCGGCCCGCCATCGCAGCGGCCACCGTGCGCACTGCAGCTGGCCGCGGCAGCGCCAGCCCGCAAGCGGCAGGACGAGCACCACAAGCAGCCACATGGCGATCAGCGCCCCGCGGGCGCCGGTCATGAGCAGGGCGCTCAGGACGAAGCCGGTGCTGGCCGCCAGCACCACGGCCGCGCGCAAGCTGCGCGCCTGTGCGAGCAGCAGCGCCGCGAACGGCAGGGTGCAGACGGCGAACTCCGCGAAGAAGTTGCGGTTGACGAAGGTGGAGGCCGGCTGCGGCCCTTGCGGGAAGAGCGACAAGGCGCCCCAGAACTGCCAGGCGGTCCAGACCGACGCCAGCACGGCGCCCCCGTGCACGCACCAGGCGAGCACCACGAGCCGGTCGCGGGTGAAGGTGTTCAGCGCGAGCCACGCCGCCAGCGCGAACAGGAACCAGCGCACGGCCTCCACGCCGGCCAGGTAGGTGTGCGACCAGGCCATGCTTGCCAGCGCGTAGGCGCACAGCAGCAAGGGCAGCCACAGCACGGCGTGCCAGCGAAGCGCTGCCTGCCGCGTACGCTGCTGCCAGGCGAAAGCCAGCGCGGCGGACAGCACGGCGAAGGCGACGATCGCCGACTTCAGCGTGTCCTGCAGCAGCTCCTCGCTCGTCGCGCCGAGCGCGGGCGCGAGCAGCAACGCCAGCGAGAGGAGCCAGGCCGGCGCGCGCATCGCCCCTCAGTGCCCCAGCGGCAAGGGGCTGGTCATCGTGATGTGCGGAATGCCGGCTTCCTCGTAGGGCTCGCCCTGGTCCGCGAAGCCCAGGCGCGCGTAGAAGTCGCGCGCGGTGCGCTGCGCATGCAGCTCGATGCCGCGGTCGCCGCGGCGCTGCGCCTCGCCAGCCAGCGCCCGCAGCACCTGCTCGCCATGGCCGCAGCCGCGCAGTACCCGGTGCACCGCCATGCGCCCGATCTTCGCCATGCCCTGCGTTGCCGGCAGCAGGCGCCCCGTGGCGACCGGCTGGCCGAGGCGGTTGTAGGCGACGGCATGCACGGCGCCCGCATCCTCCTCGTCCCACTCCAGCTCCGCCGGGATGCGCTGTTCGCGCACGAACACCTCGGTGCGGATGGCGCTCGCATCCTTGCCCAGCTCGGCCCAGCTGCCGGTCTTCACCTGCAGCGCGGGCTCCCCCGCCTCGAAGCCCAGGAGCAGGTCGCGCAGCGCCCGCGGTACCGGGCGCGAGGTCTGCGTCGCAGGATCGGCGAACACATAGACCAGCTCGCAGGTGATCAGCAGCTCCTCGCCGCGGAAGATCGCGCCCAGGAACTGCATGGAGGAATTGCCGATGCGCGCGCACTTGAGGCCGACGTCCAGCCGGTCGTCCATGCGGGCGGAGGCGTGGAACTCCACGGTCGCCTTCTTCACGTAGAGGTCGCCCTGCAGCAGGTGCATGGCTTCCTCGTAAGGCAGGGCCAGAACGCGCCAGTAGTCCGCCACCGCCGTGTCGAAGTACATCAGGTAGTGGGCATTGAAGACGATCTTCTGCATGTCCACTTCGGCCCAGCGGACGCGCAGCTTGTGGAAGAACCGGAATTCGTTTCTGTTCATGCCTGCCATGCGTGTTGCAGGGCCGCCGCGGCATCCGCGTGGGCTTGCCGGGCTTCCGGCAGCGCGCGGCCCATCTTGATGAATTCGTGCGTGACGCCGCGGTAGATCTCCAGGTCCACCACGACCCCGGCTGCGCGCAGTTTATCCGCGTAGTGCAGGCCGTCGTCGCACAGGGGGTCGCATTCGGCCAGGCCGAACCAGGCCGGCGCGACGCCTTCCACGTCCGGCGCGTTCAGGGGGGCGAAGCGCCAGTCCTCGCGATCCTCGTCGGCGATGTACTGGGCGAAAAAGTATTCGATGTGCGCCTGCTCCAGCACCAGACCTTCGTGGTAGCGGCGGTGCGAGGGCGCCTCCTGGCGGGCGGCGCATCCGGGGTAGAACAGCAGTTGCAGGGACACCGGCAGGTCGGCGTCGCGCGCCAGCATGGCGCAGACCGTCGCGAGCGTGCCGCCGGCGCTGTCGCCGCCAAGGGCGAAGCGGGAGCCGTCCAGGCCGAGGGCCGCCGCTTCCCGCGCGACCCACTGCGTGGCGTCCCATGCATCGTCCACCGCGACCGGAAAGCGGTGTTCGGGCGCGAGCCGGTAGCCCACCGACACGACGGCGCAGCCGCCGTCGCGCGCCAGCACGCGGCACAAGGTGTCGTGGCTGGCGATGCTGCCGATGGTGAAGCCGCCGCCATGGAAGTAGACGAGCACGGGCAGCCTGGCGTCCGACGGGGCGTAAAGCCGCGCCGGGATGCCCTGGCCGTCGCGCGTGGGGATCCGCAGGTCCTGCACGCGGGCGAGCTGCGGGCGGGAAACCTCGAGCACCCCCGCACCGGCCTCGTACGCCGCGCGGGCCTGGACGGGCGGCAGCCGGTACAGCGGCGTGTGGCCGGCCCGCGCCATGCGCTCCAGCACCGAACGCATGGCCGGTGTCAGTTCGGGAAACTGCGGAAGGTATTGCACTCTGGAAAGCGCGCGGCGCGCGGCCGGCGGATTAAAGTCGGGCTCCGCATCGTAAGGGACGAACCCATGGCCTTCATCTACTACGTCACCCAGATCCAGTTCGACTTCGGCGCCATCCGGCTGCTCAGGCAGGAGTGCGAGCGCGTCGGCATCACCAGGCCCTTGGTGGTGACCGACGCCGGCGTGCGCGCCGCCGGCGTGCTGCAGAAGGCGCTGGATGCGCTGGAAGGCCTGCCGCACGCCGTCTTCGACCAGACGCCGTCCAACCCGACGGAAGCCGCCGTGCGCGCCGCCGCGGCCCTCTACCGGGCGGAAAACTGCGACGGCCTGATCGCGGTGGGCGGCGGCTCGGCCATCGACTGCGCCAAGGGCGTGGCCATTGCCGCGACCCACGAGGGTCCCCTCACCCGCTACGCGACCATCGAGGGCGGCTCGCCGCGCATCACGGACCAGGTCGCTCCGCTGATCGCCGTGCCGACCACCAGCGGGACCGGCAGCGAAGTGGCCCGCGGCGCGATCATCATCGTGGACGACCACCGCAAGCTGGGCTTCCATTCCTGGCACCTGGTGCCGAAGACGGCGATCTGCGATCCCGAGCTCACCATGGGCCTGCCGCCGAAGCTCACGGCCGCCACCGGCATGGACGCCATCGCGCACTGCATGGAGACCTTCATGTCCGCGGCCTTCAATCCGCCGGCGGACGGCATCGCGCTGGACGGCCTGGAGCGCGGCTGGGCGCACATCGAGCGCGCCACGCGCGACGGCAGCGACCGCGAGGCGCGCCTGAACCTGATGAGCGCGTCCATGCAGGGCGCCATGGCGTTCCAGAAGGGGCTGGGCTGCGTCCACTCCCTCAGCCACAGCCTGGGGGGCGTCGATCCCCGCCTGCACCACGGGACGCTCAATGCGATGTTCCTGCCGGCCGTCGTGCGCTTCAACGCGCAGGCCCCGTCCGTGCAGAAGGACCGCCGCCTCGACCGCATGGCGCGCGCCATGGGCCTGAAGTCGGGCAACGACATTCCCGAGGCCATCCGCGACATGAACGTGCGCCTGGGCCTGCCGTCCGGCCTGGCGGCGATGGGCGTGGAGCGCTTCCAGTTCGACGAGATCATCAAGGGCGCGTTCGCCGACCACTGCCACAAGACCAACCCGCGCGAGGCGAGCCGGGAGGACTACGTGCAGATGCTGGAGGCGTCGCTGTAGCGTTGCCAACGCCGGAGGTGGCTTTTGCCCACCGCTACAGCGCCTCCACGCGCCCCGCCTCCGGCTTCTCCAGCCACGCCGCAAATTCATCCGCCAGCTGCCGGCTCGCGCTGGCGGCCGCCGTCCAGTCCCGGATGCGCGCCTGCAGGTCCTGCCCATAGCGCGTGAAGTCCGTGCGGTCGGGCAGTTTCGCGTTGGGCAAGGTCCGCACCCATTCGGGGTCCGGCGCCAGCACGATCATGCGGTCCAGGAAAGCCGTGGCACGGTGGCGCCACTTCAAGGCCTTGTCCAGCCATCCCGGCACGACGGCCTTCTGGAAATGCGGGTACAGCACCAGGCCTGCTCCCGGGCCGCAGTCGTACTTCAGGTGCAGGTGGTAGTCGGTGATGCCGCCGTCCCAATAGGCGCCGCGCGGCGCCCCGGGGATGTCGTGCACCGCCTGCAGCACGAACGGAATGGAGCAGCTGGCCTGCAGCGCCGGCTGGAAGTTCGCCTGCGTCAGGAGCACCTGCCGCGTCGGGAAATCGCCCGTGCCGAACGGCAGCGGGCACGGCGCGCCCTGCTGCGGCGCGGAGAACACCACGCGCTCCAGCCACGCCCCCATGGCCTTGCGGTGCAGGGTGTTGCTGACGAAGGCCCCCAGGTAGCCGAGCGGCGTGGCGATGCGGTGCTCGCGCCGCAGCACATGGCGGCCGCGCGCGGTGACGATGTGCAGGCGGAAGCGCGGATGCGTGAGCACCTCCTCGATGCGCCCGCCGTAAAAGGCTTCCAGGCCCTCGCTGAAGCGCTGCGACACGTGCGCCGCCGTCGGCGTGCGGCGCCCCGGCGGCAGCGCGTAGTCCTGCGCGATGTAGTCGCGCTCCAGGCGCTCGAAGGCCGGCAGCGCGTCGCGCAGGCAGGCCGTCGCCATGCGCCAGGCACCGATCGATGCGCCGACAAGGTGGATGGGGTGGTCCGTGCCGGGCAGCCACTGGCCGAAGAGGAAGCGGTCCAGCGGGCCGAGCACCAGGCCCTTCGGTCCGCCCGCGGCGGCGGGCACCACGCCGACGTCGGTGGCACGCAGCCCGTTGTGCTCGATGTGATCGCGCGCGGCGGGACCGGCGTAGATGCGCAAGGCTCGCATCGCCGCGATTCTACGGAGCGGACGGGACGGGCTCAGCCCAGCGCGATGGCGATCGCGCCCATGCCCGCGAGCAGGTAGGCCGCCGCCCAGGCCAGCCAGCCCACGCGCAGCCGGGGCTGCTTGTGCGGCAGCGGTTCGTGCTCATTGCGCAGCAGCCGCTGCAGCCCCTGGCCGGAATCGAACAGCGGCGACACGGCCAGCCCTTCCGGGGGCCGGTCGATCAGCTGCGTGCTGTCGGAGGCCAGCGTCGACGCATACGGATCCGACGAGGACTGCCAGGAGGACCCGGCGGCGGCGCGGCCGCGGCCGGCGACCGCACGGCACTGCGCGAGGTCGCGGGCCATTTCGTTCGCGTCCTGGTAGCGCTCGTTCGGGTTCTTCTGCATCGCCCGCGCGATCACCATCTCCACGGACGGGGGCACGTCGGGGCGCAACTCGGCCAGGGGCGGCGGCGCCGAGCGCATGATGGCGTTCAGCAGCGCGCCCAGGTTCTCGGCGCCGAAGGCAGGCTGGCCCGCCAGCATCTCGTACAGCAGCACGCCCAGCGAGAACACGTCGCTGCGGTGGTCCACCGGATGGCCGCCCACCTGCTCGGGCGACATGTACTTGGGCGAGCCCATCATCGTGCCGCTCTGCGTGCGCAGGTCCGAGGACTTCATGCGGGCGATGCCGAAGTCCATGATCTTCGCGTGCAGTTCCGGCAGCAGCATGATGTTGCCCGGCTTCACGTCGCGGTGGACCACGCCGCGCGCATGCGCCGCCGCCAGCGCCGATGCGACCTGCGCCGCGATGTCCAGCGCCTCGTCCAGCGGCATGGGGCCCGCCTGCATGCGGTCCTTGAGTTCGGTGCCTTCCAGCACCTCCATGGCGATGTACAGCCAGTCGCCCTCGCGGCCGAGGTCGTGGATGGTGATGATGCCCGGGTGGTTCAGGCCGCCCGCGGCCTTGGCCTCCTGGATGAAGCGGGCCTCGAGGTTGCGGCGCTCGGCGGAGTTGCCCTCCTCGGGCAGCAGGAGGGTCTTGACGGCGACCTGGCGCTGCAGCGACTCGTCTTCGGCCAGGTAGACCACGCCCATCGCGCCGCGTCCGAGCTCGCGCACGACGCGGTAGCGGCCGAGGTGGGTGAAGGGGGGCGGGCTCACGGGCAAGGCGTCACCACCACTTGTACTTGTCGATCATGCGGTCCAGCTTCTCGCCTGGGCTGGGCTGGCGCTGCGGCGGCACCGCCCTGGCCTTGCGCGGCGGCGGCGGCGGCGGCGGGGGGAACACGTGCTTCAGCTCCATGAGCTCGCCGGGCTTGAGCTGCACCTCCGCCTTCATCGGAGCCGACTTGCCGTTGCGCACCTCGATCACGTGCGCCCCCGGCTCCAGGGAGATGCGCACCAGGGGCGGCGCGTTGCCGCGTGCTTCGCCGTCGACGAACACTTCGCCGGCGGGCTTGATGTCCAGGACCAGCAGCGCGGGGCGGTGCTGCTCCTCGTAGTACTCGCGCACCTGCCGACCCGCCAGACCCGCCGTCAACAGCAAGGCGACGCCCAGGCTGCCGACGATGCTGCGGCGCACCGCGCGCCGCCGTGCCGGCAGCGGGTCGAACACGAACAGCGCGTGCGCGCGCAGGCGCTCGTCGACGAAGTCGCCGGCGGCGCGCAGCATCTGCGCCTCGCGTGGCGCGTGTTGCGCCAGGGCGTCGCGGAAGGACTGGGAGGCCACCACCGGGTGCTCGCCGACGAAGCCGGCCAAGGCCGCGGCCGTGTCGACGCCGTCGCCCTGCACGCGGGCTTCGCCCAGCGACTCGCCGGTGGCGCGCACCGGGCCGTGGTGGAGGCCGATGCCGAGAGCTTCGTCCTTGGTGTGCTGCGCGGCCAGGCGGGCCGCGCGCAAGGCAAGCGCGGGATCGCCCTCGCCGACCACGGCCAGGCCGTCGGGGGCCTCCAGCACCACCCGCCGGTCCTCGGCCCAGACCGCCAGGGCCGCACGCACGGTGGCGGCCAGGTCGGTGCGACGGCGCGACTGCGCGCTCGGAAGCTCGTCTCCCCAACCCCGCATGCGCAGGAACAGCACGCTGGCCGGCACCGGAATCGGTGCGGACTCGGTCGTCATCCGCCCAGGCAGCTGTGGAACATGTGGACTATTGTGGCCCGGCAAGGCCGGGCTGCCTACAGGCTATTTCCGCAAGCCCTGGAGTTTGGCGAAAGCACCCTGCATCGCGGTGCCCACGGGGGGGTTGTTTGTTGCGCGTTGGCCTCGTTGGGCGCCTTCGAAGCGGTTTTCCCGCAGTCCGTCGCGGCGCGCCACCGGGGCGCCCAGCTTCATCGTGAGGCTGATGCGCTTGCGCACGGGGTCCACTTCCAGGACTTTCACCTTCACGATGTCGCCTGTTTTCACCACCTCGCGGGCATCGTTCACGAATTTGTGGGACAGCTGGCTCACGTGCACCAGGCCGTCCTGGTGCACGCCCAGGTCCACGAAGGCGCCGAAGGCCGCGACGTTGCTCACCGTGCCTTCCAGCTCCATGCCGGGCTGCAGATCCTTGATGTCGTCCACGCCCTCGTTGAAGCGGGCCACCTTGAAGTCCGGACGCGGGTCGCGCCCGGGCTTTTCCAGCTCGCCCAGGATGTCCCTGACCGTGATGACGCCGAATTTCTCGTTGGCGAACAGCTCCGGCTTCAGCGTCTTGAGCATCTCGGCACGGCCCATGATCTCCTGCACCGGCTTTTTCGCCGCTTCCAGGATCTTCTCGACCACCGGATAGGTCTCCGGGTGCACCCCGGTCATGTCCAGCGGGTTGTCGCCGCCGCGGATGCGCAGGAAGCCCGCGCTCTGCTCGAAGGTCTTGGGGCCCAGGCCGCTGACCTGCAGCAACTGCTGGCGGCTGCGGAAGGCGCCGTTCGCCTCGCGCCAGCTCACGACGGCCTTGGCCACCGAAGGCGAGAGACCCGAGACGCGCGACAGCAGCGGCGCGCTGGCCGTGTTGAGGTCCACGCCCACGGCGTTGACGCAGTCCTCCACCACCGCACCCAGCGTGCGGGCCAGCTCGCTCTGGTTCACGTCGTGCTGGTACTGGCCCACGCCGATGGACTTGGGCTCGATCTTCACCAGTTCGGCCAGCGGGTCCTGCAGGCGGCGCGCGATGGAGGCCGCGCCGCGCAGGCTGACGTCCACGTCGGGCATCTCCTGGGAGGCGTATTCGCTGGCGGAGTAGACCGAGGCGCCCGCCTCGCTCACCACCACGCGCTGGATCTCCTCGCCCAGCCCCTTGACCAGGTCGGCGGCGAGCTTGTCCGTCTCGCGGCTGGCCGTGCCGTTGCCGATGGCGATCAGGTTCACGCCGTGCTTCTTGCACAGCAGCGCCAGGGTATGCAGGGCGCCGGCCCAGTCACGCCGCGGCTCGTGCGGATACACGGTGGACGTGTCGACCAGCTTGCCGGTGGCGTCCACCACGGCCACCTTCACGCCCGTGCGGATGCCCGGGTCCAGGCCCATCACGACGCGCGGACCGGCCGGTGCGGCCAGCAGCAGGTCGCGCAGGTTCTCGGCGAACACCTTGATGGCCACCTTCTCGGCGTCCTCGCGCAGGCGCGAGAACAGGTCGCGCTCGGTCGACAGCGACAGCTTCACGCGCCAGGTCCAGGCCACGCACTTGCGCAGCAGGTCGTCGGCGGCGCGCTTCTGGTGGCTCCATCCCAGGTGCAGGGCGATCCTGCCTTCGGCCAGCGAGGGCTGGCCCGGCTCGGGCTCCACCGGCAGCACCAGCTTGACCTCCAGGATGTCCTGCGCCCGGCCGCGGAACACGGCCAGCGCGCGGTGCGAAGGCACGCGGCCGATGGGCTCGTCGTAGTCGAAGTAGTCGCGGAACTTGGCGACGTCCGGGTTGTTCTCGTCCTTGCCCGCGGCCAGCTTGGATTTCAGCAGCCCTTCCGTCCACAGCCACTCGCGCAGGGCCTGCACCAGCACGGCGTCCTCGGCCCAGCGCTCGGACAGCAGGTCGCGCACGCCGTCCAGCACCGCCGGCACGGTCGTGAAGTCCTCGCCGCCCTCGCCCTTTTCCTTCTTCACGAAAACCAGCGCTTCGGCGGCGGGGTCGCGCTTGGGGTCGGCCCACAGCAGCTCGGCCAGCGGCTCGAGCCCGGCCTCCCGCGCGATCTGGCCCTTGGTGCGGCGCCTGGGCTTGTAAGGCAGGTACAGGTCTTCCAGTTCCTGCTTGGTCGGCGCCGCATCGATGGCGGCGCGCAGCGCCGGCGTCAGCTTGCCCTGCTCGTCGATGCTCTTGAGCACGGCCTCGCGCCGCTCCTCCAGCTCGCGCAGGTAGGCCAGGCGCGCTTCCAGCTCGCGCAGGTGGTTGTCGTCCAGGCCGCCGGTGGCTTCCTTGCGGTAACGGGCGATGAAGGGGACGGTGGCGCCACCGTCGAGGAGTTCGACGGCCGTCCGGACCTGGTCCTCCCGGACGCGGAGTTCGGCAGCGATCTGCCGCAGGATTTTTTGCACGATGTAACTGCCGGGATTCACTCTCGAAGCGCGTCAGTTTGCCACACGCATCGCACAGCCTTTCAAGGCCTCGGCTGACAGTTGCGCCCTGTCCACGGAAGAGAATCGTCTGCACCACTCCAAGGAGAAATTCCCATGCGCACACGCACCACGCTGCTGGTCGTGGCGATCCTGCTGGTCGCCGGCTTCGCCGCCCTGAACTGGTCGGAGATCGTCCGTCCCACGCCCTTGTCCTTCGGCCTGATGGTGATGGACGCCCCGCTCGGGCTGATCCTGCTGGCCATGCTGGGCCTCACGCTCGTCCTGTTCCTGGCCGCTTCCGCCGCCATGCGCACGCAGTCGCTGTTGGACTACCGCACGCACCAGAAGACGCTGGAAGCCCAGCGCGACCTGGCCGACAAGGCGGAAGCTTCGCGCTTCACCGACCTGCGCCAGCACCTGGACACGCACCTGAAGGAAATGCGCGAGCGCGATGCGATCGCCACCAGCGAGTTCGACAAGGCCATGCTGCAGAGCCGCCGCGAGGTGCAGACGCAGATGGAGCAGATGAACCGCATGCTCTCGGCGCGCCTGAACGAGATGGAGCAGCGCCTGGCCGGCCGCGCGGCCATGCCCATGCCGCCCGTGCGCAACGACGTGGTGCCGCCGGTGCGCAGCGACGTCGTGCCGCCCGTGCAGGATCCCGCCATCGCCGCGCGCGACGCGCAGCTGCGCGAGCAGCGCCTGCGCGACGAGGAACGCCTGCGTGACCAGCAGATTCGCGAAGAGCGCGACCTGCGCCAGGAAGAGCGGGTTGCCGCGGCGGACAAGCGCGCGGAGTCCGGCTGGCGCAAATGGTTCTGAGCGCCTAAGGTGGCTCCTGGGACGGTCCTTGTGCCGTCCAGGAAGCCGCCATGCCGCCCCGCGCCGCCCTCCTCCTCGTCGCCGCCTGCCAGGCCCAGGCGGGCTTTGCGTCGGGCTGCCGCGTGCAGTCTCCCGCCAGTCGCACGCCTGTCGTCGAGCTGTACACCTCCGAAGGCTGCAGTTCCTGCCCGCCGGCGGACCGCTGGCTGTCGGGCCTCAAGGAGGCGGCGGCAGCCGGCCGTGTCGTCGTGCAGGGCTTCCACGTGAGCTATTGGGATTCCCTGGGCTGGATCGATCGCCTCGCGTCCCCTGCGCACAACGACCGGCAGCGCGAGCTCGCCGCGCGCGAGGGGATGCGCAACGTGTACACGCCGCAGCTGGTGCGCGACGGCCGCGACGCCCGCGACTACGGCGTCGTGCCGGCCGGCAGCGAGCCTGCCGGCGCGGTGATCCGCCTGGAGCGCCAGGAAGGCCAAGCCGTGGCGGAAGTCACGCCGCGGCTGCCAGGCGCGCGCTGGGCAGCTTATTGGACGGTCACGGAGCACGGCCATGCGAGCAGGGTTCGCTCGGGCGAGAACGCCGGTGAATTCCTGCAGCACGACTTCGTGGTCCGCCAGTTCGAGCCGGCCGGCACGCACCAAGGAACGCACCGCCTCACGCTGCGGCCCTTGCCGGCGCAGCCGGGGCACCCGCAGCAGGTCAACCTGGTCGTGTACGACCCGGCCACGGGCATGCCGCTGCAGGGTGTGAGCGTGCAGTGCGCGGGCGCCTAGTCGAACAGGCCCGGTTCGCCGCCCAGGCGCGCCCGCTCGATCTCCAGCAGCCGCAGCTTGGTGAGCGCCCCGCCCTCGGCGGAGAAGCCGCCCGGGCGGCCGCCCGCGGCGAGCACGCGGTGGCAGGGCACCACCGGCGCGAAGGGGTTGTGGCCCAGGGCCTGGCCCACCGCGCGCGCGGCGCCGGGCTCGCCCACGCGCCGCGCCACTTCACCGTAGGTGAGGATTTCCCCGGGCGCAATGGCGCGGGCGACGGCGTACACGCGCTGGTGAAAAGGCGGCACCGCTTCCATGTCCAGCGGCAGATCGGCCAGGTCGTCCGGTGCGCCTTGCAACGCCGCCCCGATCCGCGCGATGGCCGCGCGCACGAATGCCGGCGGCTGCCCTTCGGCGATCTCCCCGGTGGCGCGCAGCAGGCGCCGCTTCGTGCCTTCGGCGGTGGCTTCCGGCAATTGCACCGCCGCCAGCGCACGGTCCGTCCATGCGATGCCGCACGGGCCGATCGCCGTGTCGAACAGGCAGAAGCCCAGCGCGCGGGCCATGGCGGCCTCAGGTGGCGGCCAGCGCGCGCAGCACGTAGCCCACGCGCGGGAAATGCACGTGCACGACGCCGGCGCGCGCGTCTTCGCGCCGCAGGCTGTAGTGCGTGCGCGTGGCGGCGATCAGTTCGCCCTCGGTGGCCTCGGTGCCGAAGGACTCCGGCGTGATGCTCACGCGGCTGCCCAGCGCGATGCCGTGGTCGTCCTGGAAGGCGCTGTCGATCAGCAGGTTGGCGCCGGCCGCCGCCGGTTCCGCCGCCTGCGCGATGGCGATCGCATCGGCCGGGGTGAGCCTGGTCATCGCGCCATGGCCGATCGCTTCCATGCGGTTGGCCCACTCGCCCACCGAAGGGGTGGCATTGAGGACGTCGGCCAGCACCGGGACCTGGTTGCGGGTGTACCAGATGCCGTGGTACGCGGCGAAATCCGCCACGCAGGGCTCGACGCCGAACAGGAAGTCGTGCTCGTCGACCATGTTGGCGATGCGGCGCAGGTAGGAGCGGTAGGCGGAAGTCGCGTCCCCGGGCCGCAGGCGCACGAGGTTGGCCGACATCGCCTTGCGGTCTTCGGAAAAGGCCTTGGCGGTCTCCGGCGGCGCCTTGGCGAACACGTGCGCGGCGCCGCGCGGCTGCAGGTTGTAGCCCATGGCCGCCCAGAACAGGCTGGAGTCGGCCCACTGCGCGAAGACGCGGCACACGCCCTTGAGGTGCGGCGGATACAGCGAGGGCTCGGGGCGCACGTGCTCCAGCACGTCGCAGATCAGGGCCGTGTCGCAATAGATGTCGGCGCCGACCTGCAGCACCGGGGTGCGGCGGTAGCCGCCCGTGAGCGCCACCACGTCCGGCTTGGGCAGGATGGGCGGCACGAGCACCGACTTCCACGGCAGCTTCTTGTAGCCCAGGATCAGGCGCATCTTCTCCGAGAACGGCGAGCTGGCGTAGTGGTGCAGGATCAGGTCGTTCATGTCGTTCGTGCTCAGTGCGGCATGGCGCGCTGCAGGATGGTGTCGAAATCGGTGCGGGACGACAGGGTGCCGAAGGCCTGGCCCCAGTCGCCGCCCAGGCGCGAGGCGCAGAAGGCCGCGAACACCGAAGGGGGCGCCGACTGGTGCAGCAGCGCGGCCTGGACGGCGAGCGCCACGTCCTGCGCCAGCCGGCGGGCTTCCACTTCCGTGGCCATTTCCTCCACGCGCGCGGGCAGGCCGGCCGCCAGCCGGTCCAGCGCGGCATGCGCGCCCCGGGCCGGCGCCAGCTCCTGCGCCAGCGCGGCGGCCGCGTCGGCCTTGCGCAACGCGCGCAGCAGGTCCAGCGCCATGATGTTGCCGGCGCCTTCCCAGATCGAGTTGAGCGGCATCTCGCGGTAGATGCGGGCCATGATGCCCTGCCCGCCCTCCTCCACGTAGCCGTTGCCGCCCAGGCACTCCATCGCCTCCTGGGCGAAGTGGCTGCCGCGCTTGCAGATCCAGAACTTGGCCACGGGCGTGAGCAGGCGCGCCATCGCGGCCTCGTGGGCGTCGCCGCGGCGGTCGAAGGCGCGCGCCAGGCGCAGCGCCAGGGCGGTGGCCGCTTCGCTTTCCAGCGCGAGGTCCGCCAGCACGTTGCGCATCAGCGGCTGCTCGAGGAGGCGCTTGCCGAAGGCCATGCGCTGTCCGGTGTGGTTCAGCGCCAGCGAGAGCGCGTGGCGCATCAGGCCGCTGGTGCCCAACGCGCAGTCCAGCCGCGTCATCGTGCCCATTTCGAGGATCTGCGGCACGCCGCGCCCCTCCTCGCCCACCAGCCAGGCGGTGGCCTCGTGGAACTCCACCTCGGAGCTCGCATTGGCCTTGTTGCCCAGCTTGTCCTTCAGGCGCTGGATGCGGATCGCGTTGCGGCTGCCGTCCGGCAGCACGCGCGGCAGGAACAGGCAGCTCAGGCCCGAGCCCGTCTGCGCCAGGACCAGGAAGGCGTCGCACATGGGCGCCGAGAAGAACCACTTGTGGCCGGTCACGGCGTAGCGCGCACCCCAGTCGTCGTTGCCGCGCGGCTCCGCGCGCGTCGTGTTGGCGCGCACGTCCGAGCCGCCCTGCTTCTCGGTCATGCCCATGCCCATGGTCACGCCCGCCTTCTGGCTGACGGGCAGCAGCCGCGGGTCGTACCTGCGGCTGGTGAGCTTCGGCGCCCAGTCGCGGAACACGCCGGCGTTGCCGCGCAGCGCGGGCGTCACCGCGTACGTCATGGAGATGGGGCACAGGATGGAGGGCTCCAGCTCGGTGAAGAGCATGAAGCCGGCGGCGCGCAGGACATGGGGTGACGCACCCCCTGCGCCTCCGCCCGGGCCGTGCCCCGAAGAGGCCGGGAGGGAAGAAAGCCAGGGCGTGCCGTGCAGGCCGGCTGCCACCGCGGCCGACATCAGCGCGTGGTAGCTGGGATGGAATTCGACCTCGTCGATGCGGCGGCCGAAGCGGTCGTGCGTGCGCAGCTCCGGCGTGTGCGTGTTCGCAAGGCGCGCATGCTGCTGCATGGCGGCGCTGCCCACGAGGGCGCCCAGCTCCTGCAAGGGGGCGGTGTCCAGGTCGGGCGCATGCAAGCGCAGCGCGTCGCGCAGCGGCCGGTTCGTGGCGAACAGGTTGGTGTCGACCAGCGGCTCGGGCTGGTTGAAGACTTCGTGCGTGAGCTCGGGCATGGCACCTCCCAGCGGGGTGCGCCTAGTATGGCGCACCTCGGGCGCAGGCCAGGCCTGCTCAGACCAGCTTGACCAGCTGCTTGCCGAAGTTCCTGCCTTTGAGCATGCCCAGGAAGGCATCGGGCGCGGCAGCCAGACCTTGGGCCACCGACTCGCGCGGGCGCAGATTGCCGGAGGCCACCAGCGATCCCAGTTCCTGCAGGGCCTGCGGCCAGACCTCCATGTGCTCGCTGACGATGAAGCCCTGCACCAGCAGGCGGTTGGTCAGGAGCAGCTGCGGATAGGCCATCGGAATGGGCTTGCCGTCGTAGCCGGCGATCATCCCGCACAGGGCGATGCGGCCGAAGGCGTTCATGCGCAGCATCACGGCGTCCATCACCATGCCGCCGACGTTCTCGAAGTAGCCGTCGACGCCCGCCGGGCACGCTTCCTTGACGGCCTTCGACAGCGAGTGCGCGTCCTGGTGCGGCCGGTAGTCGACGCAGGCGTCGAAGCCCAGCTCCTCGGTGACGTAGCGGCACTTGTCGGGACCGCCGGCAATGCCGACGGCGCGGCAGCCCCGGGCCTTGGCGAGCGCGCCGAACGCGCTGCCCACGGCGCCGCTGGCGGCGCTCACCACCAGCGTCTGGCCGGCCTTGGGCTGGAGGATGCCGTTGAGGCCATACCACGCCGTCACGCCCGGCATGCCCACGGCGCCCAGGTAATAGGACAGCGGCACGTGCGTGGTGTCCACCTTGCGCAGCGCACCCGGCTGGTCGGCGGCGACCACGGCGTACTCCTGCCAGCCGCCCATGCCCACCACCTTGTCGCCGACGGCGTACTTCGGGCTGCGGCTCTCGACCACCTCGCCCACGGTGCCGCCCTGCATCACCTGGCCCAGCGGCTGCGGCGCCGCATAGCTCTTGGCGTCGTTCATGCGTCCGCGCATGTAGGGATCGAGGCTGAGGAAATGGTTGCGCACCAGCACCTCGCCGTCCTTGAGCGCCGGCGTGTCCGCCTCGACCAGCTTGAAGTTGCTGGCCGCGGCTTCGCCTTGCGGGCGGTTGTCCAGCAGGATCTGCTTGTTCTTCGGCATGGTGGCCTCCTGTCTCAGTCGGTGGAGATGGTATTGGCCGGCGCGCCCGGCGCCGGCTGCTTGACGTACTTGAAGGTGCCGGTGGCGTGCGCGCACGCGTTGCCGGCCTCGTCGAAGACGGTGCCTTCGGTGAAGGCCATGGATTTCGTGCGGTGCATCAGCCGGCCCTTGCCGGTCAGCAGCCCCTCGCACGGCCGCATGAAGGTGGTCTTCATCTCGATGGTGACGACGCCGACCTGCGGGTCCACGCTGCGCGCCGCGGTCGCCATGGTCACGTCCAGCAGCGTCATGATCGCGCCGCCGTGGGTGACCAGGAACGAGTTCAGGTGCTCGCGCTTCGGCAGGTACTTCAGTTCCGAACGTCCGCCTTCCATGACCACCAGATCGAAGCCGAGGTGGTCGACGAAGGGGATCTCGACGCCGAAAAGCTTGGGAGTCGCCACGCGTTCAGCCTCCGGTGATCATGGACACGCCGCCATCCACGGCGAGCCACTGGCCGGTGATGTGCTTGCCGGCGTCGGAGGCGAACAGCAGCGCCGTGCCCTTGAGGTCCTCGTCGTCGCCCAGCCGGCGCAGCGGCGCGTGGGCAGCGAGCTTGTCCTCGCCCAGGCGCTCCAGCAGGCCCTTGGTCATCTTGCTCGGGAAGAAGCCAGGGCAGATCGCATTGACGTTGATGCCGTACTTGCCCCATTCGCCGGCCAGGGCCTGCGTGAAGGTGATCACCGCGCCCTTGGAGGTGTTGTAGGCCAGCGTGCTCATCTCCGCCGGGTTGCCGCCCAGGCCCGCGATGGAAGCGATGTTGATGATGCGGCCGGACTGGCGCGGGATCATGCTGCGCTTGCCCACCTGCTGCGCCAGCAGGAAGTAGCCGCGGATGTTGAGGTTCATCACCTTGTCCCAGGCCTCGACCGGGTGGTCCTCCGCCGGCGCGCCCCAGGCCGCCCCCGCGTTGTTGACCAGGATGTCGATCGCGCCCATGCGTTCCAGCGTCTGGTCGACCAGCTTGCGGATGTCGTCCTCGCGCGCGCAGTCCGCGGCGATCCAGCGCGCGTCGATGCCGGCCGCCTGCAGGTCGCCGGTCGCCTCTTCCAGGTCTTCGGCCTTGCGCGAGCTGAGCATGATGCGCGCGCCGGCCTCGCCGAGCGCGTGCGCGAGCTGCAGGCCGAGGCCGCGCGAGCCGCCGGTGACGAGGGCGGTCTTGCCCTTGAGGTCGAACAGTTGCTGGATGGTTCGGGTCATGCGGTCTCCGGGTTCAGAAAGCCTCTTCGGGCATGGTGGCGCAGGTGGGGTCGCGCGTTTCCACCACGCGCAGCCAGGCGGCAATCCTGGGCAGCTCGTAGCGGAAGAAGTAGCGGGCCGCGCGCAGGCGGCCCTCTGCAGCCGCATCCGCGGGGTGCACGGGAAGCGAAGCCACCACGTCCAGCCAGGTCCAGGCGATCACCAGGTGTCCGAAAGCCTGCATGTAGGGTACCGCGTTCGCGAGGGCGTCGGCCGGGTTGCCCGTGGCCCAGGCGGCCTTGGTGGCGGCGCCGACCTTCTGCAGCGCCTGGCCGAGCGCGTTGGCCTCGTCGGCCAGGTGCGGCTGCTGGATCGCCCGCTCGATGGTGGCGTTGATGCGGCCGGCCAGCAGCATCAGGCCTTTGCCGCCTTCCATGACCACCTTGCGTCCCAGCAGGTCGGCCGCCTGGATGCCGTGGGTGCCTTCGTGGATCATGTTCAGGCGGTTGTCGCGCCAGTACTGCTCCACCGGGAAGTCGCGCGTGTAGCCATAGCCGCCGTGCACCTGGATCGCCAGCGAGTTGGCCTCCAGGCAGAACTCGCTGGGCCAGCTCTTGGCCACCGGCGTCAGCACCTCCAGCAGCAGCCGTGCTTCCTCGGCGGCCTCGGGCGTGCCGGTGTGCTGCTCGTCGACCAGGCGCGCGCACTGCAGCAGCAGCGCCAGCGCGCCTTCGCAGTACGACTTCTGCGCCAGCAGCATGCGCTTGATGTCGGCGTGCTCGATGATGCGCACCTGCGGCTGCGCGGCGTCCTTGCCCGCGGGTCCGACCGGGCGCCCCTGGGGGCGGTTCTTCGCGTAGTCGAGCGATGCGTAGAAGCCCGCGAGTCCAAGCGCCGTGGCCGCCAGGCCGATGCCGATGCGCGCCTCGTTCATCATGTGGAACATGCAGCGCAGGCCTTCGCCCGGCTTGCCCACGAGATAGCCGACGGCGCCGGCAGCGCCCCGCACCGGGTACTTGCCTTCGCCGAAATTGAGCAGCGTGTTGGTCGTGCCGCGCCAGCCCAGCTTGTGGTTCAGGCCCGCCAGTGCCACGTCATTGCGCTCGCCGGTGAGCCGGCCCTCGGTGTCCACCATCTTCTTGGGCACGATGAACAGCGAGATGCCGCGCGTGCCCGGCACCAGCTTGCCGTCCGGACCGGGGATCTTCGCCAGCACCAGGTGCACGATGTTCTCCGCCAGCTCGTGTTCGCCGGCGGAAATCCACATCTTGTTGCCCTTGAGGCGGTAGCGCGGGCCCAGGGGGTCGCTCTCGAAATCGGGGCCGTCGGGCGTGGCGCGCGTGGCGACGTCCGACAAGGAGGAACCTGCTTGCGGCTCCGACAGTGCCATGGTGCCGGAGAAGCGGCCGCTGAACTCGTTGCGCGCGAACACGGCCTTCTGCAGCTCGGTGCCGTGCACCAGCAGCAGGTTGGCGTTGCCCTTGGTGAGCAGGCCGCCGCCTATGCTGACCGAGGCCATCGCGAAGAAGGTCCCCGCCGCGGCCTCGACGGTGTACGGCAGCTGCATGCCGCCCTCTTCGTAATCCTGCGCGGCGCTGAGCATGCCGGAGCCCACGTAAGCATCGTGGGCGTCGTGCGTGGCCTGGGGCAGGATCACCTTCTCCCCGTCGAAGCGCGGCTCCTCGGTGTCCACCAGCCGGTTGAAGGGCGCGTACTTCTCGCGCGCGATGCGCTCGCAGGTGTCCAGCACCGCATCGAAGGTTTCCCGCGAGTGCTCGGCAAACCTGTCGCGCTCGTTCAGACGATCGGCATGCAGCCAGTCGTACAACAGGAAATCGAGGGTGGGTCGGAGGGCGGACATGCGAATACCTTCACGCAGCGGCGCGGAGGACGCGAAGACTCGCAGAGAAACTTCCTGTGGCGTCCTCTGTGGCCGTCTGCGCCTTTGCGCCGCTGCGGTGTCAATGCCTTTCAGAGAACCTCGAACACCCCCGCCGCGCCCATGCCGCCGCCGATGCACATGGTCACCACGACCTTCTTGGCGCCACGGCGCTTGCCTTCGATGAGGGCGTGGCCGGTCAGGCGCTGGCCGGAGACGCCATAGGGGTGGCCGACGGCGATGGCGCCGCCGTTGACGTTCAGCTGGTCGGCGGGGATACCCAGCTTGTCGCGGCAGTACAGGACCTGCACCGCGAAGGCCTCGTTGAGTTCCCACAGGTCGATGTCGTTCACCGTCAGGCCCAGGCGCTTGAGCACCTTGGGCACGGCGAACACCGGGCCGATGCCCATCTCGTCGGGCTCGCAGCCCGCCACCGCGAAACCGAGGAAGCGGCCCAGGGGCTTGAGGTTGTTGCGGCTGGCGTACTCCTCGCTCACCACGACGCAGGCGCCGGCGCCGTCGGAGAACTGGCTGGCGTTGCCGGCGGTGATCACGCCGCCGGGCAGCGCCGGCCGGATGCCGGAGATGTTTTCCTTGGTGGTGCCGGGGCGCAGGCCCTCGTCCTGGGAGACGGTGACTTCCTTGGTGATCAGTCCCATCACCGCGTCGGCCACGCCGGCCTTGACCGTGATCGGGGCGATCTCGTCCTTGAACTTGCCCGCCTGCTGCGCCGCGACCGCCTTCTGCTGGCTGGCCGCGCCGTATTCGTCCATGCGGTCGCGCGAGATCTCGTAGCGCTTGGCGACCTGTTCCGCCGTCTGCAGCATCGACCAGTAGATCTCCGGCTTCTTGCGGTCCAGCGACGGGTCGCGCAGCATGTGCTGGTTCATTTCCTGCTGCACGCAGGAGATGCTCTCGACGCCGCCGGCGACGTAGACGTCGCCTTCGCCCGCCACGATGCGTTGCGACGCCAGGGCGATGGTCTGCAGGCCCGAGGAGCAGAAGCGGTTGACGGTGAGGCCCGAGACCGTGACAGGGCAGTCGGCCATCAGCGCGATCTGGCGCGCGATGTTGGCGCCGGTGGCGCCTTCGGGGTTGGCGCAGCCCATGATGACGTCCTCCACCGCGTCTGGGGACACACCGGCGCGCTGCAGCGCGTGCTTGACGGCGTGGCCGCCCAGCGTGGCGCCGTGCGTCATGTTGAACGCGCCCTTCCAGCTCTTGGCGAGGGGCGTGCGGGCGGTGGAGACGATGACGGCCTTGGTCATGGTGGATTGCCTTTCAGGAAGGGGGTCGTGTCAGGGGGCCGGCGCGTTCAGGTTGCGCAGCAGCTGGTGGTAGAAGCGCACGAGCTCGCCGAGGTTGGCCACGGCCAGGCGCTCGTTGGTGCCGTGCAGCGCGCGCAGGTCCTCGGGCTTCACGCGCACGGGGGAAAAGCGGTAGATGTTGCCGGTCAGGCCGGTGAAATGGTGCGAGTCGGAACCGGCCACGTACAGCGCGGGCGTCACCACCGTGTCGGGGAACAGCGAGCGCAGCGTGCGGTTGAGCACCTGGTAGGACGGCGCGCTGGTCGGCGAGACGCCGGTGGGGTCGACGGCGCCGGGCAGCTCGCCGATCTCGAAGTCGGGGCCGACCTTGGCGCGCACGTGCTGCAGCACGGTCTGCCGCGTTTCGCCCGGCATGATGCGGAAATTGACGGTGGCCTCGGCCTGGCCGGGGATCACGTTGTCCTTGTTGCCCGCCTGCACGATGGTCAGCGCCGTGGTGGTGCGCAGCATCGCGTTGGTGCTGCCGGCCTTTTCCAGCTGCGGCTGCACCAGCGGCCCGAACAGCCACAGGTTGGACAGGGCCACCCGCTGGAAGCCCGACATCTCCGGCGCCAGGGTCTCGAACATCTCGCGTGCCACGCCTTGCAGGCGCGCGGGCAGTTGCTCCTCGTCGAGCCGGCGCAGCGCCGCGCTCATCTTCGAGATCGCCGTCTGCCCGGGAGGCGGCGGCGCCGAGGCGTGGCCGGGCGTCCCCCTGGCCTTGAGCACGACCGAGATGTAGCCCTTCTCCGCGATGCCGACCAGGGCGGTGGGCTGCGTGACGCCGGGCATCATGCCTTCGGCGATGAACAGGCCCTCGTCGATGACGAAGTCCAGCTTGATGCCGCGGGACTCGAGCAGTTTCGCGATGGCCAGCGCCCCGCGCAGGCCGCTGACCTCCTCGTCGGCGCCGGCGACCAGGTACACGGTCTGGCGCGGCTGGAAGCCCGCCTCCAGCAGGGTCTCCACCGCCTGCATCTGGGCGACCAGGTTGCCCTTGTCGTCCCAGGCACCGCGGCCCCAGACGTAGCCGTCCCTGATCACGCCGCCGAAGGGCGGCGACTGCCACTTCGTCTCGGTGCCCGGCTCGATCGGCACCACGTCCTGGTGCGCCATGAGGGCGATCGGCTTGGCCGCCGGTTCGCTGCCCTTCCAGGTGTAGAGCAGGCTCAGGCCGCCGACGGTTTCGCGTTGCAGGCTGGCGTGCAGCCTGGGGAAGCGCTGCTCCAGGTAGGCGTGCAGCTTGCGGAACTCCGCCGCGTTCAGTTCGGGATCCGTCAGGCTGGAGACGGTCTGGAAGCGCAGGGCCCCCGCGAGCTTCTCCGCCACGACCATGTCGTCGACGGCGAGAACCGCGGCGGGCGGCACCTGCAGCTGGCGCGAGCCCTGCCGCCAGGTGTTCACGGCCACGGCGCCGGCCAGCAGCAGCACCGCGAGGACCACGAGCAGCAGGACGCGCTTGATCATCGGCGCCCTCAACCGTTGAAGCCCTTGCCTTCCTGCGCCAGCTTCAGCAGCAGGGGAGCGGGTTCCCAGAACCTGGCGTCGTCACGCGGGTTCTGCTGGAAGCGCTTCATCGCCTGCGCCACGTTGAACAGGCCGACCTGGTCCGCGTACAGCATGGGGCCGCCGCGGTGGATGGGGAAGCCGTAGCCCGTGATGTAGACCATGTCCACGTCGCTGGCGCGGGCGGCGATGCCCTCTTCCACGATGCGGGCGCCCTCGTTGACCAGCGCGTACACCAGGCGCTGCACGATCTCGTCGTCGGAGATCCTGCGCGGCTCGATGCCGAGTGACTTGCGGTGCTCCGCGACCATGTCCTCGACCAGCTTGGACGGGATCGCGTCGCGCTTGCCCTGCTGGTAGTCGTACCAGCCGGCGCCCGTCTTCTGGCCGAAGCGGCCCAACTCGCACAGCTTGTCGGCGGTGCGGCTGTAAAGCATGTTGGGACGCTCCTGCGCGCGGCGCTTGCGGATCGCCCAGCCGATGTCGTTGCCCGCCAGGTCGCCCATGCGGAAGGGCCCCATGGCGAAGCCGAAGCGCTCGATGGCCTTGTCCACCTGCTGCGGCGTGGCGCCTTCGTCCAGCAGGAAGCCGGCCTGGCGGCTGTACTGCTCGATCATGCGGTTGCCGATGAAGCCGTCGGTGACGCCGGAGACCACCGCGGTCTTCTTGATCTTCTTGGCCAGCGCCATGACGGTGGCGAGCACGTCCTTGCCCGTCTTCTCGCCGCGCACCACCTCCAGCAGCTTCATCACGTTCGCGGGGCTGAAGAAGTGCAGGCCGACCACGTCCTGGGGCCGCTTGGTGAAGGCGGCGATCTTGTTCAGGTCCAGCGTGGAGGTGTTGGAGGCGAGGATCGCGCCCTTCTTCATCACCTCGTCGAGCTTCGTGAAGACCTGCTGCTTGACGCCCATGTCCTCGAACACGGCCTCGATCACCAGGTCGGCGTCCTTGATCTCGTCGTAGGAGAGCGAGGTCTTGAGCAGGGACATGCGCTGCTCCAGCTTGTCCTGCTTGAGCTTGCCCTTGGCGACCTGCACCTCGTAGTTCTTGCGCATGACCCCCGTGCCGCGGTCCAGCATCTCCTGCTTCATCTCCAGCATGGTCACCGGGATGCCCGCGTTGAGGAAGTTCATGGCGATGCCGCCGCCCATGGTGCCGGCGCCGATCACGGCCACCTTCTCGATCTTGCGCTGCGGCGTGTCGTCCGGAACGTCGGCGATCTTGGAGGCCGCACGCTCGGCCATGAACAGGTGGCGCAGCGCGCGCGATTCCGGCGTGAACATCAGCGCCGTGAAGATCTCGCGCTCGTAGGCCATGCCCTCGTCGAAGCGCTTCTTGGTCGAAGCCTCGACGGCGTCGACGCACTTGGCGGGCGCCGGGAAGTTCTTGGCCATGCCCTTGACCATGTTGCGGGCGAACTGGAAGTAGGCGTCGCCCATCGGGTGCTTCGAAGGGAGGTTGCGCACCAGCGGCAGCGGCCGCGTCGCCGCGACCGAGCGGGCGAAGGCGATCGCCTCCTCCTGCAGCGACTCGGGCGATGCCGCCATCTTGTCGAACAGTTTCTGGCCGGGGATCTGCGCCAGCATCTCGCTCTTGACCGGCTCGCCGCTGACGATCATGTTCAGGGCCACTTCGACCCCCAGCACGCGCGGCAGGCGCATGGTGCCGCCGGCGCCCGGGATCAGGCCCAGCTTCACCTCGGGCAGGGCGATGTTGGCGCCGGGCGCGGCGATGCGGTAGTGGCAGCCCAGGGACAGCTCCAGCCCGCCGCCCATGGCCACCGAATGGATCGCCGCGACGATGGGCTTGGCCGAGTTCTCGCAGGCGAGGATGACCGACAGCAGGTTCGGGTCCTGCGTGGCCTTCATGCTGCCGAATTCCTTGATGTCCGCGCCGCCCGAGAAAGCCCGGCCGGCGCCGGTCAGCACGATGGCCTTGACGGCGGGGTCCGCGTTCGCCTTCTCGAGGCCCTGCGTGATCGCGACACGGGTGGCGTAACCCAGGCCGTTGACGGGCGGGTTGTTCATCGTGATCACGGCGACGTCGCCATGCACCTTGTATTCAGCCGTCATGCGGAAATCTCCAGTGGGTGGTGTAGGTGGAGCGGACAAGAAAAGAACGGTCGTTCGCTTTTGCGCGATTCTAGGGTGGGAAGCGCCTCGCGGCCGCGACCGATGTCACGACCGGGACAAAACGGCCAAGGTCTATCACAAGCGGCCGCGCAACTCCAGCGCGACCGCAGGCCTTTCAGACCTCCAGCCACTCCTTGCGGATGTAAGCGTCGGCGCGCAGCGTGTCCGGCGTGCCGTGGAAGACGATGCTCCCATGCCCCATGACCAGCGCGCGGTCCGAGATGGCCATGGCGATCGTGAGTTTCTGCTCGATCAGCAGCACCGACACGCCGCGGGTCTTGAGGGTCTTGAGGTATTCGCCCACCAGTTCCACGATCTTGGGAGCCAGGCCTTCGGTGGGCTCGTCGATGATGATCAGGTCGGGGTCGCCCATGAGCGTGCGGCACAGGGTCAGCATCTGCTGCTCGCCGCCCGAGAGGACGCCGGCTTCGGTGTGCTGGCGCTCCTTGAGCCGCGGGAACATGCCGTACATGTCGTCGAAGCTCCAGCGCCCCTTCTGCTTGGCGCTCTTCTGCCCGAGCATCAGGTTCTGGTGCACCGTGAGCTTGGGAAAGATGTCCCGGTTTTCCGGCACGTAGCCCAGCCCCAGGTGGGCGATCTCGTAGGGCTTGCGGCCCTGGATCTCGCCGCCCTTCCAGCGCACGCTGCCGGTGCTTTCGACCATGCCCATGATGGCCTTGGCGGTCGTCGAGCGGCCGGAGCCGTTGCGCCCCAGCAGCGCCACGATCTCGCCCTCGCCCACATCGAACTGCACCCCGTGCAGCACGTGGCTCTTGCCGTAGTAGGCGTGCAGGTTGTCGATCTTCAGCATGTTCAGTGGCCTCCCGCCTGCTGGTCGGCGACGACCGAGCCGAGGTAGGCCTCCTGCACGCGGCGGTTGGCGCGCACGCGCTCCGGCGTGTCGTAGGCGATGATCTCCCCGTACACGACCACCGCGATCTTGTCGGCCAGGCCGAACACCACGCCCATGTCGTGCTCCACGGTCAGCAGCGTCTTGCCCACGGTCACTTCCTTGATCAGCGCGATGAAGCGGCGGGTCTCCTCGCGGCTCATGCCCGCCGTGGGCTCGTCCAGCAGGATCACGCTGGCGCCGCCGGCGATGGTGATGCCCACCTCCAGCGCGCGCTGCTCGGCGTACGTCAGGTTCACGGCGAGGACGTCGCGCTTCTTGTGCAGCCGGATGCGCTCCATGAGCTCCTCGGCGCGCTCGTTCGCGTCCGTGAGGTCGGCCAGGAACTTCAGGAAGGTGTACTTGTAGCCCAGGCTCCACAGCACGCCGCAGCGCAGGTTCTCGAACACCGACAGCTTGGGGAAGATGTTGGTGATCTGGAAGCTGCGCGACAGCCCAAGCCGGTTGATCTCGAAAGGCTTCTTGCCGTCGATGCGCTGGCCATGCAGCAGCACCTGGCCGCTGGTGGGCGCGAAGCGGCCGCTGACCAGGTTGAACAGCGTCGACTTGCCGGCGCCGTTGGGGCCGATCACCGCGACGCGTTCGCCCGGCGCGATCTGCAGGCTGCAGCCGCGGATGATCTCCGTGCGGCCGAAACTCTTGCGCACGTCCTTGAGTTCCAGCGCGGGGGTGGTGCCGGTCACAGCGCTTCCCTCCGCTTGACTTCCTTCTCGATGAACTCCTGGATCTCGCCCCACTGGCGCAGGAACTCGCGCCGGGCCAGTTCGAACATGCCCAGGCCCGTGGCCATGACGAAGGCGGCGCCGAACCAGCTGTTGACGCCGTGGGCGTCCAGCGGGATGCCCAGGAAGTGCAGCCTGGGCCCGAGCGCGGCATTGAGCTTCAGGTGGTACACCATCTCGATCATCGCCCCCGCCCCGATCAGCGCGACCAGCGCCGTCACGGCCAGGGCCAGGTAACTGACCCAGATCTCCTTCAGGCGGCCGAAGGAGGCGACCCGCAGGTTCATCATGATCAGGCTGGCGATGCCGCCGGGGGCGTACATCACCATGAACAGGAACACCAGCCCGAGGTACAGCAGCCAGGCCTTGGTGAACTCCGACAGCAGCACGAAGGCCAGCACCATGAGCACGCCGCCGATGATCGGGCCGAAGAAGAAGGTGGCGCCGCCCAGGAACGTGAACAGCAGGTAGGCGCCCGAACGCGAGCCGCTCACGACCTCGGAGGTCACGATCTCGAAGTTCAGCGCCGCCAGCCCGCCGGAGATGCCCGCGAAGAAGGCCGCGATGATGAACACGAGGTAGCGCACCATCTGCGTGTCGTAGCCGACGAATTCCACGCGCTCGGGGTTGTCGCGCACCGCGTTGATGATCCGTCCCAGCGGCGTGCGCGTGAAGGCGAACATCGCCGCCGTGCAGACGAAGGTGTAGACCGCGATCAGGTAGTACAGCTGGATCTGCGGGCCGAAGGTGATGCCCAGCGGCTTGGGCCCGGTCACGCGGTTGCCGGAGATGCCGCCCTCGCCGCCGAAGAACTCGGGGAACATCAGCGAAGAGGCCCACACCAGCTCGCCGATGCCCAGCGTGATCATGGCGAAGGGCGTGGCCGCCTTCTTGGTGGTCACGTAGCCGAAGACGACGGCGAACAGCGCGGAGGCGAGTCCGCCGGCCATGGGGACGAGGCTCACCGGGATCGGCCACGCACCCTTGGCCACCAGGTTGAGCGTGTGGATCGCGAGGAAGGCGCCCATGCCCGAATACACCGCATGGCCGAAGCTGAGCATGCCGCCCTGCCCGAGCAGCATGTTGTACGAGAGGCAGACGATGATCGCGATGCCCATCTGGCTGAGCATGGTGTGCGCCAGGCTGGTCGTGAACACCATGGGCGCCACCAGCAGCAGCAGCGCGAAGGCGCTCCAGACCACCCAGCGGCCCACGTTGTACGGCTTGAACTGGTAGTAGTCCTTGCCGCTGCGCCGCGCCGGCACCCGCGCGGGCGCCGTCGCCGGCAGGTCCATGGGCACGCCGGTGCGGCGGTTCTCGCGTTCGGCCTCGGAGCCCGCTTCGATGTCGGACAAGGTGCTCATGTCAGCCCTCCCGGGTGCCAAGGAGGCCCTTGGGGCGGAAGATCAGGATCAGCACCAGGAACACGTAGGGCAGGATCGGCGCGATCTGGCTGATCTTGAGCTTCCACAGCGTGTAGCCCGGGCTCGCAGGCGTGATCGCCATCCCCAGGGTCTGGAAGGCGCCCATGAGGGATGCGTCCACGCCCACGGCAAAGGTCTGGATGACGCCGATCAGCAGCGAAGCCACGAAGGCGCCCGCCAGCGAGCCCATGCCGCCCACGACCACCACGACGAAGATCACCGAGCCGACCGTCGCCGCCATGCCGGGTTCGGTGACGAAGGCGTTGCCGCCGATCACGCCCGCCAGCGCGGCCAGCGCGCAGCCGCCGCCGAACACCAGCATGAACACGCGCGGCACGTTGTGGCCCAGCGCCTCCACCGTGTCCGGATGCGTGAGCGCGGCCTGGATCACCAGCCCGATGCGCGTGCGCGTGAGCAGCAGCCAGATCGCCACCAGCATCAGCAGCGCGATCAGCATCATGAAGGCGCGGTACATGGGGAACTGCGTGCCGTAGATGGTGAACAGCGGCCCGTCCAGGATCGCCGGGACCCGGTAGTCCACGGAGCTGGTGCCCCAGACCAGCTGCACCATCTCCAGGATGATGAAGGACAGGCCGAACGTGATCAGCAGTTCCGGCACGTGGCCGAACTTGTGCACGCGCCGCAGCGCGTACTTCTCGAAGGCCGCGCCGATCAGCGCCACGAGCAGCGGCGAGAGCAGCAGGGCGGGGAAGAAGCCGACCAGCTGGCTGACCATGTACCCGAAGTACGCGCCCAGCATGTAGAAGCTCGCATGGGCGAAATTGAGCACGCCCATCATGCTGAAGATCAGCGTGAGGCCCGAGCTGAGCATGAACAGCAGCAGCCCGTAGCTGATGCCGTTCAGCAGCGAGATGGTGAAGAACTCCATTCGCGTCGTTTCCGTTCTGGTGGTCGCCGTGCCGCATTCTGCCGGCAGCGGCACGCAAAAAAAAGCCGGGACGCTGGCGGCCCCGGCTGCTGGCGTCGCCTGCGCGTCAACCCGCCGGACGCTTCATCTGGCAGCTGGTCGGCGTGCTGGACACGTACGGGTCCATCTGCTTGATCGGCACGAAGGTGTAGCCGGTCTTCTCCACGCTGTACTCGCCCTTCTTGGCCTTCTGCCACTTGGTGATGTACATGGTCTGCTGCAGCTGGTGGTCCGAGGCGCGCATGGTCACGTCGCCGGCGAAGCTCTTGACCGTCAGGCCTTCCAGCGCGCGGGCGACGGACAAGGGGTTGGTGCTCTTGGCCTTGGCCATCGCGCCGGCCAGCAGGTTGATGCCGTTGTAGGTGGCGTAGGTGTAGTAGTCGTCGTCGAACTTCTTGTTGAAGTCGGTCGCGATCTGGCCCAGCTCGCCGGTGTGGTTGGCATGGCCGTAGGCCACCACGTAGACCTCGCTGTCGCCGCCGGCGGCCAGCGCCGTCGGCGTGCCCGTGACACCGGCATAGTAGGTGTACATCGGGATCTTCAGGCCGGCGTCGTTCATGGCCTTGACCAGCAGCGTGAGGTCCTGGCCCCAGTTGCCGGTGAGCACGCTGTCGGCGCCGGACTGCTTGATCTTGGCGACGTAGGGCGCGAAGTCCTTGACCTGGCCGATGGGGTGCAGGTCCTCGCCGGCGATCTGCACGTCGGGGCGCTTGCGGGCGATGGCTTCCTTGAAGTACTTGGCGACCTGCTGGCCGTGCGAGTAGTTCTGGCCGATGACGTAGACCTTCTTGACCTTGGGCTGCTCCTTCATGAAGGAGGTCAGCGCCTCCATCTTCATGGAGGTGTCGGCGTCCAGGCGGAAATGCCAGAAGTCGCATTTCTCGTTGGTCATCGACGGGTCGACCGCGGCATAGTTGAGGTACACGACCTCCTTGCCGGGGTTGCGTTCGTTGTACTTGGAGACCGCGTCCTCCAGCGCCAGGCCCGCGCCCGAGCCGTTGCCCTGGGTGATGTAGCGGAAGCCCTGGTCGATGGCGGCCTTGAGCGTGTTCAGGCTTTCCTGCGGCGAGCCCTTGTTGTCGAAGCCGACCACCTCGAACTTCACGCCGGCGGGGTTGCGCGTGGACAGCTTCTCGGCGGCGAACTGCCAGCTCTTCAACTGGTTCTGGCCGACGTTCGCGAAGGGCCCCGACAGCGGGTCCATGAACGCGATCTTCACCGTCTCGCCCTTCTGCGCGAAGGCACCGCCGGACGCGGCGAGCACCGCGGCGGCGGCGACGATCCTGAACGTGAACTTCATTGCTGTCTCCTGTGGTGTGCAACGACAGCGCGCAGGGTACAAGTATTGGTGCAGCGCAACGCTCAGGGATTGCCCCTAAGCGCCCCTGCAGGTATCACGCAGGCGACAGCCCCCCGCCGGGAGGGGCTGTCACGCCGAGGGCAGCCGATAGTCCTTGAGCTGCTCGCGCAGCCGCGTCTTGAGCATCTTGCCCGTCGCGCCCAGCGGGATGCTGTCGACGAACACGACGTCGTCCGGCACCTGCCACTTGGCGATCTTGCCGTCGAAGAACGCCAGCAGCTCCTCGCGGCCCACGTCCATGCCGGGCTTCTTCACCACGGCGACGATCGGCCGCTCGTCCCACTTGGGGTGCTTCATGCCCACGCAGGCGGCCATCTGCACCGCCGGGTGCGCCATGGCGATGTTCTCGATGTCGATGGAGCTGATCCACTCGCCGCCGGACTTGATCACGTCCTTGCTGCGGTCGGTGATCTGCATGTAGCCGTCGGCATCGATGGTCGCGACATCCCCGGTCGGGAACCAGCCGTCGACCAGGGGGTCGCCGCCCTCGCCCTTGAAGTACTCGCGCACGATCCAGGGGCCTTTGACGAGCAGGTCGCCGTAGGTCTTGCCGTCCCAGGGCTGCTCGCCGCCGTCCTCGCCGACGATCTTCATGTCCACCCCGAAGATGGCGCGGCCCTGCTTGAGGCGGATCTTCATCTGGTCCGCCGCGGGCAGCGCGAGGTGCTTGTTCTTCAGCGTGCACAGCGTGCCCAGCGGGCTCATCTCCGTCATGCCCCAGGCGTGCAGCACGTCGACGCCGTGCTCCTCGCGGAAGGCGTCGATCATGGCGGGCGGGCAGGCGGAGCCGCCGATCACGGTGCGCTTGAGCGCGGAGAAGCGCAGGCCGTTCTGCTTCATGTGGCCCAGGAGCATCTGCCACACCGTCGGCACGCCGGCCGCGAAGGTCACCTTCTCCTGTTCCACCAGTTCGTAGACCGACTTGCCGTCGAGCGCGGCGCCGGGGAACACCAGCTTGCAGCCGGTGAGCGCGGCGGAGTACGGGATGCCCCAGGCGTTGACGTGGAACATCGGCACCACCGGCAGCACGGCGTCGCGCGCCGACAGCGCCATCACGTCCGGCAGCGCCGCGGCGTAGGCGTGCAGGATGGTGGAGCGGTGGCTGTACAGGGCCGCCTTGGGGTTGCCCGTCGTGCCGCTCGTGTAGCACATGCTCGAGGCGGAGTTCTCGTCGAAGGAGGGCCAGCGGTAGCCGGTGGGCCGCGCGCCTATCCAGGCTTCATAGCTCACGAGGCCGGGGATGCCGCTGTCCTTGGGCAGCTTGTCCGCGTCGCACAGCGCGACGTACTGCCGGATCGTGGGGCACTTCGCATGCACCGCCTGCACCAGCGGCAGGAAGCTCAGGTCGAAGCACAGGACCTGGTCCTCCGCGTGGTTGGCGATCCAGGCGATCTGCTCCGGGTGCAGGCGCGGGTTGATCGTGTGCAGCACGCGGCCCGAGCCGCTCACGCCGAAGTACAGCTCCAGGTGGCGGTAGCCGTTCCAGGCGAGCGTGGCCACCCGGTCGGAAAACAGCAGCTGCATCGCATCGAGCGCCTGCGCCACCTGGCACGCGCGGCGCGCGACGTCGCTCCAGCGGTAGCGGTGGATGTCGCCCTCGACCCGGCGCGAGACGATCTCGCCGTCGCCGTGGTGGCGGTCCGCGTGCTCGATCAGGGAAGAAATCAGCAGCGGTTGGTTCTGCATCAGGCCCAGCATCGTTGTTCTCCTCGGAATGGGTCAGGAATCCGAGGGCGATGCTAAACCGGGACGGGCGCGATTCAGCTCGGGGACGACCCCATCGGCTGGAAGTACAGGGTGGCCATGGTGCCCTCGCCCTGGGCGGAGTGCACCTCGATCGCACCGCTGATGGCCTGCATGACGCGCTGGCAGAACATCAGGCCCATGCCGCTGCCGCCCGAGGCCGCGCGGGTGGTCACCGGCTCCTTGGTCAGCTTGGCCAGCACCTCGGGCGGAATGCCGGGACCGTTGTCGCGCACGCGGATCCAGGCGCGGCGGCCCTGCGGCTGGTCCGCCGCCGAATCCACCTCCAGCCACAGGCGCGGCTCGGGCCGGCCACGCAGGGCGATCAGGGCGTTCTTGGTCAGCGTGCACAGCACCAGGTACAGCAGGTCGCGCCGCCCCGGCAGGCGGAAGTCGTGCCGCACGTCCAGCGCGACGCAGCCGCGCTCCCGGTCCTCGAAGGGGAATTCGTCCAGCAGCGCCTCCACCAGGCTGCTGGCCGTGATCGACTGCGGCACGGCATCGGGATAGGCGTCGCGCGCGGACTGCACGAAGGTGGACACCAGGGACTGGCAGTACAAGGCCCGGCGCTCGGCGCGCTCCAGCGCCGTCACGAGTTCGCCCGGATACTCCTCGCTGAACTGCGCCACGCCCGCGGGCGCGTCGGCGCCGGGCGGCAGGTAGCGGCCGGCCACCGAGCCCACGTAGCCGCGCACGGTCGCCAGCGGCGTGTTGAGTTCGTGCGCGAGGAACCCGAGCGCCTCGCGCAGGGCGGCCACGCGGCCTTCGTTCACCACCCGTTCCACCGCCTGGGCGCGGTACACGGAAAGCGCTTCGCGCAGCGCCTCGCGCGTCGTTTCGCCGTCCAGGGGCTTTTCCAGGATGCGCAGGACCTTGCCCTGGTTGACGGCGGCGATCGCGACGTCCTTCTCGGCGTAGGCGGTCGCCAGCAGCCGGATCACGTGGCGGAAGTCGCGCTGCACGGCGCGCAGCAGCTTCATGCCGTCCTGCTGGGGCATGCGGTAGTCGGTCACCAGCACGCCGAACTCGCCGCTGCGGTCGCCCAGGATCTGCAGCGCCTCGTCGGCGCTGCCGGCGGTCACCACGGTGAATTCATCCCCGAACTCCAGCGCGAACCATTTGCGCGACTTCGGTTCGTCGTCGACGAAGAGGATGGACGGGTGGTCTCCGGAAAGCTCGTACTGCATGGTCCTCAGGAAGGCGTGCCGGAACGCGTTTGCTGGGCACAGTATGCGCGCAGGGCCTCCTCCGTCCGCCGCGCCAGCGTGCGCAGCTGCGGCAGCCATTCCTGTCCCTTGGGCCACTGGCCCTCTTCCAGCAGCGGCACGTAGAGCTTGCGCACGTGCTGGTACAGCGCCTGCGCACCCGCCTCGCCGCTCATGCCCAGCAGCGAGTGCAGCGCGTCGATGCTGCCCTGCACGTCGGCGCCGTCCACGTTCTCCTGGAGCGTGACGACCAGGCGCTCCATCTCGGGCAGGTAGTCGTTGAGCAGCTCGTCCAGCATGCCCAGGCGCCGGTAGCTCTCCAGGCGCTGCAGGTTCAGCAGGTTTTCGCTGCCGGCCACCGGCTGCGGGTCGGCCATCGGCTTGGCGGGCTCGGCCGGCCCGATGCCACCGATGATCAGGCGCGCCAGCGTGTCGTAGAGCACCGCGGCATCGACGGGCTTGACCAGGAAGCCGTTCATGCCGGCCGCCGTCGCCGCCGTCACGGCGGGTTCGTCGGAGCGCGCGGTCATCGCCACGATGGGGATGCCGGCCCAGGGCTCGTTGGAACTGCGGATCGCGCGCGCCGTCTCCAGGCCGTCCATGCCCGGCATGTGCAGGTCGACGATGACGGCATGGATGCCGTCCTGCGCGTGCAGCTGCTCCATCACCGCACCGCCGTGCTCGACCTCGATGACGATGGCAGCCGCGTTGCGCAGGTAGGCGGCGATGGCCTTGCGGTTGAAGGCGCTGTCGTCCGCCACCAGGATGCGGCGGCCCGCCAGCCGGCCGGCCGCGGCGCCCGGATCCTGGGCCGCCCGCTGCTGCACCACCTGCTGCAATGCGGCCAGCAGCGGCAGCTGCGCGCAGGGCTTGCTCACGAAGTGGTCCATGCCGCACTTGAGGGCCTTGGCGCGCGCGAGATTGGCGGGCTCGCTGGTGTAGGCGACGATGCGCACGTCGTGGTTCGGGCCGGCGTCCTGGCGGATCTTCTCCGCCACCGCGTAGCCGTCCAGGCCGGGCATGTGCAGGTCCAGCAGCACCACGTCGAACTTGCGCTCGCGCAGCATCTTCAGCGCCATCTGGCCGTCGGCGGCCTCCTCCAGCTCGGTGGTGAGCGCCAGCGGGCCCAGCTTCTGCCGCGTGGCAACGCGCTGCACGGCGTCGTCCTCGACGATGAGCAGCCGCTTGCCGGCCAGCGCCGTGCGCGCCTGCGCCACCGCGTCCAGCCGGTGCCGCTCCTGCTCCTCGGCGCTGATCGCCGGAAAGACCATGGTGAATTCGGTGTACTGGCCCACCACGGAGTTGCAGGTGATGCGGCCGCCGAAGGCGCGCATGACGCGCTGGCAGTAGGACAGGCCCAGGCCGGTGCCGCCGGACTTGGCCACCGAGCGGAAGGGCTCGAACAGGCCGGCGAGCACCTCCGGCGGGATGCCGGGACCGCTGTCGCGCACCTTCACCTGCTGCTCGCCCACGGTGATGGTGATGCGCGTGTGCGGATAGGCCGCCACGTAATACAGCGCGTTCTTGATCAGGTTGAACAGCACGAACAGGTACGCCGTCTCGTCGCCGCGGAAGGTGAAGTCCTCCTTGACCACCACGCTCACGCGTTCGCGCCCCTCGTCGGTGTCGTAGCTGTACTCCTCCACCGCGTGCTGCACGACCTCGGCCGCCGACAGGTAGCGGAAGGAGGTCGTGTCCAGCGGACGGGCGCTGACTTCGTCGAGCGTCATGGAGATGACCTGCAGGCCGCGCTGCACGGCCTGCTCGCCCCGCGCGAGGTGCCGGTACAGGGCCTGCACCTGTTGCCCGTCCAGCTGGGCCTGGCGCGACGAGCCAGGCGCCGGCAGCACGCCCTGCATGCTTTCCAGCGAATGCTTCAGCTGCGCCAGCGGATGGCGCATCTCGTGCGCGATCGAGCCCGCCAGCGCCTGCGTCGCACGCAGCTTGCGCTCCGTGTCGATCTTGTCGGTGTTGGACTTGAACAGGTTGCCGCCGATCACCACCAGCGCGAACGCGGGCAGCTGCGCGACCAGGTCCATGGGCACCTTCGGGTTGTCCGCGGTCGCCCAGTACCACAGGGCCGCGCCGGCCGTGCCGGTGGCCAGCATCACCAGCGTGTTGCGCCAGTCGGTGAGCAGCACCAGGAAGCACAGGATGATGAAGGCGTTGGACAGCGCCACCACGCCGCCGCCGCGCTCCAGCGCCAGCAGCACCGTGAACCCGGGCAGGCAGTACAGGAGCACCCAGTACGTGTAGCGGATGTAGTAGGTCTTCAGCCGCTCGGGCCAATAGTCGCCCAGGCCCATGCCGAGGAACAGCAGCACGGCCACGGCCCGCGAGGCCAGGTCGTCCCAGATGTCCGCGTTGGGGCGCGTGAAGCGCAGGAAGTAGAAGGCCACGTAGGTCATGGCCCCGAGGTAGCCCATCGTCTTCAGCCGCGACGGGCCGTAGGCGTGGTAGTCCTCGTAGCGCTGGAACAGGCGGCGCAGGATCTTCATCATGCGAATACTCCCGCGGCCGCGCGCAGGGCCAGGATGTCTTCGGCCAGCTCGCGCTCCTGCGCATTGCCGGCGAGGGCCCGCAGCACGTCGGGGACGGTGCCGTGGATCAGGTGGTAGGTGCCCTGCGCGTCGCAGCTGGCGTCCTTCACCACCACGTCGAAGCCGAAGCGGCGGTACAGCCTGCTCAGCAAGGGCGTGCACGAGGCGAACAGGTTTTCCACGTCGGTGTGGTCGATCAGGTGCAGGAGGGTGAGGAAGAGGCAGCGCTTGAGGGAGTCGGGGCCGCTGCGGAAGCGGGGAGCGAGGACCAGCCGGCCGACTTCCCAGCTCTGGTCGCGGAGTTCGGGGGGGACCGCGTGGCGCTGGAGGAGTTTCTCGCAGGGCGCCAGGCCTTGGTCCATCGGGATCAGGCGGATGGTGCCGATCGTCTCGCCGAATCGGTGGAAAGCGCCGACCAGGCCAATTTCATCTCTTTTTTTTCGCGGGTCCGGAAGCTGGCATCCGCCAGCACCGCGGCGGGCAGCTCGATTTCCTTGCGCAGGTGCAGGACGCTGGCGATCTCGTGGGCACCGCGCAGGCGGCGGAAGCTGACCTCGTGCGGCTGCACGTCGGTCGTCGGCGGGGCGTACGCGGACAACTCGTCCAGCTGCGAAATGCCGGACAAGGCCGGCAAGGCGAACGATTGCTCCAGTCCCGAAAAGTCGCTCATTGTTCCTCCCTATGCTGCGGCGCTTGGTGAAAGCTTGTGGCCGGTGAAGATCTTGGCAGAAGCGCGCGAAGCAGAACAGTAAGCCAAATCCCTAAGAAACCTGCGGCCCCGCGGCGAGCGGACAATGGCCCGCATGCCATCAGCCATCGCCGAAGCCGACGCCGCCCTCGACCTGGGGCCTGCGTGGCGTCACGGCTTCGCCAACCTAGGCCCTTCGTTCTACACGGAGCTGCGCCCGACCCCCTTGCCCGACCCGCACCTGGTGTCGCTGAACCGCTCGCTGGCGACCGAGCTCGGGCTGGACGCCGCACGGCTGGCGACGCCCGAGGCGGTCGCCGCGTTCACGGGCAACCTGGCGCTGGCCGGCAGCCGGCCGCTGGCGAGCGTCTACAGCGGCCACCAGTTCGGGGTGTGGGCGGGGCAGCTGGGCGACGGGCGCGCCATCCTCCTCGGCGGCATCGAGACGCCGCAAGGCGTGCAGGAGTTGCAGCTCAAGGGCGCGGGTCGCACGCCCTACTCGCGCATGGGCGACGGCCGCGCGGTGCTGCGGTCCAGCGTGCGCGAATACCTCTGCTCCGAGGCGATGCACGGGCTGGGTATCCCGACCACGCGCGCCCTCGTCGTCACCGGCTCGCCGCAACCGGTGCGGCGCGAGGAGATCGAGACCGCGGCGGTGGTGACGCGCGTTGCGCCCAGCTTCGTTCGCTTCGGGCATTTCGAGCACTTCGCGGCGCGCGGCCAGGAGGAGGAACTGCGCCGGCTGGCCGACTACGTGATCGACGCCTGGTACCCGGACCTTCGCGACAGCGAGCAACTGGCGGGCAATCCGTACGCCAACCTGTTGCAGCGGGTCGGCGCGCGGACCGCGGCGATGGTGGCGCAGTGGCAGGCCGTGGGTTTCTGTCACGGGGTGATGAACACCGACAACATGAGCATCCTGGGCCTCACGATCGACTACGGGCCCTTCCAGTTCCTGGACGCCTTCGTCCCCAACCACGTGTGCAACCACAGCGACGACACGGGCCGCTACGCCTACAACCGCCAGCCGAACGTGGCGTACTGGAACCTGTTCTGCCTGGGCCAGGCGCTGCTGCCCCTGATCGGCAACCAGGAACTGGCCATGGCCGCCCTGGAACCGTACAAGGCGGACTTCCCGCGCGAGCTGGAGTCGCGCATGCGCGCCAAGCTGGGACTGGCGCAGGAGCGCGAAGGCGACCGCCAGCTGGTCGAGCAGGTCCTGACCCTGCTGGCGGCGGACCGGGTGGACTATCCGGTCTTCTGGCGCCGGCTCTCGCACTGGGTCGCCGGCGGCGAACTCGCTCCCGTGCGCGACCTGTTCCTGGACCGCGCCGGCTTCGACGGCTGGGTCTCACAATACGAGGCGCGGCTGCCTGACGGGCGCACCGCGGCCGGCGAGCGCATGCTGCGCACCAACCCCAAGTACGTGCTGCGCAACCATTTGTGCGAATTGGCCATCCGGCAGGCGAAACTCGGCGACTTTTCCGAAGTCGAAGCCCTGCTGAGCCTGGTCCAGGCCCCGTTCGACGAACATCCGGGCCACGAGGACAAGGCCGGCTTTCCGCCCGACTGGGCTGCCCACATCGAGATCAGCTGCTCTTCATGAACGACGACTATCCCATCCGGAAATCCGAGGCCGAGTGGAAGGCCCTGCTCGCCGACAAGGGCGCCGAGCCCGGCGCCTTCCAGGTCACCCGCCACGCCGCCACGGAGCGTCCCTTCAGCGGCAAGTACGAGCGCGTGTGGGCCGACGGCAGCTACCACTGCGTCTGCTGCGGCTCCAAGCTGTTCGACTCCGACACCAAGTTCGACGCCGGTTGCGGCTGGCCGAGCTTCTCCCTGGCGGTTCCCGGCGCGATCAAGGAGATCCGCGACACGAGCCACGGCATGGTCCGCACCGAAACCGTCTGCGCGCAGTGCGGTGCGCACCTCGGGCACGTCTTTCCGGACGGCCCGGAGCCGACAGGCCTGCGTTACTGCATGAACTCGGCCTCCCTGGACTTCCATCCCGAAGGCAAGGCCTGAACGAATGAAACTGCTGCTCGACTTCTTTCCCATCGCCCTGTTCTTCGCGGCTTTCAAGCTGTGGGGCATCTATGTCGCCACCGGCGTGGCCATCGTTGCCACGATCGCGCAGATCGCCTGGCTGCGCTACGCCACCGGCAAGGTCGAACCCATGCAGTGGCTGAGCCTGGGCATCATCGTGCTGTTCGGCGGCGCGACCATCCTGGCCCACGACGAGACCTTCATCAAGTGGAAGCCGACCGTGCTGTACTGGCTGATGGGAGGGGCGCTGGCCGTGGGCCTGCTCGTGTTCCGCAAGAACCTGCTCAAGTCCCTCATGGGCACGCAGCTGGAACTGCCGGACACGGCGTGGCGCGCCATGAGCTGGAGCTGGACCGCCTTCTTCGCGGTGATGGGCGTCGTGAACCTGTGGGTCGCCTTCCACTTCGACACCAACACCTGGGTCAACTTCAAGCTGTTCGGCGGCCTGGGCCTGATGGCGGTCTTCATCGTGGGGCAGGCGCTGTACCTGGGCCGCTACATGAAGGACGGCAAGCAAGCCGGGGCACGCGACTCGTGAACGCCACCACCGGCACCGGCATCACGGCCGACGCAGTGCGCGCACGGCTGCAGGAGCGGCTCGCGCCCACGCGGCTGGAGGTCCTGGACGAAAGCGCGGCCCATCTGGGGCATGCGGGCCAGGACGGCACCGGTGCGGGTACGCATTTCCGCGTACGCGTCGCCTCGCCGCTGTTCGCCGGGCGGCCCCGGGTGGCCTGCCATCGCCTTGTGTATGATGCCCTGCGCGACTATATCGATCGGGGCATCCACGCCCTCGCGATCGAGAGTTCCGAAACCTGATCCAGCTTCCGTTCCCGAGGGAAACCCCATGAAGAAAGTCCTCCTGACCGCGGTCCTCGCGGCCTTTGTCGGCATCGCCATGCCCGCCGCGGCGCAGAACGTCGCCATCGTCAACGGAAAGCCGGTGCCCAAGGCCCGCCTGGACATGCTGTCGACGCAGCTGGCGAAGGCCGGCCGGCCGGTCACCCCCGAGATGCAGGGCCAGCTGAAGGACGAGGTCATCGCCCGCGAGATCTTCCTGCAGGAAGCGCAGAAACGCGGCCTCGACGCAACCGAGGACTACAAGGCGCAGATGGAACTGGCCCGCCAGACCATCCTGATCCGCGAGCTGTTCGCCGACTGGCAGAAGAACAACCCGGTGACCGACGCCGAGATCAAGGCCGAATACGACAAGTTCGTTGCGGCCAACGGCGGCAAGGAATTCAAGGCCCGCCACATCCTGGTCGAGTCCGAGGACCAGGCCAAGAAGATCATCGCCGACCTGAAGAAGGGCCAGAAGTTCGAGGACATCGCCAAGAAGCAGTCCAAGGATCCGGGCTCCGGCGCCAACGGAGGCGACCTGGACTGGGCGACCGCGGCCAGCTACGTTCCCGAGTTCGCCGAGGCGATGCTCAAGCTGAAGAAGGGCGAGACCACCGCGGCGCCGGTGAAGTCGCAGTTCGGCTGGCACGTGATCCGCGTGGACGACATCCGCGAGGCGCAGCTGCCCAAGATGGAAGACGTGCGCCCGCAGATCGCGCAGCAGCTGCAGCAGCAGAAGCTGGCGCAGTTCCAGGAAGGCCTGCGCAAGAACGCGAAGATCGAATGAACGGGCGCGCCGTGCGCGCGAACCGGTCCGATCCCGGCGCAGGCCGGGCTCCATAAAGCGGCCCCACGGGGCCGCTTTTCATTTCAGGCGGCTTGCCGCCCCATGAGCTCCTCCTGGCGCTCCTTCAGCTGGGCGGCCAGCCCCTGCAGGTCCAGGCCGCTCGCGCGCGCCTTGGGGAACAGGTCATCCCGCTCCTCCTTGACGTGGTGCTCGATCGCCCGCGCGAGCTGGCTGACCAGGTCGTCCATCGTGCGGTCCGCCGCCTTCAGGCCCTGGATGCGCGCGATCAGCTGCTTGGCCTGCTGGTGCTCGGCCAGCGCTTCGTCCAGCAGATCGTTGGCGCCCGTGGCCTGGCGCAGGGCGGGATAGAAGATCTCCTCCTCGATCTGCGCGTGCACGGTGAGCTCCTGGCAGATGCGCCGCGCGAGCATCGGGCGGTCCCCGGGCTGCGTCGGCGCCGCCATCGCCTGGCGCGCGTATTCGACGAAGAGGTGCTTCACGGCGATGTGGTCCGCGTCGAGCAGCTCGCAGGCGTCCTTCATGGCAAGTTCGGTCATGCTTGTTTCTCCCTGGGTGTTCACACGAGCGGCGGATCCATCTCGCGGCCGAAGTGGCGGTGCTTCGCGAGGCCCTGCACGAAGGCTTCCAGGCCGGAGGCCGCGGCGTTCGCATCCACGACGATCAGCCCGGTGCCGCCCTGGGCCTGGCTCTTGTCCATGGACAGGGGCACGCCGGCCAGCGTCAGCAGCTTGCGCGACGCGCCTATGGCCAGGATGGTCTTGCAGTGGCGGAACTGGTCCTTGATGAATTCGGCCGTGTGGCCGTCCTGCGCGAGGGCGGCCACGCCCTCCTCGCCGTCCGGCAGCACCAGCGCGTCGAACAGGAAACCGGGCTCGTTCTCGAGCGAGGCGTCGGCCTGGACGATGTCGCCATTGGCTGTCTCCATCGGCCCGATGCGGGGCCCGACCAGCCGGCCGACCACGCCCTGCGCCAGCAGCGCCTGCTGCAGCTGCAGCAGCGGTGCCGCGTCGACGCCGGGCGCGACGATCAGGGCCACCTTGCGGCCCTTCAGCGGGGACTTTCCCGGCCGCGACAGCAGCGACAGCGGCGGCGACTTGGTCACCTCCGGCGTCGCCGGGGCCGGCATGGCGAGCGGCAGCGGCGCCGGCAGCGGGTTCATCCCGAGCCCGTCGGCGACCTTCTGCGCCAGTTCCTCCGACGCGTTGCGCAGCATGGCCACCGTGCGCTCGCGGATCGCGGGCACGGTCACCTTGCTCAGCTCGAAGCGGAAGGCGTTGGCGATGTGGCACTGCTCCACCGGCGTCTGGCTTTCGTAGAACAGGCGCGCCTGCGTGTAGTGGTCGGCGAACTTCTCCGGCTTGGCCCGCACCTTGCCCTGCTCCTCGTCGGCGCGGATGCGCGCCGGCACCGACACGAAGCCCTGGGCCGCGCCGGCTTGGAACGGACAGCCGCCGGCCAGCGAGTTGGGCTCGTACGCGACGCGGCCGCGCGGGATCGCCTGGCGATGGAAGCCGTCGCGCTGGTTGTTGTGCACCTGCACCACCGGCGCGTTGATCGGGATCTCGTGGAAGTTCGGCCCCCCCAGCCGGGTGATCTGCGTGTCCACGTAGGAATGGATGCGGCCGGCCAGCAGCGGATCGTTCGAGAAGTCGATGCCCGGCACCACGTGCGCAGTGCAGAAGGCCACCTGCTCGGTCTCGGAGAAGAAGTTGTCCGGATTGCGGTTCAGCACCATGCGGCCGACGGGCGTGATCGGCACCAGTTCCTCCGGCACGATCTTGGTCGCGTCGAGAATGTCGAAGCTGAACTGCTCGGCCTGTTCCTCGGTGAAGATCTGGAAGCCGAGCTCGTATTCGGGGTAGTTGCCCGACTCGATGCGCTCCCAGAGGTCGCGCCGGTGGTAGTCGGGGTCGGCGCCGGAGATCTTCACGGCCTCGTCCCAGACCAGCGAATGGGTGCCGGCGATCGGCGTCCAGTGGAACTTGACGAAGACCGACTCGCCCTCCTCGTTCACCAGCCGGAAGGTGTGCACCCCGAAGCCCTGCATGGTGGCGAAGCTGCGCGGGATGGCGCGGTCGCTCATCACCCACATCAGCATGTGCGTGGACTCGGGCATGAGCGACACGAAGTCCCAGAACGTGTCGTGCGCGCTGGCTGCCTGCGGCATCTGGTGGTGCGGCTCGGGCTTGACCGCGTGCACCAGGTCCGGGAACTTCATCGCGTCCTGGATGAAGAACACCGGGATGTTGTTGCCCACGAGGTCCCAGTTGCCTTCGTCGGTGTAGAACTTGACGGCGAAGCCGCGCACGTCGCGCGCGGTGTCCTTGGAGCCGCGCTCACCCTGCACGGTGGAAAAGCGCACGAACACCGGCGTGCGCTTGCCCTTCTCGCGGAACGGCGCCGCCCTGGTGAACTGCGTCATCGGTGCGTAGCACTCGAAGAATCCGTGCGCGCCCGAGCCGCGCGCGTGCACGATGCGCTCCGGGATGCGCTCGTGGTCGAAGTGGGTGATCTTCTCGCGCAGGATGAAGTCTTCCAGCAGCGCCGGGCCGCGCACGCCGTACTTCAGCGAGTTCTGGTTGTCGGCGACCGCCACGCCCTGGTTGGTGGTCAGCATGCGCCCGGTGGAGTCCACGCGCACGCGGTCCAGCGTGTCGATCGTGTGGTTCAGGCCGTCGAGCGCTTCGGTGCCCACCTTGTCGGAGCTGTTCGCCTCGGACAGCGTGCTGCCTCCCGGCAGCCGCGACGGCGGCTCGACGACGGCGCCGTGCAGCGGCTGCACGCCGTTGTCGAAGCCGTGCTCGGCGGCCTTGTTCTCGTGGTTCTGCATCGCCGCGGCCATCTGCTGGACCTCGGCCATCTTGCGGGCGGCAGGGTCCCCGGAAGCGTCGCCTGGCAGCTTGGCGGGGCCACTGTCGGTGTTGCGCGCAGCAGCCTGGGCGGCGGCCTTCTTCGCGGGCGGGGGCGCCTTGGGTGTCTTGGGCATGGGTGGGAACGATCGGGGAGCGGCGACATTGCCGTCCGCCACCGTAACGGCCGCGCCGCCTCACCCTTGTAGGCCGCTGGCTACAGTGCGTCCTACGAGAACTATCGAAGCCATAGCCTCCGGCCGATGAGCTTGGCGCTCAGGTGCGCAGCATCTGCACGAGCATGAGCGCGCCGATGAGGACAGGCTGGTGCAGCATGTACCAGCTCAGGCTCCAGCGGCCCATCCACGCGAGCGGCGCGAAAGGGGACGGGAGACCGCCCTGCAGCACGCCCGGCGCGCGGCGCAGCAGTGCCTGCCCCGCGGCCACGCCCCACCACATCACGCCCAGCCACGGCAGCAGCGGCACATAGTCCTGCGTGACCGGCTTCATCGACACGAAGCCGATCCAGTTGAGCCACGGCTCGTTGAGCAGGCGCAGGTTGCCGAAATGCACGTGCACCGGGAGGGCGAAGCGCGGCAGCACGATGGCCACCGCGCCCGCCAGCCACAGCCAGCGGCCCCAGTGCGCCGTGAGCCGCACCAGCACGAGCATCACCGCAATGCCGTGCAGCACGCCGAAGTAGATGAAGCTGCCCGGGAACATGAGGGCGGAGCCCGCGGTGACCAGCAGGGCGCAGGCCGCGACCTGCGTCCAGCGCTTCCAGAACCGGGGCCAGCCCTGCCCTTGCGCGTGGGCGACGGCCTGGCCCAGCCCGGCGCAGAACAGGAACAGGCTGACGATCGCGGTGCGCTGCGTCGTCCAGAACGGGTCGTACAGGAAGTTCTGGCGGATCCAGCCGAAATGGTCCAGGTCGAAGCAGAAGTGGTAGGCCGTCATCCAGACGATGGCGGCGCCGCGCAGGGCATCGATGCGGTCGTAGCGGGGGGTTCGGGGCACGCGCGGGAGTTTAGGGCCGCCACGCTTGACGCACCGGGCGGGCTTCGTTCCAATCGCGCGACGGTTGGCATGCCAACGACAAGGAGACACGATGACGGCCACGCGACGCGGCTTTTGCGCACTCGGGATGACGGGCCTGCTGGCCGGTTGCGGCACGCTGCCAGGCCCAGCGGCGGGCGCGGCGCGCGCGGAACTCGGCTCCACCGGCAAGCTGCGCGCGGCGATCAACTACGGCAACCCGATCCTCGCCACCCGCGGCCCGGACGGCCAGCCGCATGGCGTGTCGGTCGATCTCGCGCGGGAGGCGGCCCGGCGGCTGGAGCTGCCGGTCGAGCTCGTGCCCTTCAACTCCGCCGGCAACACCGTGGAGGCCATCAAGGCGCGCCAGGTGGACCTGGCCTTCGTGGCCATCGATCCGGTGCGCGCCGCCGACATGGAGTACACGGCGCCCTACGTGATCATCGAAGGGGCCTACGCGGTGCGGCAGGACTCGGCGCTGCGCCGCAACGAGGACGTGGACCGCGCCGGCACCCGCATCGCCGTGGGCCGGGGCAGCGCCTACGACCTGTTCCTCACGCGCGAGATCAAGGCAGCCACGCTCGTGCGCGTGCCGACCTCGCCCGAGGTCGTGGACCGCTTCCTGGAACAGAAGCTGGAGGTCGCGGCCGGCGTGAAGCAGCAGCTCGAGATGGATGCGGGCCGGGTGGGCGGCGTGCGCCTGTTGCCGGGGCGCTTCATGGTCATCGAACAGGCCATGGGCGTGCCCAAGGGACGCACCGCGGCCCAGGCCTGGCTGAGCGCCTACATCGAGGAGATGAAGGCCTCCGGCTTCGTCGCCCAGGCCCTGCAGCGGCACGGCATCCAGGGCGCCGCGGTGGCGCCGGCGCGCGCCTGAAGGCTCGGTCCGCGCACCTGCGGCCGCGGTGGCGCGCACCAAGGGCCGCCGGTAAAATCCCGCGCTCCCATGTCCCTCCTGTACCACCAGCTCGAGCTGCTCGCGCCCGCGCGCGATGCCGACATCGGCATCGAGGCGATCAACCACGGCGCCGATGCCGTCTACATCGGCGGGCCGGACTTCGGCGCGCGCGTGTCGGCCAGCAACCCGGTGCGCGACATCGAGCGCCTGGCCAGGCACGCGCACCGGTTCGGCAGCCGCATCTTCGTCACGCACAACACCATCGTGCGCGACGACGAGCTGGAAGCCGCGCGCAAGATGGCCTGGGACGTCTACCACGCCGGCGCCGATGTCCTCATCATCCAGGACATGGGGCTGCTGGAGCTGGACCTGCCGCCGATCCAGCTGCACGCGAGCACGCAAACGGACATCCGCACGGTGGCGAAGGCGAAATTTCTCCAGGACGTGGGCTTCTCGCAGATGGTGCTGGCACGCGAGCTGACGCTGGAGCAGATCCGCGCCATCCATGACGCGCTGGACCCGCAGCGCTGCAAGGTGGAGTTCTTCATCCACGGCGCCCTCTGCGTGGCCTACTCGGGCCAGTGCTACATCAGCCACGCGCACACCGGCCGCAGCGCCAACCGCGGCGACTGCTCGCAGGCGTGCCGCCTGCCCTACCACGTGGTGGACGGCCAGGGACGCTTCGTCGCCCACGACAAGCACGTGCTGTCCATGAAGGACAACAACCAGAGCGCCAACCTGGCCGCGCTGGTCGACGCGGGCGTGCGCAGCTTCAAGATCGAGGGCCGCTACAAGGACATGGGCTACGTGAAGAACATCACGGCCCACTACCGCACGCTGTTCGACGCGCTGATCGAGGCGCGCGAGGGCTCCGGCTTTCCGCTGGCACGCGCCTCCAGCGGCCGCACCACCTTCAGCTTCACGCCCGACCCGGACCAGAACTTCAACCGCGAGTTCACCGACTACTTCGTCAACGGCCGCAAGGACGACATCGCCGCGCTGGACTCGCCCAAGAACCCGGGCCAGGCCATCGGCTGGGTGACGAAGGTGGGCGCCGATTCGATCGACCTGGAGCTCGACGACGCCGCCCGGCTGCTGCACAACGGCGACGGCCTTTGCTACTTCGACCTGCAAAAGGAACTGGTGGGCGTGGCGATCAACCGGGCGGAGCCGCTGGCCCGACTCGGCGCCTGGCGCGTGTGGCCCAAGGACCCGATCGCGGGCATGAAGGACATGCGCAAGGGCACGCGCCTGAACCGCAACCGCGACATGGACTGGGTGCGCACCCTGGAGAAGAAGTCCAGCGACCGGCGCATCGGCGTGTGGGCGACGCTCGGCGAGAGCGCGGACGGCTTCGTGCTGCGCCTGACGGACGAGGACGGCTACGTGGGCGAGGCACAGGCTGCCTTCGCCAAGGAGCCCGCGCGCGACGGCGACAAGGCGCTCGCCGCATTGCGCGAGCACCTGGGACGCTTCGGCAACACGATCTTCACCGCGCTGGACCTGCACCTGGAGCTCTCGCAGCCCTGGTTCGTGCCGCCCTCCCTGGTGAACTCGCTGCGCCGCGAGGCGGTCGAGGCGCTGGAGGCCGCGCGGGCGGCCGGCTACCAGCGCCCGCTGCGTGGCACCCCGGTCGACCCGCCGGTCCCCTACCCGGAGGACACCCTCTCCTACCTCGCCAACGTCTTCAACCAGAAGGCGCACGACTTCTACGCCAGGCACGGCGTCAAGGTGATAGGCGCGGCCTACGAAAGCCACGAGGAGGAAGGCGAGGTCAGCCTCATGATCACCAAGCACTGCGTGCGCTGGACCATGAGCCTGTGCCCCAAGCAGGCCAAGGGCGTCGTCGGCGTGAAAGGCACGATCAAGGCGGAGCCGCTGCAACTGGTCAACGGCAGCGAGAAGCTCACGCTGCGCTTCGACTGCAAGCCCTGCGAGATGCACGTGGTGGGCCGGATCAAGAAATCCGTGCTGAACGAGCAGAAGCGCGAGGCGCAGGCGGTGCCGCTGACGTTCTACCGCACGCGCCCGCACAAGGCCCTGCCGCAGGCCTGAACCTGCGGCGCGGCGCCGCGACCAGGATCAGTCGATCGTCGCGCCCGAGCGCTTGATCACCGGGCCCCACTTGGCCAGTTCCGCCTTCATGAAGGCCGTGAACTGCGCCGGCGTGCCGGGCTCGGCGTCCATGTACTGCGCCTTGAGTTTCTCGTTGGTGGCGGGATCACGCATGGCGGCCACGAACTCGTGGTTCAGGCGTTCGATGATGGGCGCCGGCATTCCGGCGGGAGCCACGAGGCCGATCCAGGCGCTGCCGTCCATGGGCAGGCCGGCTTCGCGGAAGGTCGGCACCCCCGGGATCTGCGGCACGCGCCTGGCCGTCGACACGCCCAGGGCCTTGAGCTTGCCCGCCTGCACCTGCGGCATCACCGCCAGCGGCGCCAGGCTGACCATGTGCGTGTCGCCCTGCAGCACGCTGGTGACGGCCGCCGGCGACGATGCGTAAGGCACGTGCACGACGAAGCTGCTGGTCAGCGTCTTGAGCATCTCCATCGACAGGTGCGACAGGCTGCCGACGCCGATGGAGGCGTAGTTGTACTTGCCCGGATTGCGCCGCAGCAGGTCCATCAGCTCCTTGAGCGTGTTCACGCCCAGGGACGGACTCACCGCCAGCACGTTGGCCTGGTGCACGCCGAAGGTGATGGGCGCCAGGTCCTTGAACGGGTCGTACGGCATCTTCTTGTACAGCACGACGTTGTTCACCAGCGGGCCCGTGATGGACGCACCTATGGTGTAGCCGTCCGGGGCCGCCTTCGCCACCAGGTCGGTGCCGAGGTTGCCGCCGGCGCCCGGCTTGTTGTCGATCACGACCGGTTGCTTGAGCCCTTGCGAGGCCCGGTCGCCGACGATGCGCGCGAACACGTCGGGGGTGGAGCCCGCGGCGAAGGGCACGACGAGGCGGATCGGCTTGGACGGGTAGTCGCCTTGCGCGAGGGCGGCGGTCCACGGCGCGCCCAGCAGGGCGGCGGGCGCGGCGGCAAGGGTCTTCAGGAGGCTTCGGCGTTGCGTCATTCTCGGGGGTCCTGGGGAGAAGCGATGGCTTCGGTCTGGCCGAAGTACGTTTGCTCGCATGCAATATACCCGGCCACGAGAGACCGGTACGCCGACTCCACCACGTCGGGCAGGCCCTCGAAGCCGCCGTTGAAGGACGGGTTGTGGCGCTCGGCGAGCGCCCGCACGCGCGCGAACACCTGCGCCTGCCGCGCGGGGGCGCTGACCTGGAAGGCATCGCGCTTGAAGCGGGCGGCGTCCTTGACCAACATCGCACGCGCCGCCAGCAGCTGCACGACGGCGTCGTCGATGCGGTCGATCTCGCAGCGGATGCCGGCGAGGTTCGCCGCCAGCGGCCGATAGGCCGGGTCCCGGAAGCGGCGCACGGGCGCGCCCTGCGCGTCGGGCTCGCGCAGTGGGTCTTGTTCGTTCATGGTGTGCTCAACCCACCCATCGGCGGGCGTTGTGCCAGAGTTGCATCCACGGGCTGTGGGCCGAGAGGTCGCCCGACGTCCAGGACATCTGGATGTTGCGGAAGACGCGCTCGGGATGCGGCATCAGGGCGGTGAAACGGCCATCCGCCGTCGTCACCGCGGTCAGCCCGCCGGCGCCCCCGTTCGGGTTGAACGGGTAGCGCTCCGTCGGCTGGCCGTGGTTGTCGACGAAGCGCATGGCGCGGATCACCCGTGCCTCGTCGCCGCGCTGCGCGAAGTTCGGGTAGCCCTCGCCGTGCGCCACTGCGATCGGCAGGCGCGCGCCGGCCATGCCGCGGAAGAACAGGCTGGGCGACTCGAGCACTTCGACCATCGCCAGCCGCGCCTCGAAGCGCTCGCTGCGGTTGGTGGTGAAGCGCGGCCAGGCATCGGCACCCGGGATGATGTCGGCCAGCTCGGCGAACATCTGGCAGCCGTTGCACACGCCCAGGCCGAAGGTGTCGCCGCGGGCGAAGAAGTCGCGGAACTGCGCGGCGAGCACCGCGTGGAAGGTGATGCTGCGTGCCCAGCCGATGCCGGCGCCCAGCGTGTCGCCGTAGCTGAAGCCGCCGCAGGCGACCACGCCGCGGAAGTCCTTCAGGTCGTGGCGGCCGGCCTGCAGGTCGGTCATGTGCACGTCCACCGCGTCGAAGCCGGCCTGGGTGAAGGCGTAGGCCATCTCGACGTGCGAATTGACGCCCTGCTCGCGCAGGATGGCGACGCGGGGGCGGGAGAGCTGGAGGGCGGGAGCGCCCCCGGCGAGGGCCTGCGGCAGGAAGACATGCAAGCCGGGGTCCGCCGGATCGCCCGCAGCGGCGTGTTCGCTGTCCGCGCAGGCCGGGTTGTCGCGCTGCTGGCAGATCCTCCAGCTGACGCTGTCCCATACCTGGTGCAGGTCCGCCAGGTCCGCGGCGAACACCGTCCTGGTGTCGCGCCAGACCTGCACCGCGCCCTTGCCCACGGCTATGGTGGAGGCTGCCGGCCGGGTCGTGCCGACGAAGTGGCTGTGGCGCGAGAGGCCGTGCGCGCGCAGCACCTGCATCACCTCGTTGCGCTCGGCGCTTCGCACCTGCAGCACGACGCCCAGTTCCTCGTTGAACAGCGCCTTGAGCGTCAGCTCCTCGCGCCGCGGGCCGACCTGCGCCGCCCAGTTCTTCGCGTCGCCGTATTCGGCCCGGCTGTCGCTGATGCCGTCGCCTTCGGTGACCAGCAGGTCCACGTTCAGGGCCACGCCGACCTGGCCGGCGAAGGCCATCTCGCAGGCGGCGGCGAACAGGCCGCCGTCGCTGCGGTCGTGGTAGGCCAGGATGCGGCCTTCGCGGCGCAGCGCGTTCACCGCATCGACCAGCCGCACCAGGTCCTGCGGGTCGTCGAGGTCCGGCACCTCGCCGCCGGGCTGCTCCAGCACCTGCGCGAGGATGCTGCCGCCCATGCGGTTGCGGCCCTTGCCCAGGTCGACCAGCACGAGCGTCGTGTCCTGGTCGCGTTGCAGCTGCGGCGTGAGGGTGCCGCGCACGTCCGGCACGCTCGCGAAGGCGCTCACGATCAGGCTCACCGGCGAGGTCACCTTCTTGACGGCGCCGCCTTCGCTCCATTGCGTACGCATGGACAGGCTGTCCTTGCCCACCGGGATGGAGACGCCCAGCTGCGGGCACAGTTCCAGGCCCACGGCCCGCACCGTGTCATACAGGGCCGCGTCCTCGCCCGGCTCGCCGCAGGCGGCCATCCAGTTGGCGGAAAGCTTCACGCGCGGCAGCGTGATCGGCGCGGCCAGCAGGTTGGTGATGGCCTCGGCCACCGCCATGCGTCCCGACGCCGGAGCGTCCACGGCGGCGAGCGGCGTGCGCTCGCCCATGCTCATGGCTTCGCCCGCGAAGCCTTGGTAGTCGGCCAGCGTCACGGCGCAGTCGGCCACGGGCACCTGCCACGGTCCGACCATCTGGTCGCGGTGGGTCATGCCGCCCACGGTGCGGTCGCCGATGGTGACGAGGAAGCGCTTGGAAGCGACCGTGGGATGGCTCAGGACGCGAATGGCCGCATCCTGCAGCGCGATGCCGGTGAGGTCCAGGGCAGGCACTTCGCGCGCCACGCGCCGGACGTCGCGGTGCACCCGCGGCGGCTTGCCGAGGAGGACTTCCAGGGGCATGTCCACTGGAGTGTCCGCGCCTTCGTCGGCCACCACCAGTTGCCGTTCCTGCGTTGCCACGCCGACCACCGCGAAGGGACAGCGCTCGCGCTCGCAGAAGCCGCGGAACTGCGCCAGCGACTCGGGCGCGATCGCCAGGACGTAGCGCTCCTGGCTCTCGTTGCACCAGATCTCCTTGGGCGCGAGGCCGCTTTCCTCCAGCGGCACCTTGCGCAGGTCGAAGCGCGCGCCGCGGCCGGCGTCGTTGGTGAGCTCGGGGAAGGCGTTGGACAGGCCGCCGGCGCCCACGTCGTGGATCGCCAGCACCGGATTCTTCTCCCCCAGCGCCCAACAGGCGTTGATCACTTCCTGCGCGCGGCGCTCGATCTCGGGGTTGCCGCGCTGCACCGAGTCGAAGTCGAGGTCGGCGGTATTGGTGCCCGTGGCCATCGAGGAAGCGGCGCCGCCGCCCATGCCGATGCGCATGCCCGGACCGCCCAGTTGCACCAGCAAGGTGCCTGCCGGGAACGGGATCTTGTGCGTGAGGCCCGCGTCGATGAAACCGATGCCGCCCGCGATCATGATGGGCTTGTGGTAGCCGCGGTCCACGCCGGCGACCTGCTGCTCGTACTCGCGGAAATAGCCCAAAAGGTTGGGCCGGCCGAACTCGTTGTTGAAGGCCGCGCCGCCCAGGGGGCCCTCGGTCATGATCTCCAGCGGGCTGGCGATGTGCTCGGGCTTGCCGAACTTCGCGTCCCACAGCCTGGACACGGTGAAGCCGGTCAGGCCCGCCTTGGGCCGCGCGCCGCGGCCGGTGGCGCCCTCGTCGCGGATCTCGCCGCCGGCGCCGGTGGACGCGCCCGGGAAAGGCGAGATCGCCGTCGGGTGGTTGTGGGTCTCCACCTTCATCAGCACGTGGTGCGTCGCCTGCGTGCCCGCGTAGAGCCCGCCGTCGCCCGGCACGAAGCGCTCCACCACGTGGCCTTCCATCACCGAAGCATTGTCGGCATAGGCGACCACCGTGTGCTGCGGGTGCGTGCGGTGGGTGTGCCGGATCATGCCGAACATGCTGTGTTCCTGCGGCACGCCGTCGATCGCGAAACTGGCGTTGAAGATCTTGTGCCGGCAGTGCTCGCTGTTCGCCTGCGCGAACATCATGAGCTCCACGTCGGTCGGGTTGCGCTCCAGCGCGGTGAAGGCCTGCACCAGGTAATCGATCTCGTCCTCGGCGAGCGCCAGCCCGAAGCGGCGGTTGGCCTCCTCCAGCGCCGCGCGGCCGCCGCCCAGCACGTCCACGTGCTCCATGGGCTGCGGCTGCAGTTCGGTGAAGAGGTGGTGCGCCTGCTGCAGGCCCGCGACGACGCTTTCGGTCATGCGGTCGTGCAGCAGCGCCGCGACGGCCTCCAGCTGTGCGGGCTCCAGCGACGCCTTGCCCCCCAGCCAGCCGGACGCCATCTGCAGCCGGTATTCGACGGCGCGCTCGATGCGGCGCACGGCCAGGCCGCAGTTGTGGGCGATGTCGGTGGCCTTGGAGGCCCAGGGAGAGACGGTGCCCAGCCGCGGCGTGACGACCAGCAGCGGACCCTGCTCCGGGCCGGCGTAGGGCTCGCCATAGGTCAGCAGCGCTGCCAGCCGCTCGCGTTCGGGGCCGGCCAGGGCGTGGTCGCTGGCCACCAGGTGCACGTACCGGGCGGCGATGCCGGCAATCCGGGGCTGGACCGCCTGCAGGCGCGGCAGAAGTTGCTGGATCCGGAAGCCGCCGAGGGCCTGTCCGCCCTCGAACTCGGTGATGTGCAGGGACACGGTCTCAAGCCTGTCTGGGAGTGGAGCCTGACCGCCGCTGACTGGGGCGGGAGGAACCCGGCATTCTACCTGCGGGGAATTGCACGCTTTGGGATAATGGCTCCATGGGCATCACCTACAAAGACGAACAAGGCATCCAGGGGATGCGCACGGCGTGCCGCCTGGCCGCCGAGGTCCTGGACCACCTCACGCCCTTCATCAAGCCCGGCATCACCACCCGCGAGATCGACCGCCTGGCGGCCGAGCACATGAAGAAGCAGGGGTCCGTTTCCGCCACGCTGGGCTACCAGCCCTCGGGCTACCCGCCCTACCCCGCCTCGCTGTGCACCTCCGTCAACCACGTGGTGTGCCACGGCATCCCCAACGACAAGCCGCTGAAGAAGGGCGACATCGTCAACGTGGACGTCACGGTGATCAAGGATGGCTGGTACGGCGACACCAGCCGCATGTTCATCGTCGGCGAGGCGTCGATCGCCGCCAGGCGCCTGGTGCAGATCACGTACGACGCCATGTGGCACGGCATCACGCAGGTCAAGCCCGGCGTGCATCTGGGCGACATCGGCTGGGCCATCCAGAAATTCGCCGAAAGCAACGGCTTTTCCGTCGTGCGCGAGTTCTGCGGCCACGGCATCGGCCGCAACTTCCACGAGGAGCCGCAGGTGCTGCATTACGGCAAGCCCGGCACGCTGGAGGAACTCGTCCCGGGCATGACCTTTACCATCGAACCGATGATCAACGCCGGCCGGCGCGAGGTGAAGGAGTTCGGCAACGACGGCTGGACCATCGTCACCAAGGACCATTCGCTGTCGGCGCAGTGGGAGCACACGGTGCTGGTGACCGAGACGGGCTACGAGGTGCTGACCCTGTCCGAGGGCAGCCCGAAGCCGCCGGCATTCGTCCACGGCTGATGAGCGCCGCCGCCGTCCTGCAGCCTGAAGCCGCGGGCAACGGCACGGCGGCCAGCCGCGACGCCTACAAGGCACGCAAGGCGCAGCTGCTCGCGGCGCTGCAATCCGACGGCGGGTCCACCCGCAGCATCAAGGGCCTGCTGCAGGCCCTGGCCGACGCCGCCGGCGACACGCTGCGCGCCCTGTGGCAGGCCGCGGGGCTGCCCGCCGGCATCGCCCTGGTGGGCGTCGGCGGCTTCGGCCGCGGCGAACTCTTTCCCCATTCCGACGTGGACGTGCTGCTGCTGATGCCCGACGGCATCTCCTGCGAGCACGATGCCAGGCTCAAGCAGCGGGTCGAGACCTTCATCGGCAGCTGCTGGGACGCCGGCCTGGAGATCGGCTCCAGCGTCCGCACCGTGGACGAGTGCCTGGCCCAGGCTGCCGGCGACGTCACGGTGCAGACCTCGCTGCTGGAGTCCCGCCTGGTCACCGGCTCGCGCAAGCTGTTCACCGCCTTCCAGGAGCGCTTCCGGGCCCAGGTGGATCCGCGCGCCTTCTTCACCGCCAAGACGCTGGAGATGCGGCAGCGGCACACCAAGTTCGAGAACACGCCTTATGCGCTGGAGCCGAACTGCAAGGAGTCGCCGGGCGGCCTGCGCGACCTGCAGGTGGTGCTCTGGGTCGCCAACGCCGCGGGCTTCGGCAAGAGCTGGGACGAGCTCGCGCGCCGCGGCCTCGCCACCGCCTTCGAGGCCCGGCAGATCAAGCGCAACGAGGCGCTGCTGTCCACCATCCGCGCGCGGCTGCACGTGGTGGCGGGACGGCGCGAGGACCGGCTGGTGTTCGACCTGCAGAACGCGGTAGCCGAGTCCTTCGGCTACAAGGCGGTGATGCGCACGGACGGCCGCATGGTGGCGCGCGCCAGCGAGCGCCTGATGAAGCGCTACTACTGGGCGGCCAAGGCGGTCACGCAGCTGAACCAGGTGCTGCTGCTCAACATCGAGGAGCGCCTGAACCCCGCGGCGGCCGAAGCGCGGACCATCAACGAGCGCTTCTCGGAGAAGGCCGGGATGATCGAGGTGACGCGCGACGACCTGTACCTGACGAACCCGCGCGCCATCCTCGAGACCTTCCTGCTGTACCAGACGACGCCGGCCATCAAGGGCCTGTCGGCCCGCACGCTGCGCGCGCTGTACAACGCCCGCAAGGTGATGGACGCCGGCTTCCGCAACGACCCGGAGAACCACGCCACCTTCCGCGCCATGCTGATGCAGCCGCGCGGCATCACGCACGCGCTGCGGCTGATGAACCAGACCTCGGTGCTGGGGCGCTACCTGTGGGTGTTCCGCCGCATCGTCGGCCAGATGCAGCACGACCTGTTCCACGTCTACACCGTGGACCAGCACATCCTGATGGTGCTGCGCAACGTGCGCCGCTTCTTCATGGCGGAGCACGCCCACGAGTACCCGTTCTGTTCGCAGCTGGCGGCCGGCTGGGACAAGCCCTACATCCTGTACACCGCGGCCCTCTTCCACGACATCGCCAAGGGGCGCGGCGGCGACCACTCGGACCTGGGCGCGCGCGAGGTGCGGCGCTTCTGCCGCCAGCACGCGATCGCGGCCGAGGACTGCAAGCTGATCGAGTTCCTGGTCAAGGAACACCTGCTCATGAGCCGGGTGGCGCAGAAGCAGGACCTGGGCGACCCGGCCGTGATCGCCGCCTTCGCGCAGCGCGTGGGCAACGAGCGCTACCTCACCGCCCTGTACCTGCTGACCGTGGCCGACATCCGCGGCACCAGCCCGAAGGTGTGGAACGCGTGGAAGGGCAAGCTGCTGGAGGACCTCTACCGCTACGGCCTGCGGGCGCTCGGCGGCGGGGCGCCCGACCCGAAGGCGGACATCGAGACGCGCAAGCGCGAAGCGCTGGTGCAGCTGCAGCTGTTCGCCCTGCCCTTCGAGGCGCACAAGAAATTGTGGGACACGCTGGACGTGGGCTACTTCATGCGCCACGAGGCGGGCGACATCGTCTGGCACACGCGCCATGTCTCGCGCCACGTGGGCACGGCCAAGGTCCTGGTGCGCGCGCGCATCTCGCCCGTGGGCGAAGGCCTGCAGGTGCTGGTCTACACCAAGGACCAGCCGGACCTGTTCGCGCGCATCTGCGGCTACTTCGACCAGGCGGGCTTCAGCATCCTGGACGCGAAGATCCACACCGCCACCAACGACTATGCGCTCGACACCTTCCAGGTGGTCACGGCGATGATGCCGGAGCACTACCGCGAGCTGTGCAGCATGGTGGAGTCGGAGCTCGCCAACACCATCGCGGCGGCCGGCCCGCTGCCGCCGCCCAGCCGCGGCCGTGTGTCGCGCCGCGTCAAGAGCTTTCCGATCCCGCCGCGCGTGGACCTGCGCCCGGACGAGCGCGCGCAGCACTGGCTGCTGTCGATCTCCGCCAGCGATCGCGTCGGCCTGCTGTATTCGATCGCGCGCGTGCTGGCGCGCCACAAGCTGAACCTGCAGCTGGCCAAGGTGAGCACGCTGGGCGAGCGCGTCGAGGACACGTTCCTCATCGACGGCGCGGAGCTGCAGCAGAACCGGCGGCAGCTCGAGATCGAGACCGAGCTGCTGGAGGCCGCTGCCGGCTGAGGCGGTTTACGCCAAATTCCTAGCGGCGTTAGAACTTTCCGATCGGACCGTCCAGTAGCATCGCGAGCGCCCCGCTACGAGGGCATGACGACGTTGGAGAGGAACCCCGCATGTTGAAGTCCGCCGCGCGCCGCAGCTTCGTGCTGCTGGCCGTCGCCGCCGCGAGCACCGCGTTCGCACAGAAGCCCGCCGCCCCCGCTGCCAGAACCACGGCCGCGCCCGCGGCCCTGAACTGGCCCACGAAGCCGGTGCACATCATCGTCGGCTTCCCGCCCGGTTCGACCCCGGACCTGGTGGCGCGCACGATCGCCGAGCCGCTGTCCAGGGCGCTGGGCCAGCCCGTGATCGTCGACAACAAGGTCGGCGCCGGCGGCAACATCGCCGCCGACATGGTGGCCAAGGCGAACGACAACCACACGATCGGCTTCATGATCAACGGGAACATGACGATCGCCAGGATGCTGAATCCGGCCGTGCCCTTCGACCCGCTGAAGGACCTGCAGCCGCTGAGCCTCGTCGGCACTGCGCCGCTGATGCTCACCGCGCCGGCGAACGCGCCCGGCCTCGACGCGCAGGAGTTCTTCCTGGCCGCGCGCAACGGCGGCGACAAGTGGAGCTACGGCACGCCCGGCGTGGGCACCGTGGGCCACATCGGCATGGAGCTGCTCAAGACCAAGACGAACATGAACCCGGTGCACGTGCCCTACCCGGGCAACCCGCAGGTGATCAACGCGATGATCGGCAACCAGATCCAGCTCGCGCTGCTGCCGCCCGGTCTCGCCCAGGCCCAGGTCAAGGCCGGCAAGCTCAAGGCCATCGGCGTCACCTCGCTGGGCCGCAGCCCGCTCGCGCCGGACTTCCCCAGCCTCAACGAGCTGGGCATCCGCGGCTTCCAGCTCGAGATCTGGGTCGCCGCTGCCGCGCCCAGGTCCTTGCCGAAACCCGTTGCCGACAAGGTGGCCACGCTGATCTCCGAGATCACGCGCACCCCGGACGTGCGCGCCAAGCTGTTCCAGCAAGGCTGGCAGGCCGCGGGCACCACGGCCGAAGGCCTCGCCAACCGCGTCAAGTCGGACACCGCGGTCCTCGGTGGCGTGATCCTCATGCGCGGCATCAAGGCCGAGTGATGTCACCGGCCGTCCCGGGCCCCGCCCGGGATCCATGGGGCGTCTGATCCGGCGCCCCGTGGATCGCGGGACCCGCCCGCACCGACATCGCCCGTTCAGTCGTCCTCGCCCGCGTCCAGGCCGGGGAACAGGACCTCGGTGAACCCGAACTTGCTGAAGTCGCGCACCCGCATCGGGTACAGCTTGCCGATCAGGTGGTCGCACTCGTGCTGCACCACGCGGGCGTGGAAGCCGGCGGCCTCGCGCTCGATGCGCTGGCCGAGCGGGTCGAAGCCGCTGTAGCGGATCCGCTTCCAGCGCGGCACCGCGGCACGCAGGCCGGGGACGGACAGGCAACCCTCCCAGTCCTCCTCCTCTTCGTCGCCCACGGGCGTGATCACCGGATTGAGCAGCACGGTGCGCGGCACCGGCGGCGCATCCGGGTAACGCGGATTGGGCGTGTCGGTGCCGAAGATCACCAGCTGCAGGTCCACGCCGATCTGCGGCGCGGCCAGGCCGGCGCCGTTCGCGGCCTGCATGGTGTCCTGCATGTCCACGATCAAGGCGCGCAGCTCCGGGGTGTCGAAGGCACGTACCGGCTGCGCGACGCGCAGCAGGCGGGGGTCTCCCATCTTCAGGATTTCGCGCACGGTCATGCGGCGAGCATAACAACGCGCTGGGATGCGCTTCGCCGCATCCCCGGTGTGGCTGGAATGCGCACCGGCGACAAAACCGTGCGAATTGGGGAGGAAGTAGGAAATTCGACAGCCGTGCTGGCGCCGCTTAGGCAATCCGCCGAACACCCCCTCGGCGGCATCCCGCCCGTCACGGCAAACAGGCACGTTCAGTCCCGCAGGGTGTAACGCGGTGTTGGCCCTCCACACCGCTTGCAACACATTGCGCGTCCGCAGCGGGCCTGAAGTGCCTGCTGACCTGTCAGTCCTGACAGGGGACCTCCTTCCGCGTTCGTGCCGGCTGAGTCACATTCGGCGCAATGGCTCAGCCAGGGAGAAGAGAACGATGAGAACGGGAAGGGCAGCGCTGCGGCGTCGCGAGGTGCTGTTGGGCGGCCTGGCGGCAGCGGTCGCGGGTTTCGAAGTGCATGCACAGGGGACAGCCGCTCGCCGGCCGGCGACGCCCGAGCGCAGCTGGCGGCTGCTGATCAACGAAGCGTTCACGGGCGAATCGAACCTGTTCGTGCTCACCGCGCGCTACCGGCCGTTCGCGGACTACGTGAGCAGCCAGGTGCGCGAGCGCCCCAGCATCGCCGTCGAGCCCGTGGTGAACGTGACGCGCTTCCTCACCCTGGCGCAGGCCGACACCAAGCCGGAACTGGTGTTCGGCAAGTCCGTGAACCAGCTCGCCAAGCTCGTGCGCGACAACGGTTACCAGCCGGTCGTGCGTCGCGCGGATCCCTACAAGGCAGCTTTCATCGTGCCCAAGGATTCGCCGATCAGGACGCTTGCCGACGCGTCCCGCCTGAAGGCCAAGGTGATCATGCCGGACGAGATGGCGGCCACGACCGCGGTGGCGCGGGCCGAACTGCGCCGGCAGAGCGCGGACCAGGTCCAGGTCGTGCACACGCGCTACCAGGAGGCCGTGGCGCAGCAGATCGCCAACGGCTTCGCGCAGGTGGGCGTGGTCAATCCCACCATCGCGCGCAAGTGGGCCGAGGACGGCGGCCGCGTGCTCGCCGAGACGCAGCCGGTGGTGAACTGGTCGGTGCTGGCCTCGCCGCGCATGCCCGCTGGCGAAGTCGCGGAGCTGCGCGCCTCCCTGCTCGCGATGAATGCACAGCCGGAGCTCATGGGCGGCCTGGGCATCAAGCAGTGGGCCGCCGCGGAGCGCCAGGAGTACCTCGCATTGCTGGATTACACGAAGGAGTGAGCATGACCTTGTCCCCCCAGCGCTTCCTGGCCGGCATCGCGGCGACCCTTGCCCTCGCGGGCGGGGCGCGCGCGCAGCCGCAGGACGTGCCGGTGCCGCCGGCCATCCAGGCCATGGCGCGCACCGTGGCGGCTGAACTCGCGGCGCGCTGCCCGCTGGCGGACCCGGCCGACGTCGCGGCCTTCGCCGCGTGCCGCGCTGCCCTGTACGGCAGCAGCGCGCTGCGTGCGCAGTTGCCCGCGGTGCTGCTGTGGGGCCGGCAGAACCCGAACCCGAAGGTCACGCTGCGCCAGACCAACCTGACGCAGTTCTCGCCCGACACGTGGACGCACCTGTACGCGCCGCTGTTCATGTTCAACGGCAACCACAAGGTGGAGTGGGTCGCCGACGAGCGCAAGTTCGTCATCCGCCTGGAAGCGGCCTTCCGCAACCGCCTGCCGCCCGGCCAGTTCCCCTATCCGTTCTGGCACGAAGAGGCCAAGTGGTCCACCTACGAGAACGCCAACGGCGTGCTGCTGTGGGTGGACGGGGCCACGAGCCGCATCCAGGCCGCGCAGTTCACGCGCCGGGCCGACAACCCGCCGCTGCAGGCCGTGCAGCACGTGCAGCACGAATTCGGCGGCAGCTGGATGTGGACCGATGCCAAGGGGCAGGCGCAGCCCGCGGTGACCCTGTTCGACGGGCTCTATCGTCCCGAGAACCCTTACCTGCGCGCGCTGGACCGCCAGTACCGCGACCTGGCGCTGCAGCTGCGCGAGTCGCAGTGCGCCTCCTGCCACGTGCCGAACAACCCGGACAAGATGAGCCGCCTCGTGCTGCTGTCCACGCCGGCCCATGCCGCCGGCGAGATCGACCGCCTGATCAAGTCGGTGCGCGAGGACCGCATGCCGATGGACGAGAACCGCATCAGCTATGCGCTCTCGCCCGAGAACAAGCAATGGCTGCTGGAAAGCGCGGAGGCCTTCCGGGCCACCGTGCACTCCGCCCGCCAATGGGAGACCGATGCCGCGCGTGCCGCGGCGCCGGTCGCGTGGCAGCCCGCGGTCGCGGGAACGTCGAGGGAGGGGAGCAAATGAAGAAGATCGATGCCATGGGCGGCCTCAGCCGCCGCACGCTGTTGCAGGTCGGCGGAGCCGCCGCCCTGTGCTCCGTTCCCGTGGGCTGGGCGCAATCCCCGGCCCCGGGCCGGCTCCTGATCAACGAAGCCGTGACGGCGGACCTGAGCATCTCCATGCTCGCACTGCGCTACCGCGCGTGGGCGGAGTACCTCGCGCCGCAGCTGAAGATGCGGCAGATGCTGGTGGACCCCATCATCGACATCCGCCGCTTCGTGCAGCAGGCGCTGGGCGACGACAAGCCCATGATCGTCTTCGGCAAGTCGGTGAACCAGCTGTCCAAGCTCGTTCGCGACCACGGCTACCAGCCGCTGGTGGCGCGCTCGGACCCGTACCGCGCCGCCTTCATCGTGGCGCGCGACTCCAACGTGCGCGACCTGACGCAACTCGGCGGCCGCAAGCTCCTGATGCCCGACGAGAGCTCGGCGACCACCGCGGTGGCCAAGGCTGAACTGCGCGTGCGCGGCGTGCGCGAGCCCTACATCTCGCACACGCGCTTCCAGGAGAGCGTGGCCGCCGCCGTCAGCGCGGGCATGGCGGAAGCCGGCGTGGTCAATCCCACCATCGCCCGCAAGTGGAAGGAAGCCGGCGGCACCGTCGTGGGCGAGACCCAGCCGGTCGTCAACTGGTCGGTGCTGGCCTCGCCCAAGGCGCCGCCGGAGCTGGCGCAAAAGCTCACCGAGACGCTGCTCGCCATGAACGGGCAGCCGCAGATGCTGGCCGAGATCGGCGTCAAGCAGTGGCAGAAGGCGGACCGCAAGGAGTACCTCGCCCTGCTGGAGTACACGGGGGAATGAACACCATGCGCCGCCTGCTCCTGGCCGCCCTCGCCGCCGGCCTTGCGCTGCCCGCGGCCGCGCAGTTCGCGCGGCCCGAGGAAGCCGTCAAGTACCGGCAGGCCACCTGGCTGGTGCTGAACCAGCACTTCACCCGCATCGGCCTGGTGACCCGCGGCCGCCTGCCTTTCGACGGACGCGCCGTGCTCCGCGACGCCGAGGTGGTCGAGACGCTGGCGCGCCTGCCCGCCGCGGCCTTCGGGCCTGGCACCGACCTCGCGAGCGACCATGCCCGTCCCGAGATCTGGACCGAGTCGCAGCGCTTCCGGGAACTGGGCGACCACCTGGTCGCCGCGGCCGGGAAATTGACCGCCGCGGCCCGCACGCAGGACCTCGACCAGATCAAGGCCGCCTACGGCGCCGCCGCGAACACCTGCAAGGAGTGCCACGATGCCTACCGTAGCCACTGACGACACCTCCTCCCTGCGCAGGAGCCGGGCAATTCCGGCCGCCGTCCCGATCGCGATTCCGGGCCCGATCGGGGTCCCGGTTCCCATCCCGGACACAAGACCGGTCGCCCTGCCAGAGGGCCTGGTGCGCGTGCGGGTGTGGGACCTGCCCACCCGGGTGTTCCACTGGTCCCTCGCCTCGGCAATTGCCGGTCTGGTGGTGACCGGCTACGCGGGCGGCGCGTGGATCGACTGGCATGCCCGCATCGGCTCGCTGGTGCTGGCGCTGCTGATGTTCCGCGTGCTGTGGGGCTTCGTCGGCGGCAGCTGGTCGCGCTTCGCCGTCTTCGTGCCCACGCCGGCGAAGCTGAAGCGCTACCTGCGCGGCGAGGCCGGGCCCGATGCCGAAACCGGCCACAGCCCCCTGGGGGCGCTGTCGGTGCTGGCGATGCTGGCGGCGGTGCTGCTCCAGGCCGCGAGCGGGATGATCAGCGACGACGGCGCGGGCTTCACCGGCCCGCTGAACGCCTTCGTCTCCGGCGCCACCGGCCTGTTGGCCACCGCCTTGCACAAGGACGTCGGCCAGTGGGTGCTGCTGGCCCTGGTGCTGCTGCACGTGCTGGCCATCGCCTGGTACCGCATCGTCAAGCGCAAGCGCCTGGTGCAGGCCATGGTCAGCGGCGACAAGCTGCTGCCCGAGGCCGCCGCGACGCGCTCGGTACGCGACAACGCCGGCACCCGCGCGCTGGCGCTGACGCTGTTCGTCGGATGCATGCTGGTGGTCAGCAACTTCTGAAGGAACTTCAGGCGCCGGCGAGCAGCCGGCGCAGGCCTTCTTCGTCGAGCACGGCGACGCCCAGTTCGCGCGCCTTCTCCAGCTTGCTGCCCGCCTCGGCGCCGGCGACGACATAGTCGGTCTTCCTGCTCACCGAGCCGGCCACCTTCGCGCCCGCGGTTTCCAGCAGTTCCTTGGCCTCGTCGCGCGAGAGCGTGGGCAGGGTGCCGGTGAGCACCACGGTCTTGCCGGCAAGCGGCTGGGGCGCCCGGGCGACCGGTTCGCTCTCCTCCCAGTGCACGCCGCAGGCGCGCAGCTGCTCGATCACCTCGCGGTTGTGCGGCTGCTGGAAGAAGGCGTGGATGCTCTCGGCGACCACGGGGCCGACGTCGGGCACCTGCAGCAGCTGTTCGACGCCGGCATCCATGATGGCGTCGAGCTTGCCGAAGTGGCGTGCGAGGTCGCGCGCCGTGGACTCGCCGACGTGGCGGATGCCCAGCCCGTACAGGAAGCGCGGCAAGGTGGTGGACTTGGAGTGCTCCAGCGCGGCCAGCACGTTCTGCGCCGATTTCTCGCCCATGCGCTCCAGCGCGACCAGGCCCTGCAGGCCCAGCCGGTACAGGTCGGGCAGCGTGCGGATCACGTTGGCCTCGACCATCTGGTCGACCAGCTTCTCGCCCAGGCCTTCGATGTCCAGCGCGCGGCGCTGGGCGAAGTGCAGGATGGCGTGCTTGCGCTGGGCGCTGCAGAACAGGCCGCCCGTGCAGCGGTAGTCTGCCTCGCCCTCCTCGCGCACGGCGGCGGAGCCGCAGACCGGGCAGGTGCGCGGCATCGTGAACACGCTGGCACCTGCCTGGCGCCGGTCCGGCACCACGGCGACCACTTCCGGGATCACGTCCCCTGCCCGCCGCACGATGACCGTGTCGCCGACGCGCACGTCCTTGCGCCTGGCCTCGTCCTCGTTGTGCAGCGTGGCGTTGGTGACCGTCACGCCGCCGACGAACACGGGCTGCAGGCGCGCCACCGGCGTGAGCTTGCCGGTGCGGCCCACGTACACGTCGATCGCCTCCACCGTCGTCATCTGCTCCTGCGCCGGGAACTTGTGGGCCACGGCCCAGCGCGGCTCGCGCGTCACGAAGCCCAGCTGCTTTTGCAGCGCCAGCGAGTTCACCTTGTAGACCACGCCGTCGATGTCGAAGGGCAGCTGGTCGCGGTCGCGGCCCACGCCCTGGTGGTAGGCGATCAGGTCGTCGGCGCCGTGGGCGAGCACCACGCGGTCGGACACCGGCAGGCCCCAGCCCCGGAAGGCCTGCAGCACCTCGTGGTGCGTCTCGAAGGCCGGACCGCCCTCGATCTCGCCCCAGCCGTAGGCGTAGAAGCTCAGGGGCCGCTGGCGCGCGATGGCCGGGTCGAGCTGGCGCACGGCGCCGGCGGCGGCGTTGCGCGGGTTGACGAAGGTCTTCTCGTTCCTGGCGCCGCGGGCGATCTTCTCGCGCTGCTGCTCGTTCAGGCGTTCGAAGTCGTCGCGGCGCATGTAGACCTCGCCGCGCACTTCCAGCACCGGCGGCGGCGCGCCAGCCTTGCCCCCGGACGGGAGCGGGTGCAACCTGAGCGGGACCTGGCCCACCGTGCGGATGTTCTGGGTCACGTCCTCGCCCACCTCGCCGTCGCCGCGCGTCGCGGCCTGCACCAGCACGCCGTGCTCGTAGCGCAGGTTGATGGCCAGGCCGTCGAACTTGAGTTCGGCGACGTAGTCCACGGGCGGATCGCCTTCCTTCAGGCCCAGCTCGCGCCGCACGCGCGCGTCGAAGTTGCGCGCGCCGCTGGCCTCGATGTCGGTCTCGGTGCGGATGGACAGCATCGGCACCCGGTGGCGCACCTTGGTGAAGCCCTCCAGCACCTTGCCGCCCACGCGCTGCGTCGGCGAGTCGGGGGTGAGCAGCTCGGGGTGCTGCGTCTCCAGCGCCTGCAGCTCGCGGAACAGCCGGTCGTACTCCGCGTCGGGGACCTCGGGTGCGTCCAGGACGTAGTACTGGTGGTTGTGGTGGTGCAGCAGCTCGCGCAAGGCGTCCGCGCGTTCCCGGACCTGGGCGGGGACACTCATGGCGGTCAGGAGAAAAGGCGGCGCGCCTGGTCGCTGCCGGCCGACAGGTCGCGCGCGTCCAGGGTGTCGTACAGCTGTTCCAGGCTGGCGCCGATGGCGTCCAGCGCCTCCGGCGGGATGACGCGGCCGTCGTCGTCGGTGATGAGGCCGTCCATGGCCGCGGCCAGCGCGATGGCCGCATCGCGCATGCGCACGAAGGGCTGCTCGGCGCGCGGCACGTGGGTCACGTCCAGGCTCAGGGTGAGGTCGCGGATCGCCGAGTGCGAAGGATCGTCGGCCAGCGCCGCCTGCGTGGAGAAGGACAGGCCCAGCACCGGCGGCACGCCCGCGGCGGAAGCTGGCAGCACCAGGCGGCCGGGAATCGCACCGGCGACGAAGCCGATGCGCGAGGCGTTCTGTTGCACGTAGCCGGGGCTCCAGGCCGCATTGCGCGCGCGCAGGGTGAAGCTCAGTTGCGCGTCGTGGCTGCCGGCGAACTGGTCCAGCTCGCGCGCCCGCCCGACCTCGTCGCGCATTTCCGGGAATTCGGCCGAGCCGTTGATCGCGTCGGCGAACGCCTGCGTCTTCACCACGAACTCGGAGAACTCGATGTCGTTGAGCGCGCCGCTGCGGTTGGCCAGCTGCACGCCGGACTGGAAGGCGGTGTAGCGCTGGCCCGGCCGGGGCGTCTCCCACTCACCGCCGGCTTCGTTGCGGCCTTCGATGGCGAAAGGCTTGCTGCCGGCGCGGCGGGTCGGCGGCAGCGCGGCCAGCGCGGCCTCGCCGGACACCACGCTGTCCACCGTGATCTGCGCCAGCGCGTCGATCAGGCCGTCGAGGCCGGGCCTGCGCTCGGGCAGCGGCAAGGGCGCGAGCGGTGCGTCCGCCGCCTCCTCGTCGAAGACCGGCTCGGTGCGTTCCTGCCGGGCGTCCGCCGGCGCCTGCGCGGCGGCCACCGCCACTTCCGGCTGGCGCGGCGTGTTGCGCCGGGTCGTCCATGCATTCCAGGCCACCAGCGCGGCGAGGAGCAGGCCGCCCAGGATCGCGAGGCCGAGGGTGAAACTGCTCATGCGCCCTCACCCCGCCCTGGTGCGAAGCGCCGCGCGATCATGCGGTTTCGGCCATCGAAACCGCGGACTCCATGTCCACCGCCACGATGCGCGAGACGCCCTGCTCCTGCATGGTCACGCCGATCAGCTGCTCCGCCATTTCCATGGCGATCTTGTTGTGGCTGATGAAGAGGAACTGGGTTTCCTTGCTCATCGCGCTCACCAGCTTGGCATAGCGCTCGGTGTTGGCGTCGTCCAGCGGCGCGTCCACCTCGTCGAGCAGGCAGAACGGCGCGGGGTTGAGCTGGAAGATGGCGAACACCAGCGCGATCGCCGTGAGCGCCTTCTCGCCGCCCGAGAGCAGGTGGATGGTCTGGTTCTTCTTGCCCGGGGGCTGCGCCAGCACCTGCACGCCGGAGTCGAGGATTTCCTCGCCGGTCATCACCAGCCTGGCGTTGCCGCCGCCGAACAGCTCCGGGAACATGCGGCCGAAGTGCTCGTTGACGGTCTGGAAGGTGCTGCCCAGCAGCTCGCGGGTTTCGCCGTCGATCTTGCGGATCGCGTCTTCCAGCGTGACCATGGCTTCGTTCAGGTCCTTGGACTGCGCGTCCAGGAACTGCTTGCGTTCGCGGGCGGTGCTCAGTTCGTCCAGCGCCGCCAGGTTCACCGCACCGAGCGCGTTGACCTCGCGGTGCAGGCGGTCGATCTCGGACTGCAAGCCCGCCAGCCGCACGTTGCCCGCGTCGATCGACTTGGCCACGGCCTCCAGGTCCGCCTGCGCATCGGCAAGCAGCTGCGCGTACTGCTCCAGGCCCAGGCGCGCGGCCTGTTCCTTCAGCTGCAGGTCGGTGATGCGCTGGCGCAGCGGGTCGAGCTCGCGCTCGAACTGCAGGCGGCGCTCGTCGCTGGCGCGCAGCTTGGCGGTGAGGTCGTCGTACTCGCTGCGCTTGGCGCCCAGCACCTGCTCGCGCTCGGATTTCAGCTGCAGCGCGGTCTGCAGGCCGGCCTGCGCGGCGGCGTCCGTGAGGCGTGACAGTTCGGCCTGCGCGCGCTCCTGTTCGGCGGCGATGCTCGTGGCCTGCTGCGATGCGGTTTCGATGGCGCGCTGCAGCTCGCCCTTGCGCGCTTCCAGGGCGCGCTGCGAGAACTGCGCTTCCTGCGCCTGGCGCTCCAGGCTGCGGTGCTGCTCGCGCGCTTCGGCCACCTTGCGCTCGGCCTCGATCACGCGTTCGTCGAGCTGGGCATGGCGCTCCTGGCTGTCGGCCAGCTGCATGTCCAGTTTCTCGAAGCGGCCTTCGGCGGACACGCGCCGCTCCTGCAGTTCCTCCAGCAGCGCGTCGAGTTCCGCCATGTCGCCGGCGATCTGCTCGCTGCGGGCGCGGGTCTGTTCGGCCAGCTGCGTCAGGCGCAGGCTCTCCACCTGCAGTTCGTGGGCGCGGCCCTGGGTCTCCGCCGCTTCCCGCCGCGCCACCGTCAGGCGCTGCGAGGCGTCGCTGTACGCGGCTTCCGCCCGCACCAGCGCCGAGCGCGCTTCCTCGGCGATCAGCACCTGCGCCCGCAGCTGCTTTTCCAGGTTCTCGATCTCCTGCTGGCGCGCGAGCAGGCCGGCCTGCTCCGTGTCCTGCGCGTAGAAGCTCACGCTGTGCGCCGTCACGGCATGGCCGGACTTGACGTAGATGGCCTCGCCGGCCTGCAGCTTCTCGCGCGCGGCGAGCGCCTCTTCCAGGGTGGGCGCCGTGTAGCAACCGTGCAGCCAGTCGGCCAGGAGCGCCTTCTGGCCGGCGTCGTTCAACCGCAGCAGATCCGCCAGGCGCGGCAGCGCGGCCGCCGCTTCCGGCGTGGCCGCGGAGGGCGCATGGTAGAAGGCCAGCTTGGCCGGCGGCGCGTCGCTGGCGAAGGCGCGCACCATGTCCAGGCGCGAGACCTCCAGCGAAGTCATGCGCTCGCGCAAGGCCGCTTCCAGCGCGCTCTCCCATCCCTGCTCGATGTGGATCTTGGTCCACAGGCCCTGCAGGCCGCCCAGGCCGTGCTTGGCCAGCCAGGGCTGCAGCTTGCCGTCCGTGCGGACCTTTTCCTGCAGCGCCTTGAGCGCTTCCATCCGGGCCGACAGGTCGGCCTGGCGCGCGCCCTGCCCGTTCACGTCCTGCTGCCTGGCGCGGCGGTCTTCGTCCAGCTGCGGCACCTGCTCCTGCAGTTCGTGCAGGCGGGCATCGGCCGTTTCCGCGGCTTCCTGGGCCGCCTGCAGCTGCTGCTGCAGGTTCACCAGGCGCTGTTCGTCGGGCGCGGCGAGCGCATTGCGGTCGGTGACGAGGCGCTCGCGCCGCTGGTTCAGCTGGCGCGACTGCTCCTCGATGTTGCGCTGGTCGGCGGCCAGCACCTGGATCTGCTGCTGCACCTGGGCGACGGCGCCGCGCTGTTCGGACGAGCGCTGCTGCGCCTGGCGCAGGGCCTCTTCCAGGTCCGGCAGCTGCAGGCCCTGCTCCTCCACCTGGGCCGCGAGCAGCACGGACTTTTCCTCCGCCTCCATGCCCAGGGCCGCGAGGTTTTCGGTCTCGGCCTCGGCTTCTTCCTTGCGCGCGGCCCATTGCGCGCTCTGTTCCTTCAACTGCACCAGGCGCTGCTCCACCCGCTGGCGGCCTTCCACCACGAAGCGGATCTCGGCTTCCAGCCGGCCGACTTCGGCGCTGGCTTCGTAGAGCTGGCCCTGCGCCTGGTTCACCTGGTCGCCCGCGGCGTAGTGCGCCTGGCGTATGGTTTCCAGCTCGCTTTCCACCCGGCGCAGGTCGGCGACGCGCGCCTCGAGGTCGTTGACCGCCTTGTCGGCATCGGCCTTGACGCGGCCCTGGTCCACCTCGGCTTCGGTGCGCTTGAGGAACCAGAGCTGGTGCTGCTTGAGCGTCACGTCCGCCTGCAGCCGGTTGTACTTTGCAGCCACCTCGGCCTGCTTCTCCAGCTTCTCGAGGTTGGTGTTGAGCTCGCGCAGGATGTCTTCCACGCGCGTGAGGTTCTCGCGCGTGTCGTGCAGCCGGGTCTCGGTCTCGCGCCGGCGCTCCTTGTACTTGGACACGCCCGCGGCTTCCTCGAGGAACAGGCGCAGCTCCTCGGGCTTGGATTCGATGATCCGGCTGATCGTGCCCTGGCCGATGATGGCGTAGGCGCGCGGGCCCAGGCCCGTGCCCAGGAAGACGTCCTGCACGTCGCGCCGGCGCACCGGCTGGTTGTTGAGGTAGTAGCTGGACGTGCCGTCCCGCGTCAGCACGCGCTTGACGGCGATCTCGGCGAACTGGCTCCACTGGCCGCCGGCGCGGTGGTCGGCGTTGTCGAACACCAGCTCGACGGAGGAGCGCGACGCGGGCTTGCGGGTGTTGGTGCCGTTGAAGATCACGTCCTGCATGGACTCGCCGCGCAGTTCGCTGGCCTTGGACTCGCCCAGCACCCAGCGCACCGCGTCCATGATGTTGGACTTGCCGCAGCCGTTGGGGCCGACGACGCCCACCAGCTGGCCGGGAAGCATGAAATTGGTGGGTTCGGCGAAGGACTTGAACCCGGAAAGCTTGATCGATGTGAGCCGCACGGCCTCTGGTCCCCACTCACTGCTGATTTGAGGCGGGATGATACCTTGGGCCCCGGTAACGACTTCCTACGGCCGGCCCCGCCGGGCCAGGTGGCGCCTCAGACCTCCCGGCGCAGCCCGCCATGCAGTCGTTCCCCCTTGCCGCTGCGGGCTTGGCTGACACGCAGGGTCGGCCTGGCTGCCATCCCGGCTGCGCGCTGGCGTGGCAGAACCGGTGCATGGCGGGCAAGGTCTTCATCGGTGTTTCGGGCTGGCGCTACACCCCCTGGCGCGGCTATTTCTACCCCAAGGGGCTGGCGCAGGCGCGGGAGCTGCATTACGCCTCGCGCGTGTTCCCCTCGCTGGAGCTCAACGGCTCGTTCTACTCGCTGCAGTACCCCACCAGCTACGCCACCTGGGCCCGGGACACACCGCCCGGCTTCGTGTTCGCCATCAAGGGCAGCCGCTACATCACCCACATGCTGAAGCTGCGCAACATCGATGCGGCGCTGGCCAACTTCTTCGCCTCGGGCCTGTTCGCGCTGCGCGAGAAGCTGGGGCCCATCCTGTGGCAGTTCCCGGCGATGGTGCGCTACCACCCGGAGGTGTTCGAGGCCTTCTTCCAGCTGCTGCCGAACAGCACGCACGACGCGGCGCGCATCGCCTGCCGCCACGACGCGCGCCTGGAAGGACGCGCCTGCCTGGAGCCGGGGCGCAACCGCCGCATCCGCCACGCCGTGGAAGTGCGGCACGAGAGCTTCGTCAACCCGGACTTCATCAAGCTGCTGCGCGAGTACGGCATCGCCTGGGTCGTCGCCGACACGCCGAACCCCTGGCCGCTGTACGAGGACGTGACCGCCGATTTCGTCTACATGCGGCTGCACGGCTCGACCGAGCTGTACAACAGCCGCTACAGCGACGAGGAGCTGGAGCGCTGGGCCCGCTTCATCGACAGCTGGCGCAACGGCGAGGAGCCGGAGGACGGCCGCCTGATCTGCCCCACCCGGGCGCGCCCGCGCAGCAGCCGCGACGTCTTCTGCTACTTCGACAACACGGACAAGCGCCACGCGCCGGAGAACGCGCGCGAGCTGATGCGCCTGCTGGAAGAAGCCTGGACGCCGCAGCCGGCCTAACCCTCTTCAGCCTGCTCGTGCAGGCACAGGTAGTTGCCTTCCGGGTCGCGGAACCAGGCCGCCTTCTCGGAGCCCAGCACGCACACGTGCTCCACCGTCTTCAGGCCGGGCATGTCGTAGTCCTCGAACACCACGCCGGCGCGCTGCAGCTCGCGGATGCGGGCGGCGATGTCGCGCACCTCGAAACTCAGGGCGGTGTGTTCGGCCTTGGTGCCGCCCTCCCTGGGAATCAGCGCGATGCGGGCACCGTCGCACTGGTACTCGTAGCGCCCGTCCACCCGGGCGCCGCCATCGGGGCGGAAGCCCAGCCTGCCCTCGTAGAAGGCCCGTGCCCGGTCCATGTCCTTCACGGGCAGCATGGTGGTGATCCTGGCTTGCGTCAGCATGGCGGCTCCTGTCGCGGCGGATCCCGCAAGCATAGCCATCGCCGGCCAGGGATCAAGCAGCGGCCCTGGCGGCCAGCCGCGGATGCATGAGCCGGAACCACAGCGGCGGCAGCGCCGCCAGCAGGATGCACCCGGCATATCCCGTGGGCAGCTGCGGCGCCGACGGCAGGTGCTCCAGCTCCGGAAAGGTCTTCCAGGCCCGCAGGTGGTGGTCGGAATGGCGCTGCAGGTTGGCCAGCAGGCTGTTGGACAGCAGGTGGTCGGCGTTCCACGCATGCTCCGCGGCGAAGGGCTCGGGCCGCCCGTCGGGGCCGCTGCGGCGCCGCAGGCCGTAGTGCTCGATGTAGTTGACCGTCTCCAGCAGCCACACGGCGAAGGCTGCCTGCAGCAGCCAGAAGGCCAGCGGCTTCCACAGCTGCGCCCCCGCCAGCAGGCCGGCGAAGGCGACGTTGGCTCCCGTCCACCACGCCAGCGGGCTGGTCCACCAGCGGCGGCGCAGGCGCGCGAGCCGTTGCGCCTCCAGCCGCCAGGCTCCCGCGAGGTTGCCGGCCAGCGTGCGCGGCAGGAAGCGCCAGAGGCTCTCGCCGAAACGGGCCGAGGCGGGGTCGTCCCCGGTGGCGGCGCGCACGTGGTGGCCGCGGTAGTGCTCCACCATGAACTGGGGGTAGGCGACGCTGCCCATCAGCATCCACGCCAGCGCCCGGTCGCCCTGGCTGCGGCCATGACCCAGCTCGTGGGCGAAGGTGATGCCGTAGGCGCCGGTGACGAAGCCCACGGCGAAGGCGACGCCGACCACCGTCGGCCAGGCGGAATGCCACGCGGCGTGCAGGCCGGCCGCCAGCAGCACCATCTGCAGGGGCACGTAGGCGCGCAGCAGCCAGGGCAGCGGCGAGCCCGGGCCGGCGGGCGCGGGGGAGCGCGCCAGAGCCGGCGATGTGGCTTCCAGCACCGCGATGGTCCACCAGGTCACCAGCGTGCCCAGCGCCGCCAGCTGCGGATGCCGCAGGACGGCGTGCAGCGTCAGGGCAGGCACCACCAGCACGAGCAGGAAGCGCGCATCGGAGGGCCGCAAGGCGGGCAGGACCATGCCGCGGATTGGACCCCGGGGCCGGCCGGCGCGTCAACGGATAATCCGGGGATGAATCCCCTGCTGTCCCGGCTGCAGCCCTACCCCTTCGAGCGGCTGCGCCAACTGTTCGCCGGCGTCACGCCCAATCCCGCGCTGCGGCCCATCAGCCTGGGCATCGGCGAACCCAAGCACCCCACGCCCGCGTTCATCAAGAAGGCGCTGGCCGATGCCATGGAGCGGCCCGGGCACGACCTCGCGGGCTATCCGCCCACGGCGGGCACCCCGCAACTGCGCGCCGCCTGCGCCGGCTGGCTGCAAAGCCGCTACGGCCTGGCCGTCGACCCCGCCACCCAGGTGCTGCCGGTCAACGGGTCGCGCGAGGCCCTGTTCGCCTTCGCGCAGACCGTCATCGACCCCACCCGCCCCGCTGTGGTGGTGTGCCCCAATCCGTTCTACCAGATCTACGAGGGCGCGGCCCTGCTGGCGGGCGCCGAGCCCTTCTACGCGCCCAGCGACCCGGAGCGCAACTTCGCCGTGGACTGGGACAGCGTGCCGGAAGCCACCTGGGCGAAGACGCAGCTGATCTTCGTCTGCTCCCCGGGCAATCCCACGGGCGCGGTGATGCCCTTGTCGGAGTGGCAAAAGCTGTTCGCGCTGCAGGACCGCCACGGCTTCATCATCGCCTCGGACGAGTGCTACAGCGAGATCTACTTCCGCGACGAGCCGCCCCTGGGCGGCCTGGAAGCGGCGGCGAAGCTCGGTCGCCCGGACTTCCGCAAGCTGGTGGCCTTCACCAGCCTGTCCAAGCGCAGCAACGTACCGGGCATGCGCAGCGGCTTCGTGGCCGGCGACGCGCAGCTGCTCAAGTCCTTCCTGCTGTATCGCACCTACCACGGCAGCGCCATGAGCCCCATCGTGCAGGAGGCCAGCGTCGCGGCCTGGAGCGACGAGGCGCACGTGGTGGACAACCGGGAGCAGTACCGCCGCAAATTCGCCCAGGTCACGCCCTTGCTCGAGAAGGTGCTGGACGTGCGCCTGCCCGACGCCAGCTTCTACCTGTGGGCGGGGGTGCGGGGAAGCGACACCGGATTCGCCCGCGACCTCCTCGCTCAATACAATGTGACGGTGCTGCCGGGCAGCTACCTGGCCCGCGAGTCGGGCGGGGCCAACCCCGGTGCCGGCCGCGTGCGCATGGCGCTCGTCGCCGACACCGCCGAGTGCCTCGAGGCCGCCCGGCGCATCGTGCAATTCGTCCAGAACAGAACACAGTGATTCCCATGACCCAGCAGCTCCAGCAGACCATCGACACGGCGTGGGAAAACCGCGCCAGCCTCTCCGCCACCTCCGCCTCGAAGGAAGTGCGCGACGCGGTGGACCACGTGCTCGCGGAACTCAACGCGGGCAAGCTGCGCGTGGCCACCCGGGAGGCGGTGGGCAAATGGACCGTCCACCAGTGGATCAAGAAGGCGGTGCTGCTGTCCTTCCGCCTGAAGGACAACGAGCTGATGCGCGCCGGCGAGCTGGCCTTCTTCGACAAGGTCGCGACCAAGTTCTCGCACCTGTCGCAGCAGGAAATGGCCGCCACGGGCGTTCGCGTGGTGCCGCCTGCGGTGGCCCGGCACGGCAGCTTCATCGGCAAGGGCGCGATCCTGATGCCCTCCTACGTGAACATCGGCGCCTACGTCGACGAAGGCACCATGGTCGACACCTGGGCCACCGTGGGCTCCTGCGCCCAGGTGGGCAAGAACGTGCACCTGTCCGGCGGCGTGGGCCTCGGCGGCGTGCTGGAGCCGCTGCAGGCCAACCCGACGATCATCGAGGACAACTGCTTCATCGGCGCGCGCTCCGAGGTCGTCGAAGGCGTCATCGTGGAGGAGAACTCGGTGATCTCCATGGGCGTGTACATCGGCCAGAGCACCAAGATCTACGACCGCGAGACGGGCGAGATCCACTACGGGCGCGTGCCGGCCGGTTCGGTCGTGGTGAGCGGCAACCTGCCCTCCAAGGACGGCAGCCATAGCCTGTATTGCGCCGTGATCGTGAAGAAGGTCACTGCCGCCACGCGTGCGAAGGTGAGCCTGAACGACCTGCTGCGCGATTAAGGGACAGAATGGCCGGGTCCCCGCACAGACGGGGGCCGGTCCGAACGGAGGAGTGTTGATGGGAACGATGGAGCGGATCCTGCGCTTGATGTCCGAGAAGAGGGCCTCGGACGTCTACCTGTCGGCGCAAGCGCCGGCGATGATCAAGATCAACGGCCAGACCCTGCCGATCAACAACCAGCTGCTGCCCGCCGACGCGCCGCGCGCGCTGCTGGCCGAGGTCCTGCCCGCCCACCGCATGGAGGAACTCGATGCGACCGGCGAGCTGAACATGGCCCACCCGGTGGAGGGCGCGGGCAACTTCCGCTTCTCCGCCATGCGCCAGCGCGGCAGCATCGCCGCGGTGATCCGCTACATCTCCACCGAGATCCCGCCGCTGTCCTCGCTGCAGGTGCCCATGATCCTGGGCGACCTGATCATGGAAAAGCGCGGCCTGCTGCTGATGGTGGGCTCCACCGGCGCCGGCAAGAGCACCACGCTCGCGGCGATGATGGACCACCGCAACGAGAGCAGCAGCGGCCACATCCTCACGATCGAGGACCCGGTCGAATTCATCTTCAAGAACAAGAAGTGCGTGGTGAACCAGCGCGAGGTGGGCAGCGACACGCAGTCGCTGCAGACCGCGCTGAAGAACGCGCTGCGCCAGGCGCCGGACGTGATCCTGATCGGCGAGATCCGCGACCGCGAGACCATGTCCGCCGCCATCGCCTATGCGCAGTCGGGCCACCTGTGCCTGGCCACCATGCACGCCAACAACAGCTACCAGGCGATGAACCGGATCCTGTCCTTCTATCCGGTGGAAGTGCGGCCGACGATGCTGGGCGACCTCGCCGCGGCGCTGAAGGCGGTGGTGTCGCAGCGCCTGCTGCGCACCGTGGGCGGCGGCCGCGTGCCCGCGGTGGAAGTCATGCTCAACACCAAGCTGGTGTCCGAGCTCATCGAGAAGGGCGACTTCTCCGGCGTGAAGGAGGCGATGGAGAAGTCCATGGCCGAGGGCTCGCAGACCTTCGAGCAGGACATCGCCCGCCTGATCCTGGACGGCACGGTGGACAAGAAGGAAGGCCTGGCCTACGCGGATTCGCCCACCAACCTGCAGTGGCGACTGCAGAACACCGCCGCCGACATGGTGGCCATGGCGGGCAACGACGGCGACACCGACATCGACCTGGACGACGAGCCGTCGTTCACCGAAATCACGCTGGACGTCAAGCACTGAACGGCGCCAGCGCGGCGGCGGCGGCGATCCCTTCGTTCGCCGCCACCCTACACTAGCGGGAATGTCGAAAACGCTCCACCTCGCCGAGCAGCTGATCGCGCAGCGCTCGGTCACGCCCGAAGACGGGCAGTGCCAGCCCATCCTCGAGGCCCGCCTGAAGCCGCTGGGCTTTTTCTGCGAGACGATCGAAAGCGGTCCGGCCGACTTCCGCGTGAAGAACCTGTGGGCCAAGCGCGCGGGCCGCAGCGGCCGCACGCTGGTCTTCGCCGGCCACACGGACGTGGTGCCCACCGGCCCGCTGGAGCAGTGGACCAGCGATCCCTTCGTGCCCAGCCATCGCGGCGGCAAGCTGTACGGCCGCGGCGCGGCGGACATGAAGACCTCGATCGCGGCATTCACGGTCGCCGTGGAGGAGTTCCTGGCGCGCCACCCGCAACCGGACATCGGCATCGCCCTGCTGCTCACGAGCGACGAGGAAGGCCCCAGCGTCGACGGCACCGTGGTGGTCTGCGAACGGCTGCAGCAGCGCGGCGAGCGCCTGGACTTCTGCATCGTCGGCGAACCGACCTCGGTGGAGAAGCTGGGGGACATGATCAAGAACGGCCGCCGCGGCAGCCTGACGGGCAAGCTCACGGTCAAGGGCATCCAGGCGCACATCGCCTATCCGCAGCTGGGCCTGAACCCGATCCACAAGGCGCTGCCGGCCCTGGACGAACTCGCGCGCACCGAGTGGGACAAGGGCAACGACTTCTTCCCGCCCACCAGCTTCCAGATCAGCAACATCCACGGCGGGACCGGCGCCGGCAACATCATCCCGAACCGGGTGGTGATCGACTTCAACTTCCGCTTCGCCAGCGTGAGCACCGCCGAGGCGCTGCAGCAGCGCGTGCACGCGATCCTGGACCGCCACGGCCTGGACTACGAGCTGCAGTGGACCGTCGGCGGCCAGCCCTTCCTGACAACGCCAGGCGAGCTGGTGGCTGCCGTGCAGGCGTCCATCCGCCAGGTCACCGGCCTGGAGACGGAGCTGTCCACCACGGGCGGCACGAGCGACGGGCGCTTCATCTCGCGCATCTGCCCGCAGGTGATCGAGTTCGGCCCCGTCAACGCCAGCATCCACAAGATCGACGAGCACGTGCGGGTCGCCGACCTCGAGCCGCTGAAGGACATCTACCGCGGCGTGCTGGAGCACCTGGACACGCCGTGAAGCTGATCGCCCTGGCCGAGGAACTCGCGGCGCAGCTGGAAGCCGCCGGCGTGAGCTTCGGCCACGGCACGACCAACGCCTTCGACGAAGCCGTGTGGCTGGTGCTGTGGCACCTGGGCCTGCCGCTGGACGAACTGGACCTGCACGCCGACCGCGAGCTGCGCCCGGAGGAACAGCTTGCGGCGCGCGAGCTGCTGCAGCGCCGGATCGCCACGCGCAAGCCCGCCGCCTACCTCACGCGCGAGGCCTGGCTGCAAGGCGTGCCCTTCTACGTCGACGAGCGCAGCATCGTGCCGCGCAGCTTCATCGCGGAGCTGCTGGCCGACGGCACCATCGACCCGTGGCTGAGCGAGCGGACGCGCCAGGTGCTGGACCTGTGCACCGGCAACGGCAGCCTCGCGGTGCTGGCGGCGATGGCCTACCCGGACATCGTGGTGGACGCCGCGGACATCTCGCCCGAGGCCCTGGAGGTCGCGCGCATCAACGTGGCCAAGCATGGCCTGGAGCAGCGCGTGCGGCTGCTGCAATCGGACGGCCTGGCCGCCCTGCCCGGCCCCTACGACCTCATGCTGTGCAACCCGCCTTACGTGAACGCGCAGAGCATGGCGCAGCTGCCGGCCGAATTCCGCGCCGAGCCGGCGCTGGCGCTGGCCGGCGGGCCGGACGGCATGGACTTCGTGCGCGCCCTGCTGCGCGACGCGCCCGCGCGCCTGAACGCCGGCGGCGTTGTGGTGCTGGAGATCGGCAACGAGCGGGAGAACTTCGAGGCGGCCTTCCCGCGCCTGGAAGCGGTGTGGCTGGAGACCAGCGCGGGCGCGGACCAGGTGCTGCTGCTGACGCGCGAAGCCATCGCGGCACGCGCGTAGCGCGGCGGCGGTGGGGTTCGCCGTCCCCTGCGAAAATGGCCCCCAATGATCCAGCTTCGCAACGTGACCCTGCGCCGCGGCGCCAAGGTGCTGCTCGATGGCGTGTCCGTCACGCTCAATCCCGGCGAGAAGGTCGGCCTGGTCGGCCGCAACGGCGCCGGCAAGTCCACCCTGTTCGCGCTCCTGAACGGCAGCCTGCACGAGGACGCCGGGGAGTTCTTCGTGCCCGCGCAATGGCGCCTGGCCCAGGTGGCCCAGGACATGCCGGAAAGCGACGAGCCCGCCACCGACTTCGTGCTGGCGGGCGACACGCGCCTGGTGGCGCTGCGCGAAGAGCTGGCGCGGGCCGAAGCGGCGGGCGACGGCATCGCCATCGCGCACGCGCACTCCGACCTGGCCGATGCCGGCGTGCACGACGCCGCGCCGCGCGCGCAGGCGCTGATCCTGGGGCTCGGCTTCCGGCCCGGCGAACTGGACCGCCCGGTCAACAGCTTCTCGGGCGGCTGGCGCATGCGGCTGCAGCTCGCACGGGCGCTCATGAGCCCCTCCGACCTGCTGCTGCTCGACGAGCCCACCAACCACCTGGACCTCGACGCCCTGGTGTGGCTGGAAGGCTGGCTGCAGCGCTACGCCGGCACGCTGGTGGTGATCAGCCACGACCGCGAATTCCTCGACGCGGTCACCGGCGTCACGCTGCACATCGAGAACCAGAAGCTCGCGCGCTACGGGGGCAACTACAGCGCCTTCGAGCTGCTGCGGGCGCAGCAACTGGAGCAGCAGCAGGCGGCCTACGGCAAGCAGCAGGACAAGATCGCGCACCTGCAGAAGTTCATCGACCGCTTCAAGGCCAAGGCCACCAAGGCCAAGCAGGCGCAAAGCCGCGTCAAGGCGCTCGAGCGCATGGAGAAGATCGCCCCGGTGCTGGCCAGCGCGGAGTTCACCTTCGAGTTCAAGGAACCGCAGAGCCTGCCCAACCCGATGCTGGCGATCCAGGACGGCGCCTTCGGTTACCTGCCCTCCCCCCAACCCTCTGCCCCCAGCGAGAACGGGAGCAATGCAGGACTCCCTTCCCCGCTCGGAGAGGGCGTGGGTGGAGGCGGTGAAGCGAAGCTGATCCTGCGTAACGTCAACCGCTCCGTGCTCGCCGGCCAGCGCATCGGCATCCTCGGCGCCAACGGCCAGGGCAAGTCGACGCTGGTCAAGACGATCGCGCGCACCATGGCGCCGCTGGCGGGCCGCATCACGGAAGGCAAGGGTCTCGCCATCGGCTACTTCGCGCAGCAGGAGCTGGACGTGCTGCGCCCGCAGGACACGCCGCTGGAGCACATGGTGCGGCTCGCGCGCGAACAGGCGGCGGCCACGGGCCAGTCCGACCGCGAGCAGGACCTGCGCAACTTCCTCGGCCAGTTCCTCTTCACCGGCGACATGGTGCAGCAGGCCGTGGGCTCCATGAGCGGCGGCGAGAAGGCACGGCTGGTGCTGGCGATGATCGTGTGGCAGCGCCCCAACCTGCTGCTGCTGGACGAGCCCACGAACCACCTGGACCTGAGCACCCGCGAGGCCTTGTCGATGGCGCTCAACGAGTTCGAGGGCACCGTCATGCTGGTGAGCCACGACCGGGCGCTGCTGCGCTCGGTGTGCGACGAGTTCTGGCTCGTCGGGCGCGGCGGGGTGGCGCCCTTCGACGGCGACCTGGACGACTACCAACGCTACCTGCTGGAAGAAGCGCGCCGCGTGCGCGAGCAGGTCGCCGTCGCCGCCGCGGTGGCCACGCCGGAAGCCCGCATCAACCCGCAGGAGCAGCGCAAGCTGCAGGCACAGCAACGCCAGCAGCTCGCCACGCGCCTGAAGCCGCTGAAGAAGGAGCGCGACCAGGCGGAGCAGCGCATCGCCGCCCTGGAAGGCGAGAAGGCGCAGCTCGAAGGCCGCCTGGCGACCGCGCTGGCGCCGCCGGAGATCGCCGAGGGCGGCCGCCGCCTGAAGGCCGTGGCCGAAGAGCTCGAACTGCTGGAGGAGCGCTGGCTGGCCTTGTCGGGCGAAATCGAAGCCGCCGAAGCCGCCATCGGCTGACCTGCACTCGGTGCGCAGGCGCAGGCGAGGCTGCGGGCCGCCTGCGCGTGTCGCCGCCCGCAGGTCAGTGTCCGGCTGACAAGCAGACGCAGGCGGCGCCTATCCGCCGGCCCGCCCGGCCGGGTTGCAATGCGTGCAACGCAGGACACCCCAACACCCATGCAAATCACCGACGTCCTCGGCTACGTCGCCGGCGCCCTCACCACCATCGCCCTCGTCCCGCAGGCCTTGCGCGCCTACCGCACGAAAGACGTGAGCGGCATCTCGCTGCGCATGTACTGCATCTTCACGCTCGGAATAGCGATCTGGCTCGTCTACGGCGTCGTCCTGGGCGAGACACCCATGATCCTGGCCAACAGCGTCAGCCTCGTGCTGGCCTTCGCCGTGCTGGTCGCCAAGCTCAAGTACGGCCGCGGCGGCGATGCGCAGGCCGGCAAGGACCGCATGGCGCGCGCCTGAACGTTCGGGCCGCCCGCCGTGGACCTTTGGTGCCATGGCGGCGTGTGGGAGCGTTCGTACACTGGCTGTCGCGCGGTGCCGCCAGACAGGCCGCGGTCCGCGCAGGACGCTGTCCCATGGATCCCCGCTGGCAACCCTATCTCGGCCCCGTCGAACCCGTGGCCTCGCCCGAAGCGTGCGCCCTGCTGGCCGCGGGCTGGCACGCCCAGGCCCAGGAGTGCTGGATCGGCGCACCCGGCCTGGCCGCCCGCCTCGTTTCGCTGGAAACCTGGCGCGCCCTGCGCGACCGCAGCGGTTTCGTCCGGCCGCGCCTGCAGCGGCAGTGACCGGAGCTCCCTTCACCGCCTGAGCGCCTGAGGCTCGGGCGGAAGCGCGCTGTCGCAGCCAGCCGCCGGGCACCAAAGTGCCCGGCTGACCAACCCAACCGGCCTGCACATCGCGCAGTTCCGACCTGTGGTCGCGTGGAGGCGGTCCGTACGATGCTTGCATGCAGACGCAATGGCCCCCGGACCCCGTCACTCGCGGCAGCGGGCGGGAGGCGCGCGCGGCGCCAGCGGGAGACTGGGCCGTTCGCGCGGTGCACTCCCTGCTTGCCGAGCGCGAGCCGCCGCACGCGAAGGCGCCCCGCCCTGCGGGCGCTTCCGAGCTGGTGCGCAGGGACTGGTTCGAGGTCGAGGCCGTGGTCATCCGCGTGCGTGAGGCCTGCCTGGCGCGCTATCCAGCGATGCGTGCCGGGTGCACGCCCGCCGACCTGCAGCGGCTGCTGACCGTGGTGGTCGCCGTGCCGGGCTACCAGCTCGCGCGGCGGGCAGCGCATGCGCCGGTCCCGCCGCATCCCATCCTGGCTTCGCTGCTGCGCATCGGCGAAGCCCTGAGGCATGCGGCCGCGCAACTGCGGCTGCGGCAGGAAAGCAGCGTCGCCCGCCGCGCGGACCCGCGGGTGCGGGCGAGCGATGTCCTCGCGTGGGTCGAACCGCAGCAGCCGCCGGAGGCGGCCATGACCCAGCTGTTCCTGCGCGCGGCGCTCGACGGGGTGACGGTGAGCCCGCAGCCGATCGTGCGCCTCGCGTCGCCGGTGCAGCAGGCCGTCGACGACCTGGACGCCGCTTTCGACTACGCCTTGCTGGGCCTGCAGGCCGGCGCCGTGGTGGCCTCGCTGGGTCCCCTGCTTGCGCGCACCCACGGGCGCGTCGCCTCGATGTTGCAGGCCGGCGGCCAGGGCGCGCGCCGCCCCCCGCTGGATCGCCTGCAGGCCTGGGTGCGTCGCGTCGACGCGCTCCTGCAGGATCATGGGCTGGATGCCGCGGTCGGGCGCGGCGGTGTCGACTCGATGCACGCCGAGGACTACGCGCAGTGCGCGGCGGGTCTCGGCGATCCGGTCCGGCAGTCCCTCGCCGCCCGCCTCACGGCACAGCCGGCGAACCTGCAGCAGGCGGCCGCAGACGAACTGCGCTGCGCGCTGCGTCGCCGCTGCGGCCGCGCGGCCGGTGCCGATGCCGCCGCCGTCGAATGGCTGCTCGACTGCCTGATGCACACCTTCGCCCGCATCCAGCAGGTCCTGGCCCTGGTCGAGGAAATCCAGGAGCGGATCGATGACCTGCTCGCCGCGCCGCACCCCCGGCCCGGGCGTGGCACGGCCGGCCTCCAGCACGCCCTCCTCGGGCAGGACAGCCTGGCGCGTCGCCTGCCCGCGCTGCTGGCCGAACTCGAACAGGTCCTCGGCTTCCACGCCACCATCACCGCCGGCGCGATTGAAATCGAGGCGTTCGAGGGCGTGGCGCACGCCTGAGCCGGGCGCGGCACCCGCCAAGGAAAAAGGCCTGCCACCCCGGGAAGGGTGGCAGGCCTTGCGATCCTTGGTAGGACGTACAAGATTCGAACTTGTGACCAACGGATTAAAAGTCCGCTGCTCTACCAACTGAGCTAACGTCCCGCCGCGGTGCCGCTTTGCAGCAGCACCTCGTCTTTTGCTGTCTGTTGCAGGCAGCAAAGCCCGCGATTATAGCGTCGTTTCCGCAGTGCTCTTGCGGGCGGCGATGCGATCGAGCAACCACCCCGCGGCGCACTGGCCGAAGGTGGCGGTGACGCTCACGACCGAACCATAGCCGTGGCAGTTCAGCGAGCCGTCGCCCTCGATGGCGCACGAAGGATCCGGCGGCGCCACGGGCTCGCGGCTGAACACGCAGGGGATGCCGATGCGCTTGCCCTCCTTCGGGGCGCCGTGGAACTTGCGCAGGCGGTAGCGCAACTGCGCCAGCAGGGGGTCGTGCGTGGTGCGGGCAAGGTCGTCCACATCCACCTGGTGCGCGAGCCGCTTGCCGCCGGCGGCGCCGCAGGCGATGAACAGCGTCTTCGTCTGGCGCGCCCAGGCCGCCATGGCCGTCTTGGCCTTCACCGCGTCGCAGGCGTCGATCACCGCGTCGACGCCGGCCGGCAGCAGGGCGGGCCAGTTGTCCGGCTCCACGAACTCCTCGACCGCATGCACGGTGCAGCCCGGGTGGATCTGCGCGACGCGGTCGCGCATGGCCAGCACCTTGGCCTGGCCCAGCGTGCTGGCCAGCGCGTGGACCTGGCGATTGATGTTGGACTCGGCGACGTGGTCCAGGTCGACGAGCGTCAAGGCGCCGACCCCGCTGCGGGCGAGCGCCTCGGCCGCCCACGACCCGACGCCGCCGATGCCGACGACCGCGATGTGCGCTCGACGGATCGCCGCGGCGCCTTGCAGCCCGTAGAGCCGCTCCAGGCCGCCGAAGCGCCGCTGCAGGTCGGCGGCTTCGTCCAGGTGCGTCATGCGGCGGCGCGCGGCGGACGCGTCAGCGCAGGCGCGCGAGCCGCTCCCGCGCGGCGCTCGCCGCCTCGGACTGCGGATAGGCCTTGACCAGGTCGTCCAGCGTGCGGCGGGCGCTCGCGTTGTCCTTCAGCTCGATCTGGCAGTTGGCGATGGACAGCACCGCCTCGGGCGCGCGCGGATGGTCCGGCGCCTGCTGCAGCAGGGCGCGGAAGTTGGCGATGGCGCCGCGGTAGTCCCGGTTGGCGTACTGCGCATTGCCCAGCCAGAACAGCGCCGTGGGGCGGTAGCCGCTGGAGGGGTACTTGCGCACGAAGTCGCCGAAGCCGCTCTGCGCCGCGACGAAGTCGCCGCGGCGGAAGGCGCCCAGCGCCGCTTCGAAGTCGCGCTGCTCCGCGGGGTCGGCGGCGAATTCCTTGCCGTCCACGGTGACCTGCACCGGTTCGAACTTGCGCAGGCGGTCGTCGACGCCCTGCTGGATGTCCCGTTGCCGCTTCTGCAGGTCGGCCAGGTCGCGCGCGAGCTGCTCGTCGCTGCCCCGCATGCGGGCGATCTCGGCGCGCAGCGTCTCGATCTGGTTCTGCAGTTCGAGCAGGCTGCGGCGCAGGCCGGCGTTCTCCTCGTTCGCGCGCCGCAGCTCCTCGCGCTGCTGCTGCACCTGCTGGCGCACGTCGAGGATGGCGCGGCGGGCCTCGTCGTCCTCGAACAGCGCCGCCTGCGCGGACGCGGTGAACAGGCAAGCGGCGGCCAGCGCGGCCGCGAGCGCGGGACGTTTCATGGGCATCATCGGTAGGCGATCTCGGCGCGGCGGTTCTGCGCGTAAGCGGCTTCGTCGTTGCCCATGGAGGCGGGCTTCTCCTTGCCGAAGCTCACGGCCTCGACCTGCGCGTCGCGCACGCCGAGAAGCTCGAGGGCGCGGCGCACGGCCTCGGAGCGCTTCTGGCCGAGCGCGAGGTTGTACTCGCGGCCGCCGCGCTCGTCGGTGTGACCTTCGATCACCACGTGCCGCGCGCCGTTCTGCTTGAGGAAGCCGGCATGCGCCGCGAGCGCGTTCTGGAACTCGGGCTTGATCACGTAGCTGTCGTAGTCGAAGTAGATGACCCGGGCGACGTTCTGCGGGCCGGCCTGGGTGGCCGCGGAGGTATCGGCCTGCACCGGACGCACCTGGCTCTGGGCGCCGCCGCCCGGAGCGGTGGCGGTACCGGCACCGCCGGCCCGGTCTTCGACCGGCACGTCATCGAGCTTCACGCCACTGGCGCAACCTGCGAGCGCTGCCGCGAGGGCAACGGCCAGCAAGAGGGACTGCTTCATTCCTGAGTTCTCCCGAAAAAATCAACGTTGGAAGGGACCCCAATCGGGTTCGCGGATGTCGCCGCCCTTGCCGGGCAGGCGCGCCTTGATCTTCCCGTCGAGGGTGGTGGTCATGAGCGCCTCGCTCCCGCCCTGGCGGGTGGCGTAGATGATCAGCCGCCCGTTGGGGGCGAAGCTGGGGCTCTCGTCAGCGGTGGTGTCGGTGAGGGACTGGACGTTCCCGTTGGCGAGTTCCATCACCTGCAGCTTGAAGGCGCCGCCGACGCGGGAAATGTAGGCCAGCCACCGACCGTCCGGGCTGAGGGCCGGCGAAATGTTGTAATTCCCTGTAAAGGTGACGCGCTGCGGGTCGCCGCCGGTGGCGGCCATGCGGTAGATCTGCGGCGCGCCGCCGCGGTCGCTGACGAAATAGATGCTGCGCCCGTCCGCGGAATACAGGGGCTCGGTGTCGATGCTGCCGGACTGCGTGAGGCGGCGCGGCTCGCCGCCGGTGGCGGCGATCGTGTAGAGCTGCGAGCCGCCGTCCCGCGTGAGCGTGACCGCGAGCGTGCGGCCGTCGGGCGACCAGGCCGGTGCGCTGTTGGAGCCGCGAAAGTTCGCGATCAGCCGCCGGCTGCCCGTGGCGATGTCGTGCACGTACACGACCGGCTTGCGCGACTCGAAGGACACATAGGCGAGCTGGCGGCCGCTGCTGGACCAGGCCGGCGAGATGATCGGCTCGGTGCTGGCCAGCGCGGACTGCGCGTTCTCGCCGTCCGCATCGGCGACCCACAGGTTGAAGCGGCTGCCGGCCTTGGTCACGTACGCGATGCGCGTGGAGAACACGCCTTTCTCGCCGGTGAGCTTCTCGTAGATCATGTCCGCGATGCGGTGGGCGGCCAGGCGCAGGTCCGCCGGCACCACCTGGAAGCCGCCGCCCGCGAGCTCCTGCCCGCGCACCACGTCCCAGAGGCGGAAGCGCACGTCGTAACGACCATCGGCCAGGCGCGAGGCGCTGCCGACGGCCAGCGCATCGGCGGTCTTCTGCCGCCAGGGGGTCAGGTCGGGCCGGCTCGTTTCGTCCAGGCCAGGCGCGCCGGCGGGATCGATCGCGCGGAACTGCCCGCTGCGCTCCAGGTCCGCCTGCACGATGGACGCGAGCTTCTGCGGCAGCTCGCCTTCGCCGCGAAACGGCACCACGGCGATCGGCAACTGCGTGAGGCCGACGCCTGTGACTTCGACCCGGAACTGGGCGAGGGCGGGGCCGGCCACGAGGCCGGCCAGCAGGCCCGCCGCGTCGCGGCGGCGCCAGAGTGCACGATCAAGCATTCTTCTGTATGTCTCCACAACAAATGCAGCCCCCGGGCCGACCCGGCGATGTTAAGGCCCTCGTTTGTCTGCCGTCCGTCCAAGGTGCCACAGCTTCACGTACTTGTAATAAGTTCCTTCGGCAATCGACACCGCGAGAACCAGCCCCATGCGGCCGTCGAGCCAGCCGGCGCGCAGCAGGTAGGTGCGCACGAAAGCCCAGGCAGCACGCACCATCGCACCCGCCAGCGAGCTGCGTTCGCCGCTGGCGAACATCGCGGCCGCCGACACGCTCGAGTATCGATTCAATTTCTCGAGCATGGTTTCGAAGTCGGGGTAAGTGCAATGCAGCAGGTCGCCTTTCAACTGGCCCGTGGGACCGTCGGTCAGGACGCGCTCATGGACGGCGTCGTCCGAAAAGCGCGCCCGGCCCCGGCGGAACAGCCGCACGACGCGGTCCGGGTACCAGCCCGAGTGCCGCATGAACTGGCCGCAGAAGCTGGAGAGCCGCGGCATCGCCCACGCATCCCGCGCGTCGGCCGAGGCGATGGTGCGCAGGATCTCCTCGCGCAGCTGCGGCGTCACGCGTTCGTCGGCGTCCAGCGAGAGCACCCAGGGCTGGGTGGCGAGCGCGAGCGCCCGGTTCTTCTGCGGCCCGAAGCCGGGCCAGTCGGCCGCGACCTCCACGCGCGCGCCCGCCTGCCGGGCCAGCGACACCGTCGCGTCGCGGCTGCCGCTGTCCACCACGATCAGTTCGCGCGCGAACGCCGCGGAGGCCAGGCACGCAGCGATGTTCGCTTCCTCGTCGCGGGTGATGACGACCACGCTGAGGGGCGCGAGCGCGGCCTGGGCCCCTGCGGAATCGCTGCATAATCCGAGCATGAGCTGGAATTATGCCCGGCCTGCCCCAGCGCCTGGAGCCGGCGCGGCCGCAGCGGCGGTCGAATGAACACCATGGCAGATCCGCTCGACGCCGCCCCGCGCTGGTGGCGCCTCACGCTTTCGGCCGCGCTCGCGGCCTACGCTTTCTTCTCCAGCTTCTCCCCGGCCGGCGTCTACATCGCACTCGCGGTGCTCGTCATGCTGGCGCTGGCGCGCCCGCGCGTCCTGTGGAGCGGGCGGCCCTGGCGCGAGCCGGTCATGGCCGTCGGCCTGGTGCTGCTCGCGTGGATCGCGCTGCACACCGGCGTCGCGTCCGGCGACGTCGGCGCCTGGCGGGGCACCGTGAACCGCTACCACGAGCTGCTGTTCGCGCCGCTGCTGCTGGTGCTGCTGCGCCAGGCGACGCAGCGCCAGCTGTTCATGCGTGCGCTGCTCGCAGGCACCGTGCTGGTGGCGATCGCGTACTGGGTGTTCGGGCCCATGCCGGCATTCCGGCAGCATTTCCTCGACCATCGCATCTCCGCCGGCTTCGCGCTCGCCACCGGGGCGTTCATCGCCCTCACGCTCTCGCGCACGGCCGCCGCGCCGTGGGGCTACCGCGTGCTTGCGGCCTTCCTGGCAGCCACCGTCGTCCTCGCGATCAATGGCCGCACGGGGCACCTCGTCATCCTCGTGCTGGCCGCCTATGCGGCCTGGCTGCAGGCGCCACGCCGCTGGCGCTGGGCGGCACTCGTTGCCGCGCCGGTGCTCGTGGCCGCGGTGGCCCTGCTTTCCAGCGGCTTCAAGGAACGCGCCGCGGAAACCTTCCAGGGCCAGGCCGTGGTCGCCCCGGGGGCCAACCCGACCTCGACGCAGGTGCGCAGGGAGCTCAACCTGCTGAACTTCGACCTCGCGCGCGAGTACTGGCGCAACGGTGCCGGATTCGCCCGGTTCCCGCAGGTGCAGGTTCAGGCCATCGAGGCCCGGTATCGGCACGACCCGCAACGCGCCCACTACGCCGACTGGCCCTGGTTGCGCGTCGCCAATCCGCACAGCGAGTTCGCCATGCAGGTCGTGGGCGGCGGCATCGTGTCGCTCGCGCTGTTCCTCGCCTGGCTGCTGATCGCGCTGCGCGCCGGCTTCGCCGATCGGGGACCGGCCGGCCCGATGCTGGTCGCCGCGACCGCGGCCTTCGGCATCGGCTGCGCCTTCAACTCCATGCTGATGGACTTCATGGAAGGCCATTTCTACATCGGCCTGCTCGCCTGCCTGCTGGCGGAACGCCGGTGGCCCGCTCCGGCCACAGGCACCGAGCCGATTCGGCGCATCCTGGTGGTGACGACCCGTCAGATCGGCGACGTGCTGCTCACGACCCCGCTCGTTCGGGCCGCGCGCCAGCGCTGGCCGCAAGCGGACCTGGACGTGATCGGCTTCGAGCGCACCCTGGGCATGCTGGCGGGCAATCCCGACATCCGCGAGCGCATCGAGGTGCCGTCCCGGCTCGGCTTCGCCGGCGGCCTGGCGCTGGCGTGGCGGCTCTGGCGCCGCTACGACCTGGCGCTGGTGGCCGACGCGGGCGACCGCGCGTTCGCCATCGGCTGGGTCGCCGCCTCGCGCCGCAGCGCGATCCTGCCGGACAAAGGCGGCAGCAACTGGTGGAAGCGGCCCTGGCTGGAACACGTGGTGACGGCGTCGGGCGATCGCGGCGAGGTGCATTCGATCGTGGAGAAACACGCCCTGCTCGCGCCCTGGCTGCCCGAGCGCAGCCCCGTGCCCCCCGTCGTGGCGCCACCGCCGGCGCCCCTGCCCGGCGACCTCGACGCCCTGCTCTCGCCCTCCTGCCTGGTCGTGCACGCACCGTCCATGTGGGAATACAAGCAGTGGCCGCTCGATTCCTACGAGGCGGTCGTGCGCTCGCTGCTCGCCGACGGCCACCAGGTCGTGCTGACCGGCAGCGCCGGCGCGCGCGACCAGGAATGCATCGCGCCGCTGCGCCGGCTCGGCACTGCGCCGCAACTGCTCGACACCTCGGGCACGCTCGACTTCAACCAGCTGGTCACCCTGTTGCGGCGCGCGGCCCTCTACATCGGTCCGGACACGTCCGTGTCCCACCTGGCGGCCGCCGCCGGCGTGCGCGTGGTCTGCGTGCTGGGGCCGACCAATCCGCTGCGCTGGGCGCCGTGGCCCGCGACGCAGGAGCCGGTGCGCCACGTGCGGCGCGCGCCGGTACAGCGCGCCGGCAACGTCACCTTGTTGCAGGCCTCGCACGAGTGCGTGCCCTGCGGCCGCGCGGGCTGCGATGACCACCGCGCCAGCCGCAGCGAGTGCCTGCGCGCGATCACGCCCGCCCGGGTGCTGGAAGAAGTCGCCCATGTCCTCGGCCCCCGCCAGCGGGGCAGCGGGGCCACGACCGGCGCAGCCGTGCATGCGTGAAGCGCACGAGTTCAGCCCGGGCGAGTGGGCGCTGCTGGTGCCCGTGCGCCAGTGGCTGCGCCAGGTGCGCAACGACGCCTTGCTCGCCCATTACCGGCGCCAGACCACCCCCGAGCTGGGCGCCTTCCTGCGCCGCAACGCCGATCTCGCGGGCAAGCGGGTGGCCATCGTGGTCGCCTTCGAGCAACCCTGGTCGCTGCGCTGGCAGCTGCGCATGGCGGCGCGCCACCTGCAGGGCGTGCAGCTCCTGGTGGTCGACAACTCGCGCGAACCGTCCATGCGCCGGCAGATCCGCGAGGTGTGCGAGCAGCATCGCACGCCCTATCTCGGGCTTCCGCCCTACCGCACCCGGCATGCGAACCGTTCGCATGGCATGGCGATGACCTGGGTCTGGCACAACATCGTGCGCCCGCTGGGGCCGAAATCCTTCGGCTTCCTGGACCACGACATGATCCCCGTCGCGCCCACCCGTCCCGCGGAGCATCTGCGGGAGCAGCCGATCTATGGCCTGCTGCGCCCGGGCAGGCTGCAGTACTGGTACCTGTGGGCCGGCTACTGCTTCTACGAGTTCGAGCACACCGCCTTGCAGCGCCTGAATTTCCTGTACGACTTCTCGCGCGAGCTGGACACCGGCGGCCGCAACTGGACGCCCTTGTACGGCGCGCTGCCTCGCCAGGGGCTGCGCTTCGCCATCCAGGAGTTCGTGCCGCTGCAGCCGCCGTCCTGGCCGCACGCGTCCAAGGTGGAGGTGCTGGACGACGCCTGGATCCATGTGGGCGGCGTCAGCTACAAGGTCAACTTCGAGTCCAGGCGCGTCTTCTTCGATGCGCTCTTCACGGCGCTCGATGCGGGCGCCACGCTCGGCCAGCTGCGCGGCGGCGAGGATAATCCGGCCATGAATCCCGCTTTCGCCGAGACCCGCCGCCGTGGCTGAGTCCACGACGGCCCCGGCCTCCGCAGCGTCGGCCGCTGCCATCGCGCTGCCGACGCAGCCGCTGGCCGAACGCGTTCGCCGCGTGTTCCCCTACATCGCGCACGTGCGCCGCTTCTGGTTCGTGGTGATCCTGGCGACCGTCGTCGGCGCCGCGACGGAACCGGCGATGCCCGCGCTGATGAAGCCTTTCCTGGACAAGGGCTTCCAGACGGACAGCTTCAACCTCTGGCTGGTGCCGGCGGCGCTGCTGCTGCTGTTCGCGGTGCGGGGCACCGCCGGCTTCATCGCCGACGTGGCGCTGGCCAAGATCGCCAACGAGGGAATGTTCGCGCTGCGGCAGGCGCTGTTCGCCCGGCTGCTCGATGCGCGCATGGACCTGTTCACGCGCGAGTCCGCGAGCTCGCTGGCCAACAGCATCGTGCACGAGGTGCAGAACGGCTTCAGCATGCTGGTGAACGCGCTGACGGCCCTGGTGAAGGACAGCCTGGCGATGGTCGCCCTGCTCGTGTACCTCATCTACCTGAACTGGCAGCTCACGCTCATCGTGGGCCTCATGGGGCCGGCCGTGGCCTGGCTGATGCGCACGGCTTCCAAGCGCCTGTACCGGCTCGCCAAGAGCAGCCAGGCGGCCACGATCGACCTGACCTACGTCGTCGAGGAGAACGTGCTGGCCAACCGCGTGGTGCGGCTGCACGCCGCCCAGCCGGTGCAGGCCGAGCGCTTCCACAGCCTGAGCCAGACGCTGCGCCGGCTCGCCATGAAATCGGCGGTCGCTTCGGCCCTCATCACGCCGATCATGCACATGCTGGCGGCCGCGGCCCTGTCCAGCGTCATCTGCATCGCGCTCTGGCAAAGCCGCGACGCGATGACGGTCGGCAGCTTTGCCGCCTTCGTGGCGGCGATGCTGATGCTGATCGCCCCGGTGAAACGGCTGTCGGAGGTGACCAGCCCGATCACCCGCGCCCTGGTGTCCCTGGAGCGCTCCTTCGACCTGGTGGAGCATTCCGAGCCGGAGTCCGGCGGCAGCTACGCCCCGGCCCGCGTGCGTGGCAGCATCGAGCTGCGCTCGGTCACCGTGCAGTACCGCAACGCCTCGCGCCCCGCCCTGCGCGACGTGTCCTTCACGGTGGCGCCGGGCGAAGTGATCGCGCTGGTGGGGCCTTCGGGATCCGGCAAGACGACGCTGGCCAACCTGCTGCCCCGCTTCGTGGACACCTCAGGCGGCCAGCTGCTGCTGGACGGGCACGAGGTGCGCGACTGGGACCTGCACGCGCTGCGGCGCCAGTTCGCCATGGTCAGCCAGGACGTGGTGATGTTCAACGACACCCTGGCGGCCAACGTCGCCCTGGGCCAGGAGATGGATCGCCACCGGGTGCAACATGCACTGGAGGCGGCCAACCTCGGCGGCCTCGTGGAGCAGTTGCCGCAAGGGCTGGACACCGTCGTGGGGCACAACGCGGCCGCCCTGTCCGGGGGCCAGCGGCAGCGCCTGGCGATCGCCCGGGCGGTCTACAAGGATGCGCCGGTGCTGATCCTGGACGAGGCCACCTCCGCGCTGGACAACGAGTCCGAGCGCATGGTGCAGGACGCGCTGCGGCACCTGATGGCGGGACGCACCACCATCATCATCGCGCACCGGCTGTCCACCATCGAGCATGCCGACCGCGTCGCCGTCCTGGACCACGGACGGCTGGCCGAACTGGGCACGCACGCGGAGCTGATCGCCCGCGGCGGCCTCTACGCGCGCCTGCACGCGCTGCACGTCAACGACGAACTGCCAGCCTGAAGCCTGGGGGGCCTACAGCAGCACGATGTCGTACTGCTCCTGCCCCATCGCGCTCTCGCTCTGCAGCGAGATCGGCTTGCCGATGAAGTCCGACAGGCCGGCCAGGTGCTGGCTCTCCTCGTCCAGGAAGATCTCGATCACCTTGGGCGCGGCGATCACGCGGTACTCGCGCGGGTTGAACTGGCGCGCCTCGCGCAGGATCTCGCGCAGGATGTCGTAGGCCACGGTGCGCGGCGTGCGCACGGTGCCCTTGCCCTGGCAGGACGGACAGGGCTCGCACAGCATGTGCGCCAGCGATTCGCGGGTGCGCTTGCGCGTCATCTCCACCAGCCCCAGCTGCGAGAAGCCGCCGGACATGGTCTTCACGCGGTCGCGGGCGAGCTGCTTGCGGAACTCGCCGAGCACGGCCTCGCGGTGGTCCTCGCGCTGCATGTCGATGAAGTCGACGATGATGATGCCGCCCAGGTTGCGCAGGCGCAGCTGCCGGGCGATGGCCTGCGCGGCCTCCAGGTTGGTCTTGAAGATGGTCTCGTCGAAGTTGCGCGAGCCGACGTAGCCGCCCGTGTTGACGTCGATGGTGGTCAGCGCCTCGGTCTGGTCCACCACCAGGTAGCCGCCGGACTTCAGGTCCACCCGGCGGCTGAGCGCCCGCTCGATCTCCTCGTCCACCGAGTACAGGTCGAAGATGGGCCGCTCGCCCTTGTACAGCTGCAGCTTGGCCGAGGCGGCCGGCATGAACTCGTTGCCGAACTCCGCCAGCAGCGTGTATTGCTCGCGCGAGTCGATGCGGATGGTCTGCGTTGTGTCCGTGACGAGGTCGCGCAGCACCCGCTGCAGAAGGTTCAGGTCCTGGTGCAGCAGCGAAGGCGGCGGCACCCGCGTGGCCGTCTCGCGGATGCGTGCCCAGGTCTTGCGCAGGTAGGCGATGTCCTCGGCCAGTTCCGCTTCGCTCGCGTCCTCGCCGTTGGTGCGCAGGATGAAGCCGCCGCCCTCGGCGCCCACCAGCTTGTTCAGGCGTCGCCGCAGCGCGTCGCGCTGGTCCGCCGGGATCTTCTGCGAGACGCCGACGTGGTCGTCCTGCGGCAGGAACACGAGCAGGCGGCCGGCGATGCTGACCTGCGTCGACAGGCGGGCGCCCTTGGTGCCGATCGGGTCCTTGATCACCTGCACCATCAGCGACTGGCCCTCGAACACCTGCTTTTCGATGGGCACCTGCACCTGCGCGTTGCGCGCCACCGCCGGCGGCTCGCCTTCGGGCTGGCGCTGCCAGACGTCGGCCACGTGCAGGAAGGCCGCGCGCTCCAGCCCCATGTCGATGAAGGCGGACTGCATGCCGGGCAGCACCCGGGCGACCTTGCCCAGGTAGATATTGCCCACCAGGCCGCGCTCCAGCGTGCGTTCCACGTGCAGTTCCTGCACGGCGCCGTTCTCGACGATCGCGACCCGCGTCTCCTGCGGGGACCAGTTCACCAGGATGTCCTGCTGCATCTTCTTGTGGGCGGCTCCTCGGCCACAGGATAACGCAGGAGCCGCTACACTGGGCCGCCCTTCAGATCCCCCTGCAGTGCCCTCCTCCACTCTCAAGTTCCTCGAAGGCGGCGGTGCCATGGGCGAGCGCATCCGCGCCTTCGACTGGTCCGGCCATCCGCTGGGCCATCCCGGTGGCTGGCCCGAGGCGCTGCGCCTGGCCGTGAGCCTGTGCCTGAACTCCAGCTTTCCCACGGCCATCTACTGGGGGCCGGACCTGGTCGTGCTTTACAACGACGCCTGGTCGGTGATCCCGGCGGAGAAGCACCCCTGGATCCTCGGGCGGCCGGCCGCCGAAGGCTGGGCGGACATCTGGGACATCGTCGGGCCGCAGTTCCGGCGCGTGTACGAGGCGGGCGAATCCTTCGCGCTGTACGAACAGATGCTGCCCATGGTGCGCGGCGGCCAGCCCCGCGAGACCTGGTGGAACTACAGCCTCACGCCCATCCGCAACGCGGACCAGGGGGTGGGCGGCATCTTCAACCAGGGCAACGAGATCACGCAGCTGGTGTTCGCCCGCCGCCAGCGCGAGGCGGAACTGGCGCGCTGGCGCGAGCTGTTCCGGCAGGCGCCAGTGCCCGTGGCCCTGCTGCGCGGGCCGGATCACGTGTTCGAGTTCGCCAACGACGCCTACGTGCGCCTCGTGGGCGGCCGGACGGTGGCGGGGCGCGCCCTGCGCGAGGCCCTGCCCGAAATCGTCGAGCAGGGTTTCGTCGAACTGCTCGATGGCGTGGTGCACACCGGCGAGCCCTACATCGGCGCCGGCGCGAAGGTGAAACTGCAGCGCGTGGCGGAAGGGCCGATGGAGGAGCGCGTGCTGGACTTCATCTACCAGCCGATGCGCGATGCCGCCGGCGAGGTCGACGGCGTGCTCGTGCTCGCCACCGACGTCACGGAGCGCGCGCGCGCCGAGTCGGCCCTGCGCCTGTCGAACTGGCAGCTCGGGGAGGAACGGGCGCGCCTGGCCTCGCTGATGGAGGCCGAACAGCGCGCACGACTCGCCTTGCGGCGCTTCAACGAAACGCTGGAAGCGCAGGTGAAGGCGCGCACCTCGGAACTCACGCGCGCGCTGGAGGCGCAGCAGGCCGCGGCCGACCGCCTGCGCGCAGCCTTTGCCACCGAGCTGATCTTCCAGGGTTTCATGGACGTGGACGGCACCTTGCGCGACGCCAATCCCGCCTCGCTGGCGGCCATCCGCTGCCGCCTGGAGGAAGTGGTGGGCCGGCCCTTCTGGGACACGCCGTGGTTCACCGCCACGCCAGACGTGGCCGAAACGATGCGCGCCGGCGTCCAGGAGGCGCGCCAGGGCCGGACGGTGCGCGGCAACGTGACCCTGGACCTGCCCGCGGGCAGGCGCAGCTTCCACTTCTCCATCCGCCCGGTGGCCAACGCGCGCGGCGAGATCGTCGGCCTCGTTCCCGAAGCCATGCCCACCTGAGCCCGCAGGGGCACGCCCTGCTGCCTCCGACCCGATACGACCAAGGTCCCATTGGCCGGGGTGGAGGCGAATCCTAGCCTCCGGGGCATGTTGCCGAACCCGTTGCGGCGCTGCGGCGAGCCGCTCCGTCCTGCCCTCCGAGCCATCGCGGCCGCAGCCGCTCTGGCAGCCTTCGCCCCCCTGCCCGCCGGCGCCCAGGCGCCCGCGGCGCCCGTGGCCGCGCCGGCGCCCGTCAACGCACAGGAGCTGGAGCAGCTCGTCGGGCGCATCGCGCTGTACCCCGACGACCTGGTCACGGTGATCCTGCCGGCGTCCACGAACCCGTTGCAGATCGTGCAGGCGGACCGGTTCCTGGACCAGCGCAAGGCCAACCCCAAGCTCGAACTCAATGCGCAGTGGGACGACGCAGTCAAGACCCTCTGCAACTATCCCGACATCGTCAAGATGATGAGCCAGGACCTGGACTGGACGACGCAGCTCGGGGAGGCGGTGGTGGCCGACACGGGCGAAGTCATGGAGGCCGTGCAGCAGTTCCGCCGGCGCGCGCAGGCGGCGGGCAACCTCAAGTCCGACGACAAGACCAAGGTGGTGGTCGAAAAGGAGGTCATCACCATCGCCCCGGCCAACCCGGAAGTGGTCTACGTGCCGACCTACAACCCGTCCACGGTGGTGGTCGCCGGCGGCTACCCGGCGTACACCTACTACCCGGCGCCCTACCCTTCGTACTGGTATCCGTATGCCCCGGGCGCGGCGTTCGCCACGGGCGTGATCTGGGGCGCTGCGCTCGGCGCCGCCTGGAGCGGCAACCACTACAACGGCAGCTGGGGCGGCGGCAACAACACGATCAACATCGACCGCGGCGACCGCAACACCACGATCAACCGCGGCGACCGGACCAACGTGAGCGGCGGTGACCGCACCAACGTCGGCAGCGGCAATCGCGGCAACACCGGCGGCAACCGCGGGCAGTCCACGCAGTGGTCGTCGGGCAAGAAGCCGGGCCAGGTGAGCAACTCGGTGGGCAGCGGCAACCGCGCGCGCGCGGGCGATTCGCGCCCCGGCGGCAGCGGCAGCTCGCTCGGCGCGGGTCCGTCCAGCAGCCTGGGCGGCGGGGGCGGCGGCGGC